>NZ_BAEB01000025.1:0-151941 GCF_000241225.1 Acinetobacter sp. NBRC 100985 | reverse complement strand
ATCTGAGCCAAACTGAACATCACGACAAAGCCAATAGCGAAACTAATTGCTTGTTTAGTGACTAGTCCAACGTCTTGAGCGGAAGCACTGTATAAAACAGTTAAACCAAGCATTGCATTTAGAATCAAAAATAGACAAAGCCAAGGATCAATATGTAGCTGTTGCCATCGGGAAGGCTGGGTGGCTGTACTTAAACCATCACGAGGGGCTTGACGTAAAAATTTGTATTGTGAACTTGGTGCCATGCGATTCTAAATCTAGTCAATCAACGCTTCGCGAATGCTAACATAAACGCTGATTTAGACAATGCAAATTTAGAAATTGTGACATTTATATTGACTTTATTCTTATAAAAATTGGTACAAAAAAGGCGGCCATTTTACAATGACCGCCTTTTTATAAATCACAGCTTATTTTTGAACCAATAACTGATCAAAGTGCTTGGTGAATACATCAAGTTCAGCTTGGCTGAGGCTTGGAATTAATTTCTTAATCACAATATGAACAGCTGTTTCAACACCACTTGTTGCAACGCTTGCTACACCACGTTTTACCATGCCGAGACCCAATGTTTTATTGAAGTCTGTCATAAAGTGTTGAATTAAAGCATCAGCAAAAGCTTTAAACTGCTTTGTTAAAGCTTCACGTTGTTCTTTGCCATTTCCAGCTGCGACTTCCGCAAAACTTTTCTTCATGTCTGCCACAAGGCTATCAGGAAGAACTGCACCGATACGTTGCTGACCTTCATTGTCAACGAACAAGCTTTTTTCCATGAATGCTAATGATTCTAAAACTTGCTCATTTGATGCTTTGCCTAAAAGCTGTTTCATCAAAGTTTCAACAATGCCGCGAATTTTAATCGCAAGTCCTTCAGTCGTATCTCGTTTTTCACTTGGTGGAAATTGTTGCACCAAATGAACGAGCATCGTGTCAATTAACTCATCTGTAAGTTGAAGAGAAATTTTGTCACGTAAAGGGTATTGTGGCTCTTTACTATCACGATTTGCTTGCGCAAGTTGAATATCCTGACTCAAACTTGCTGACGGAAGAATACCGAAATAACTGGTCATTGAAGAACGTCCTCTATATCAAATTTATTCGTTTTATTGTCGCGCCAAGCGAATTGGCTTGGGCATCCATGACAAATCTGATACTCGACAAGGATTAATATCTAAACCACCACGTCGAGTATAAGTTGCATAGACCATAAGCTTTTCAGGTTTCAAAAGTTGCCAAATATCAGAGAATATTTGTTCAACACATTGCTCGTGGAAACCATTATGCTGACGGTACGAGATAATATAAGCTAAAATGCTGCGATAACAAGGTTTTTTACCTTGAAAACGAATAAAAACAGTCCCCCAGTCGGGTTGACCAGTGACTGGACAGTTACTTCTTAACAGATGTGAATATAGCTCAATTTCAACATGATCATCAGTTGTTTGATCAAGTTGTAACAATGTTGAATCTGGATACTCAGATAAACGCTCAGGAATCAAATCATCAATACAAATACCTTTAGGTTTAGAAATTTCTAAATCATCGACTTGAAATAAATCTAATTTGATTTGAGCACCGGCAGCATTGGATAAATCACGTTCAACTGTTTCGATGAATACTTGCTTTGACTCGAATTGAGTGAAGTTCAAACTGTTAAAATACAGCTTAAGTGATTTAGATTCGATTAAATTGGGTGAGCTTGCAGGTAGTGTTATCCGACCAATCGCAACGTGAGGTAGTCCAAGTTGATTGAGCCATGAAATTTCAAAAACATGCCACCAGTCTTTACCTTGGGTGATACCCTCAATATGTGCATATTGCTTGCGCGATTCTGCACGTGCGATTGGAAATAAAACCTCTGGCTGATATTGAGTAGGGTATTGGGTGTCTTTCCCCAATAAAGAATGTTCAACACTCATTCACGCATTCCTGAACCACGAGCTAATAAATGATATGCAATTGCATAGAGGACAACGCAACAAAGGGTCACAACACCTAGAGAGAATGCAACATTCACGTCACTGTGACCTAGAATGCCGAAACGGAAGGCATTGACCATATACACAATTGGATTAACTAAAGAGACATTTTGCCAAAAAGGACTTAAAGCACTGATGGCATAAAAAACTCCACCTAAATAGGTAAGTGGTGTCAATACGAATGTCGGGATAATCGAAATATCATCAAACGATTTCGCATAAACAGCATTAATAAAGCCACCAAGCGAAAATAATAATGAAGTAATAATGACTGTATATATAGTCACAAAGAGGTTGTAAATTTCTAAATGAGTAAAGAATAGACTCATGATGGTTACGATCAAGCCAACCAACACACCTCGACAAACACCACCTATAACATAACCCCAAAGAATTAAATGTAATGGTACGGGGCTCATGATCAATTCTTCAATGCTCTTTTGAAATTTTGCACTAAAGAAGCTGGAAGAAACATTGGCATAACTATTGGTAATCACTGCCATCATAATTAAGCCAGGTACAATGAATTGCATGTAGCTAAAGCCACCCATTTCACCGATGCGAGAACCAACTAAATTACCAAAGATCACAAAGTACAAACTCATCGTGATCGCTGGTGGAAGTAAGGTTTGAGGCCAGATTCGCATAAAGCGACGAATTTCTTTAACAACTAAAGTCCACAGTGCTGTTTTTAATTGATTGAAGTTCATTGATCTGCTCCAGCAAGATTTTTCTCAACCATTTTTACGAACAATTCTTCTAAACGGTTCGACTTATTACGCATACTACTGACTTGGATGTTTTGCGATTGAAGTAATAAGAATAAGTCATTCATGCTATGAGCCTTATCCATTGTAACTTCTAATGTCACTGGGTCGATGAGATTAAATTTAAAACCAATAATGTTGAAATTGATGGATGTAATCGGCTCTGCTAGGTCAAATATAAATGTTTCTTCATTGAGCTGATTGAGGAAACCTTTCATAGTGGTATCTTCTTTAATGACGCCACGATCAATGATCGCAATACGGCGACACAACATTTCAGCTTCTTCTAGATAATGCGTTGTGAGAATGATTGATGTCCCTTTTTCATTCATTTCGATGAGGAAATCCCACATTGAACGACGTAACTCAATATCTACACCAGCGGTAGGCTCGTCAAGAATAAGAAGTTTTGGTTCATGCATCATTGCGCGTGCAATCATCAGACGGCGTTTCATACCACCAGATAACATACGTGATTGGATATTACGCTTATCCCATAAACCTAATTTTTCTAAGTATAGTTCAGCACGTTGTTCTGCTAACTTTTTAGGAATTCCGTAATATCCAGCTTGGGTCACTAAAATATCGAATGTTTTTTCGAATTGACCAAAGTTAAATTCCTGAGGAACAACACCAAGACATTGTTTTGCATGAGAGGGGTGGGTATCTAAGTTATGACCAAAAATCTCAACTGAACCAGATGTTTTTTTAGTTAAAGAACTGATGATACTAATCGTAGTCGACTTTCCTGCACCATTGGGTCCCAATAAGGCATAAAACTCACCTTCAGGTACAGTTAGATCAATACCTTTTAACGCCTGAAAACCATTACGATAAGTTTTGGACAAATCACTCAATACCAAAGCATCAGTCATGAACGTCTCACGTTGTTAAATATGATGGGTATTTTGAGTGATATAAAAAAATAAACCAAGTAGAAAAATAGGTTTATGGCGTGTTAAAAACAGAACGATTACAGAGGTGGGCAAACTATCTATTTTATTTATCTTAGTTGACCAAATCTGGATAGTCATCTGTGGTAAGCACTTTGAAAGAGAAGTTTAGATATTTAGCCTAAGCAATTATTAATAATCAACAGTGTGACATTTTTTTGCCAGATCGAGACTTGTGTGGTTATTTATGTTTTAAATGTGGTTTAACTTATTAATAATCATAGAAAATTAATTGAAATCACATCAATTATCTATAATGATAAATATTGATCATTTATTATTCATTCTAGGGGGTAGATCATGATTGATGTGCAATATTCTGAAAATGTCTCGATTCACCAGTTATCTGATAACACATTCTTATTAAAAATTAATGATGTAAAGGTTTATCAGTATTTACTGATGCAATGCGGAAAGGAATTTGGTTGGGAACGTTCGATACAGAAATCACAAAGTTTTTTAAATGGTGATATTGAATATCAAATTAATGTTTCGGAAATTCCTTTAGAAAATTTTGGGAAAGATTTTTTTATGCTAGAGCCAGAGTTTCTTAATAATATTGCTAAAAGCTAACTACTTGTTTTAAAAGTACTTAGCTAAAACATTTGATATTAGACAAGTCAGATGAATCATCTAAACGATGACAAACCGGTTGTTGAAATAGTCAAAAGGTCTACTGGATTTCTAAATCATCTAAACGATGACAAACTTCTAAAGATGATGAAGGCAAAACGACAACAGTTTCTAAATCATCTAAACGATGACAAACTTTTATTGGAACATCACAAACGGTTTTGATTTTTTCTAAATCATCTAAACGATGACAAACCTACTCCCACGGCTAAAGATTTTGCAATGGGTTTTCTAAATCATCTAAACGATGACAAACGGATCAACATTAATTGAAGGAAAAACCATATTTTTCTAAATCATCTAAACGATGACAAACGCTAGACAGTTAGTCTGGTCACGTGGATTAAATTTCTAAATCATCTAAACGATGACAAACAAGTAGCAGGTGTTTCAGCGGATGGGATAATTTTTCTAAATCATCTAAACGATGACAAACAATTGAATTACAAGATCGGTTCTACCGTTCTCTTTCTAAATCATCTAAACGATGACAAACTAGAGTTAAGTATAAACAAAACTTCTAAAATCAACTAGATAAGTTTTTAATGAATGAAAATACTTCAAAAAGAGCATGTGCTATTAATTAATTGATTTTATTGTTTTTTTTATGAGTTAGTCAAAAATAAAACTAGACATGTGATCTAAAAGTAAATGCTTAGGTAGATTGTTGATAAATTATATATGAACATTTTGGCGTTATTTTTATAAGAATGTAATTAAGCAAAGAGCATTTTCAATCGGAAGCTGAATTTTTTATATTGATTCATAAATAATTTTGGTATCACAATTTCGCTAAATTTGGATTGCCATAAAAATTGATAACTTAAAACAGGTTTAGGTTGCTGGGCGGATTCTTATCTTAGTCATAATTTTTATCATGAATTGGATTAAGTAAAATAAGAAGATGGTGCGCTCAGCGGGACTCGAACCCACGCCACAGGCTTCGGAGACCTGTACTCTATCCAGTTGAGCTATGAGCGCATGCGTGCCACATCATAGGCAAAAAATACATGCAGGTAAATATATAGCATGAAACAAAGATGCTTCTTGTTTATTAAAACATCAATTTTATTCTCAACTTATCGAGATGTTTAAGAATATCTCAATCATAAATGCTGAACTGAATAATTAATGAGTTTAAGAGTCTGATTCAGTTGTGCGGGTGGAATACGAGATTCTTGCAAAGAAGTAATCCACTGCATTTGACATGCTTTTAATTGCTGTACGGTTTTTATGGACTGAATTTTTTGTATTAGCGGACGTGCCATTAGTCCACAAAACGTTGTTAGTGTTTGGATCATAACTTGCTGAATTTCGATAAATGGTAATTTTTCTAATTCAATGGTTGTTTCAGAAGCTGGTGTTTTAACTTCTGAAATTTCTTTTGTTTGTTCTTTATCAATGGCCTCCGTATTTTCAGCTTCGATAATTTCTTCTTGTACGAAAGAGTGGTTTTCTTTAGCTTCAACTTTATTTGAACGAGTCTCTTGCTCAGCTAAAAGTCCCATGTCAATGAGTTGCTTTACTAGCTCAGAGGGTGCAATTCTTTCTTTGTAGTCTTTATCAAGATCTTTGAAATCATCATGGTCAATCAAAAGTAATAAACGGCGTTGACGTGCTGTCAAAGCGATATTGCGTTGTTGCAAGGCACTTTGCCCGAGTTCAGTTTTGAAAAAATGTGACATTTCTTAATCTCCCCCAACCAAGATTTAGATGGAGATTAAGATAAGGTTAAAAAATGACAATAATGTTAACAAATTATTAAATATCATTGTCTTGAATAGATTGTTTGGAAAACAGTTCCAAATGTTCTATGAGCAGGAGGTTATTTAATCAATTTTGCTTCAAGAGCTTTACGTAAATAGGGATCAAGATCATCCTGACGTAAAAGCCATTGAATGTAATCGGCAGGTAGATCTTGAATAGCTGTACCTTTGTGTTTTCCAAAAGTAATACTTTTAGGTACACGCGCTTCTTCTGAAGCAATATAGAGTTCTTCTATATTTTGAATATCTAATTGATGAATGATATGCATCAAAATATTGGCCGTTAAAATAATGTCAGCATCCGCACGATGTGCACCTTTTAACATTTCCCGCGCTTTGTCACTGCCTTTTGAAATTAAATAAATCAAAGACGAAATGTTATGAGCTTCTGCATTTTCCCATACGCGACGAGCCAAAGCCAAAGTACAAATAGGTTTTAGAGTTGATGTATCTACACCGCATCTAGCAATTGCAGCAATATCATAATCAACGTTGTGACCAATAATATATTGAGTCTCTGATGGAAGTTGAAATTCATTATAAAAAGGCTGATCGATTAAATCAGATTCTAAAATGTGATGTACCGCCATTGCAGCAAATGAGATCGGTTGTCCAACTTGGTAGAGTTGGTCAAAGATTTGTGACTTATCTAAACTTAATTTGCCAGCTTGAATTTCAATAGGCGCGTAAGCAATTTCAATAGGCAAACCATTTAATGTATGTGTTTCTGTATCTAAAATAATGGCTTGCATAAAAAATGGCTCGAGTTGAATTTAGAATTTTATTATCTTACAAGAAATTTACATAAGACAATCACTAAGAGAATGCATAACGATATTTTATATGTTCTAGTGTGCTTTCTGCCTAAATAAAAGTCAAAAAATGATGAAAATGAAAAAAGTACTTGAACCAAAGCAATATTGAGCGTAATTGTTATAAAGGTTAATGCCTTAGGAATTCAAACCTAAGGAAAACAATAAATAAAAGAGTTAAGGAAAAACTTCATGAAGATGAAATTACTTACGGCGGTTATGCTGAGTTCTAGCTTATTGCTTACAGCATGTGGTGGCGATGGTGATACATACTATTATTCTTCAAAACCTGATGTACCTGAAAATAATATTGCTGATCCAGTCGTTGGTATTCCCGTCCCTTATGTAAAGTCGGATTTCAGTGCAGTTGCTTCTGAAAGTTCAGTCATGACTTATAAAATGTTAGGACAGGATGGAAAAGTAACAACGGCTACGAGCTTAGTATTTGTTCCTGGTGGTCCTATGCCAGCTGGAGGATGGAAAATTGTTGTGTGGGCACATGGTACAACTGGTGTGGCAGATCAGTGTGCACCAAGTCGTAACGAAACGAATCCATATATTAAAGCAATGATTAGTCAATTTCTTGCGGAGGGTTATGTAGTTGTTGCACCAGACTATGAAGGTTTAGGCGAGCCAAGCGGACGAGAATTACATCCATTCTTAAATGTGAAAAGCGAGGCATATTCTATTACTGATGCTGTTGTTGCAGCACGTTCTTATTTAGCAGGACAAGGGAAAGTTATATCACGTCAATGGATGGCTGTAGGTCATTCTCAAGGTGGTCAGGCAGCGTTGGGTGCAGCTCAATATGCAAGTCGTGCAAAGTTGGACTATAAGGGGACTGTTGCTGTCGCTCCGGCATCAAATTTAGGTACGATTTTATATGGTGGAGAGTTATCTGTTAAAGATGCACCAGTTGCTCAGCAAATACCTGTTTATGCACAATTGGATACTTTTACAGCTTTGATTACAGCTGGTTTGAGAAATCTTCAACCAACATTTAACTATTCAAATGTCTTTAAATCACCAACAGATTTAATTGCGAGCAATGCAGAGTCAGATTGTTATGATGTTCTGGGAGGTAAATTTGCTGCTGCGATGCAAACCTATGCAGGTCAAAATGGTAATTTAACAAACTACCCGCGGACACAAGAAAATTTCATGTTATTACCGTTGGTGAAAACTTTCTTGGAGAGCGATTCGCAACCTGCACAGGTTAAGTTAGATCAACCTGTTACGATCTATCAAGGTGCTAAAGATACAACTGTGCCGATGGTTGCGACAAATGCGCTAGTTTCAGCTGCAACGCTGAAGGGTTCTCAGGTGCAATATATAACGAATGCTGATTGGGATCACGGTACAGCTTATGCCCTAAATATTCAAAACATCGTGAATGATGTGAAAACAGCTATGCCACCAATGAACTAATAAATTTCATGGTAGGGGAAGCCCAGTTTTCTATTGTCTTAGATAACTGGGCTTTAATGATTCAATAATTAAAAAATAGAATTGTATAAAAAAGAAATAATTGGTTTCTCAAAAAAGAAATAAATAGCCATGCATGAATAAAATTCACCAATAATTAAATAAATATCAAGCTCTGTAACAGCAAACTTCATGCTATAATTCGCACCAATCTTTAGCACGGCTTAAAAGCCCTAATTTATAGGACCCTCCGCTAATGTTTGCCAATATCTCTATTGCTGAATTTGATCCAGAATTAGCTCAAGCGATCGCTTCTGAAGGTGAACGCCAAGAAGCTCATATCGAGTTAATTGCTTCTGAAAACTATTGCTCTAAAGCTGTAATGGAAGCTCAAGGCTCAAAACTTACGAATAAATATGCAGAAGGTTATCCTGGCAAACGCTATTACGGCGGTTGTGAATATGTTGACGTCATCGAACAACTTGCCATTGATCGTGCAAAAGCGTTGTTTGGTGCTGACTATGCAAACGTTCAACCACATGCTGGTTCACAAGCAAACTCTGCTGTTTATTTAGCGCTTCTTAACCCGGGCGATACAGTTTTGGGAATGAGCTTAGCTCACGGTGGTCACTTGACGCACGGTGCTAAAGTAAGCTTCTCTGGTAAAACTTATAATGCGATTCAGTACGGCTTAAACCCTGAAACTGGCGAAATCGATTATGAAGAAGTAGAACGTTTAGCTTTAGAACATAAGCCACGCATGATCGTTGCTGGTTTCTCTGCTTATAGCCAAGTTGTTGATTGGCAGCGTTTCCGTGACATCGCGGATAAAGTAGGTGCTTATCTTTTTGTTGATATGGCTCACGTTGCAGGCTTGGTTGCTGCTGGTGTTTATCCTAACCCAGTTCAAATTGCTGATGTAACAACAACGACGACTCATAAAACACTTCGTGGTCCTCGTTCTGGTTTAATCCTTGCGAAAGCAAACGAAGAAATCGAGAAAAAACTTCAATCAGCTGTATTCCCTGGTAACCAAGGCGGTCCTTTGATGCATGCAATTGCTGCTAAAGCAATTTGCTTCAAAGAGGCGATGTCTGATGAGTTCAAAACTTACCAACAACAAGTTGTGAAAAATGCTCAAGCAATGGCTGAAGTGTTAATTTCGCGTGGTTATGATGTTGTATCTGGTGGTACAGAAAACCATTTATTCTTATTGTCTTTAATCAAGCAAGACGTAACGGGTAAAGATGCTGATGCTTGGTTAGGTGCAGCACATATCACTGTAAACAAAAACGCGGTTCCAAATGATCCACGTTCACCATTTGTCACTTCTGGTATCCGTATTGGTACGCCAGCAGTTACAACACGTGGTTTCGGTGAGTCGGAAGTACGTGAACTTGCTGGTTGGATCGCTGATGTGATCGACAGCAAAGGTGACGAAAAAGTTATCGCTGATGTGAAAGCAAAAGTTGAAGCTGTTTGTGCAAAATTCCCAGTATATGCAAACTAATGTGTATATCTAAAAAAGCGCCGTAAGGCGCTTTTTTTATGTCTAAAAACTTGGAAATAGAAGAATCAACCTTTCTCATTAAGCATCATCTTGGTGCCCATTTTTAATTAAACGCTCAAATTCTCACTAAAATTGATCATTTTGGTATTACTAAATATAAAAAACGTAATACTTATTTGGCATGTCTTTTGCTTCGTCTTATGAGAGATAAAAGTTGTCTAGGGTTCCGATGCTGATTGGCGTGACTGGTCCGAGAGATGACGGTTCGACAGAACTACACGGAGGGATAAAAGCCCGGGAGGTCAGGCATTTTGCCATAACGAGGTTTAAATTATCCACAAGAGGTTTGTTATGAGTCAATCGATCTATCACGACAATAAGACACTTTGGAGTGAAACATTACTGGGTGGGCATCATTGGTCTGGTCGAATTCAAAAAGGTACTGTTTTACAACTTGAAGCCCTAAATCAGAATGCAAATGTTTCATTATTCTGTGTAAATGCTGATGAGAAATTAGAGCGCTTTAATATGCCTGATAGTTTGAAAGCTCAACATACGGCATTTTTATCGACAGGGCATGTATTGTACTCTGATCTCGGACGAGTCATGGTATCAATAGTGAAAGATGATCATGGCTGGAATGATGTGTTTTGTGGACCAAGCACAGCTGAACAAATTGCTAAAAACTTCGGTAAAAAGAGCTTCCAAGATGCACGTAATGATATGCATCAAAATGGTTTAGAGAGTTTGTTGATTGAGCTAACTAAGTTCGGTTTATCCCAAGCTGATTTAACAGCAACCGTGAATTTATTTTCGAAAGTACAGCCTGATGACGGTGGAAAACTGTCTTATGTGCAAAATAACAATCTGAATCAAATCATTAAATTGAGATTTGATATGGATTGTTTAGTCTTTCTTTCTGCTGCACCACATCCATTAGATCAATCTGATCATTATAACCCCGCTGATATTCAGCTTCGTTTATTTAAAGCCAATCCCTTAACTGAGCATGATATTTGCCGAGACTCATGTCCGCAAAACCAACGTGGTTTTGCCAACAATCAACGTTATTACGCATTATCAAATTAAGTTTTGGGGGAATAGACAATGACAGCATTACAACAATTTGAAAAAACAGTTTTAGATCAAGTTTGTCCAGCAGGCGAGGCTTGGATGTGTGAGGTAAAACAAGGTCAATATTTCCGAATTATTGATTTAGAAGGAAATCAAGCCGTTGATACTTTGTTTATCAGTGCCGAAAATGCTGATGAGCGATATAGCGCGACAGATACGCTTGCGCAGAATCAGCAACTGTATTTGGAAAAAGGTACAACGCTCTATAGTAACTATGCACGCCCAATTGCCGTGATCGTCGATGATAATTGTGGTCGACATGACACCTTAGGCGGCGCATGTTCATGTGAAAGTAATACGGTTCGTTATGCACATGATAAATACCCGATGCATAGTTGCCGTAATAATTTTATGTATGCTTTGGCACAGCATCCTATTGCAAAAAAACATCAGCTCAATGTTCGTCATATAGGCCCGAATATTAATTTTTTTATGAATGTTCCTGTTACGGCTGATGGACATCTAAAGTTCGATGATGGTGTTTCTGCACCGGGTAAATATGTGGAAATTAGAGCCGAAATGGATTTAATCGTACTTATTTCTAATTGCCCTCAATTAAATAATCCTTGCAATGCCTATAACCCAACAAAAATTCAACTCGTCGTACGTGAAGCTTGAGGGGAATAGCATATGTTTAAAAAAGTACTTATTGCCAATCGCGGCGCTATTGCTTGTCGAGTAATTCGTACACTGCGTAAATTGGGCATTCAATCGGTTGCTGTTTATTCAGAAGCAGATCGTGATTCTTCACATGTTTCTATGGCAGATGAAGCGATTTTTATTGGTGATTCTGCTGCACAACAAAGCTATTTAAATATTGAGAAAATCCTTTCGGCAGCACTTGAGTCTGGTGCAGAAGCGATTCATCCTGGATATGGTTTCTTATCTGAAAACGCTGCATTTTGTGATTTATGTGAGCAACAAGGCATTGCATTTATTGGCCCAACATCACAACAAATGCGTGATTTTGGCCTAAAGCATACAGCACGTGAATTAGCAATTCAGAATCAAGTTCCTTTATTACCGGGCAGCCAATTACTTATTGATGAACAGGATGCAATTGTTCAAGCCGCTCAGATTGGCTATCCCGTGATGCTGAAAAGTACTGCGGGTGGTGGTGGAATTGGGATGCGTTTGGTTTGGAATGAAGTCGAGCTCAGAGATGCCTACCAGACGGTTTCCTATCTTGCGCAAGCAAACTTTAAAGACGCAGGATTATATTTAGAAAAATTTGTTCAAAATGCGCGTCATATCGAAGTACAAATTTTTGGTGATGGCAAAGGTCAAGTGCTAGCGTTAGGTGAGCGTGATTGTTCGGTTCAGCGCCGTAATCAAAAGGTGATAGAGGAAACACCAGCACCACATTTAAATCATCAACAACGTGAATATATTCAACAAATTGCCATTCAATTGATGCAGTCTGTACAGTATCGCTCTGCTGGTACAGTTGAATTTGTGATGGATACGGACACGCAAGAATTCTATTTTCTTGAGGTCAATACGAGACTTCAAGTGGAACATGGCGTAACTGAGCAAGTGTATGGCGTTGATCTTGTTGAATGGATGGTGACTTTAGCGAGTGGTGATTGGTTTGAACCAACGCACCAACTAGAATCAAAAGGGCACTCAATTCAAGTCCGTTTATATGCAGAAGATCCGATTAAGAATTTCCAGCCAAGTGCGGGTCTATTAACTAGCGTAAAGTTTGATGCATCGTCACGTGTTGAGACGTGGGTTGAAACAGGATCAAATGTTTCTTCATTCTATGATCCGATGATTGCCAAAATTATTGTGACTGCAAATGATCGAGATCATGCAATTCACGCAATGCAAAATAGCCTAAGTAATACTGAAATTGCAGGCATTGAAACTAATTTAGAATATTTACAAGAAATTATCCGTTGTGAGGTGTTCAATCAAGGAACTCAAACGACTCGCTTTTTAAATACATTTGAGTGGAAAACGCAAAAGATAGAGGTTCTACAATCTGGCATACAAACCGCTGTACAAGATGTGACGGGACGTTTGGGCTACTGGGATGTCGGTGTTCCGCCATCTGGGGCAATGGATGCATTAAGCTTAAATGTTGCAAACCAATTGCTGGATAATCCTTTTAATACAGCAGGCTTGGAATGTACTTTACAAGGTCCTACGCTTAAGTTTCATTGTGATAGCCAAATCGTTTTAACTGGCGGAGATATGGAAGCCAGTTTAGATGGTCAGATCATTCCAATGTGGTCAACCATCAATGTTCGCAAAGGGCAAGTTTTGAAATGCGGACGAATTTCCACGGGTTGTCGAAGCTATATTGGTATTAAAGGTGGTTTAAATGTTCCTGCTTATTTAGGGAGTTTAGCGACGTTTACTTTAGGGCAATTTGGTGGTCACGCAGGAAGAAATTTGCTGATCGGTGATATGTTGCCTGTCTTTGAAAGCAGTTTAGAAAATACGCATTCGCTAGATGCGGCTCAAATTCCTAGTTTTGGAACAAGTTGGGAAATTGCAGTGATGTACGGGCCACACGGTGCGCCAGACTTCTTTACGAAAAATGATATTTCCATGTTTTTTGAAAAAGAATGGGAAATTCACTTTAATTCGAGCCGTACAGGGATTCGCTTAGTTGGTCCTAAACCTGAATGGGCGCGTATCGATGGTGGTGAAGCTGGGTTACATCCATCGAATATCCATGATAATGCTTATGCAATTGGAGCGATTGATTTTACAGGTGATATGCCGATTATCTTAGGGCCTGATGGTCCGAGTTTAGGTGGCTTTGTTTGCCCAGCCGTTGTGATTAATGCTGAACTATGGAAATTGGGGCAGCTAAAAGCAGGGGATAAAGTGAAGTTTATTCCTGTAAGTTACCAGCAAGCTCAACAACTAGAACAGCAATATCAAACAGCATTGCAACATAAAACAACAGCGAATGTGAATTTCTCACCAGTTATTCAGGCAGAAGAAATCACTTTAGAAAATGCTGTTTTAGCAACATTGGCACAAGGTGAAGACAAACCTACTGTAACGTATCGACCTGCTGGTAATCATTATTTATTGGTCGAGTATGGGGATCTGGTCTTAGACCTCAATTTAAGATTCCGTATTCACGCTTTAATGCAGTGGGTAAAACAGCAAAATATTCAAGGTATTATTGATCTCACGCCGGGGATTCGTTCACTACAAATTCACTATAATTCGAGTATCTTAGATCAATCAGATTTACTGAAATTATTACAATCTGCTGAAGCCGAACTGCCTGATATTGAGAATATGCAAGTTGCTTCTCGAACGGTGTATTTACCATTGGCTTGGGAGGATTCACAAACTCAAATGGCGACTGAAAAATATACGCAACTCGTTCGACCAGATGCGCCTTGGTGTCCAGATAATATTGAGTTTATTCGCCGTATTAATGGTTTGGAGTCAAAACAAGCTGTTAAGGATGTCGTCTATAACACTTCTTATTTAGTGATGGGATTGGGTGATGTTTATCTCGGTGCGCCAGTTGCAACGCCACTTGATCCAAGACATCGATTAGTTACAACCAAATATAATCCTGCGAGAACATGGACACCTGAAAATGCTGTAGGTATCGGTGGTGCGTATATGTGTGTTTACGGCATGGAAGGGCCGGGTGGTTATCAATTTGTTGGGCGTACCACGCAAGTCTGGAGTCGTTATCGTCAAAATCCTAATTTTGAATTAGATAAGCCGTGGTTACTGAGATTCTTCGATCAAATTCGTTTTTATGAAGTGTCTGAAACTGAACTATTGGAGATGCGTGAAGATTTTAAAGCGGGACGTTTAAAGCTTAGAATTGAAGATGGTGTTTTAAATCTTAAGGAATACAATGCTTTTCTTAAAGAAAATCAGGCAAGTATTCAAGAGTTTAAGCAGGTTCAACAAGAAAATTTTGAAGCAGAACGCCGTAGATGGCATGAAGCAGGTTTAGCTGAATATGTTTCCGAAAGCATGGATGTTGTGCTTGATGATACTGAAATCAATATACCTACAGGTGGAATGGTTGTTGAATCACACATGCCGGGTTCAGTCTGGAAAATTGAATGTGCGGTTGGCGATATCATTGAGGAGGGTGAAACCCTTGCGGTGATAGAGGCGATGAAAATTGAAATTCCAATCATTGCACCAGCGAAAATGAAAGTCGATACCATCTTGATTGATAAAGCGCAAACGGTCAAAACAGGTCAAGCTTTGTTTACTTTAGCACCCGCATAATATTTGAAAAATATAATGATGCATGAAAAGCCCTATCATGAAACATAGGGCTTTTTTTTGCACATTTTTTAAACTTGATAAGTGCTTTTGAGCGTAAAAAATCCCATAAAAACTGGCATAGATACTGCATTAAATAATACGAATTAGAAAATTAGTATTACTGAGGTGGCGATGGATACCAAGCGAATCATGATTCAGTATTGCAAACTCGTTATGCATGTTTTGGTTGATCTTTTAGCAGTGAGAGCAAGTTTATATGTCAAACAAGAAAGACCAAGTGCAAAAAAGTAACTCAAGCAAACTGAAGGATAAACCGAAACTGACACGCATCAGTATTACGGTGCCTGAAAAGACCGTTGAAGCTTTGGATCAGAAGATCGTAGAAGAACATTACGAAAGTCGTTCTCAAGCAATCGTAGATATGATCAATCGCCATTTGATTCATCAATACACCACCGAGAACTCAGTCATGGTGGGAACTTTAACGTTGTTATATCAGCGCAATACAGCCAACATCCGCGTGCAACTCGCTGATTTACAACATGAGTTTCTTGAGCAAGTGATTAGTTCTTTGAGTATTCAGTTAGATGATCAAAAAATCTTAGAGGTTATGCTCTTGCAAGGAAAAAGTAATGATCTTAAACAAATTAGTCAGCAATTTATTGCATTAAAAGGTGTGATTAAAGGCCATCTTGAGCTGATGGATGCTGTTATGCCGCCACTGCAACAAAACGATTAACAGTGCGTTTGCTACGCATTATTTTTTAGTTAAAGGTTTTACGTATCAATGTCATAAAACATTCTCTAATGGGGTCACATTATGAAGCAAGCAATTACAACATTATCCATCTCTGTATTATTGGGTTTGGCTGTTACAGGATGCGATAATTCAGCCAAAGTACCTACGGCCGATAAAGCTGCTGATTCAACAAGTAGCAATGCAAATACACCGATTACTATTGGTTATAGTGATTGGCCGGGCTTTGTCGCATGGCAAGTAGCAATCGAAAAAGGCTGGTTAAAAGAAGTGGGCTTAAATGTAGATTTTAAATGGTTTGATTATTCAGCGTCTCTTTCTGCTTTTGCGGCTAATCAATTAGACGCAGTGTTGGTTACAAATGGCGATAATTTAGTGAATGCTTCTGGTGGAACCAAGGGCATGATGATCATGGTGACGGATTATTCTGCTGGTAATGATGTCATTATTGCCAAAGAAGGTATTAACTCAATTAGTGATCTAAACGGTAAGTCCGTTGCAACGGAAAAAGGTTTAGTAGATCACTTACTCCTTTCAACAGCTTTAGATGATTCTAAAATTCCTGCAACAGATGTGAAACTTGTTAATTCAGTCACCAACGAACTCCCGCAAGTATTCACCAGTAAGGATATTTCTGCGATTGCAGTTTGGCAGCCTGTTGCCAATCAAGCTTTAAAAGCAGTGGCTGGTTCAAAGATTATTTATACATCTAAAGACAAACCAGGTTTGATTTACGATACGCTTTCAGTGAATGCGAGCCATTTATCTGCTCATAAAGAGGATTGGAAGAAACTGATTCAAGTTTGGGATAAGACTGTAAAATATATTCAAGATCCTGCAACACATGCCGATGCGGTAAAAATTATGGCAAATCGTGTAGGTGTTGACCCTGCACAGTATGAACAATTTATTGATGGTACACATTTACTTGATCTTGCTGCGAATAAACAAGTATTTGCAAAAGGAGACGGTTTTGATTCAATCTATGGCTCTACTTACCATGTCAATAAATTCAATGTGAGCAATGGCATATATAAAGCAGAAGTGGATGCGGATGGATTAATTTATCCATCACTTGTGGAAGAATTAAAATAACAATATGCATAAAAAACCGTTCACGCAGAACGGTTTTTTTATAACTTTTTTAGATATGCGTACTTTTAGAAAATACATTAATCACAATAATTCCTGTGATCATCAAGCCTAGACCAATAAATGCAGCGGTGTCTAAGTGTTGTTTGAAAAAAATCCAACCTACGGCAGAAATAAGCACAATACCTGCACCTGACCAAATTGCATACGCAATGCCTACAGGTATCGTTTTCAGTGTAAGGGATAAAAAGAACAAGGCAACGGTATAACCTAGAATGGTAATGATCGAGGGAGCTAAAACGCTGAATCCTTGGGAAGCTTTAAGCGCTGAGGTTGCGATTACCTCAGCAACAATTGCTATAGCTAAAAATAGATAAGACATAAACCTCCAAAGCTCCACTCAAATTGTCGTTTTTGCATGTTTCAGTAAATGATTTTGCTCTTGAGCTAACCATTGTTGCCCTGAATTGGAACAAGCAGAGATATGATCAAAAACAAAATCAGGCTGATAAACATCAAGTTTAAAATATAGAAGATATTTGTCATCACCAATCATTTTTAATTGTGTAATGGTTTGATCTTCTAATAATTCAAAATGATCAAGTAAAATAGTTTGACCAATTTGAGTGGACTGCGTACTCCAGCAGATATTCGAACCATTCAATGTGATCGAAACTTCATAGCTTTCAATTTCACTGTTCAGATCATTCACCTCAGTTAAAGTAGCATATTGGTTTATTTGCTGTTGAATCTGAGGGAAACGTGATTGAGCATAAGCAATATGTTGATCTGTGATGATAAGTCCACCATCAACAGGATATATTTGCTCGGTTTTTAAACATTGCATTTGAAATAGTCGCAACCCGAAAAATAATCCTTTATTTGCTTGTTGACGCCAGTCTTCTACATAAGCATTAGACGGTGCAAACTCTAAGATAGAATTTCCAATCGGATAGAGTTTTGCTGGTTCAGGCCATTGAATATGATTCTGATAACTTTGCTGAATTTCCCAAGATAATAATGCTGTTTGGCTGTCCCATATTGTATCGCCAATCCAACCCTGACGTTCATGTAGTGCAGTTTGATTGCCGTCAGGAAGTCGGAGGTCAATGCTAAATGATTTTGATTGGAACCAATAAACAATCGTATTTTCATCCGTTAAACCATTGTAGAAGCTGATACTTTTACGTCTGAAACTTCCAAATAAATATCGGGGTAAGGTTAAGTCTGCGATGGGTGTTGGCTTTAATCGCTTTAATAATTGCACAAGGTTCATGACATTTCTCCTTGTTCATTCAAGCCAAAGGAGTAAAGCGGTCGTGCATTTTCTAAAACCAGCTCACCTGAAGCAATGCGTTGTTTTAGATATCTAAAAGTTTGCGCTGTTTGATTAAATAAATGCTCACCACCTTTCATGGGTGGATAATGAGGAACTTCATTTTTGATAATGGGTTGGATGATATAGTCGTAATTACAAGAGAAAAACAAAGGGAAAGAATAGCGTTCTTGTTTGACGCGTTTCACACGGTGTTTGGTTGCTAGGTAACGACCATTCGATAAGATTTCCATCATATCGCCGATATTCATCACCATCGTATTTTCAATCAGTGGAATATCAATCCATTCACCTTGTTTATCTAATACCTGTAGTCCTTCTGCCGTTGGAAAAAGCAGAGTAAAGCACTCGTAATCTGTATGAGCACCAATCCCAAACTGATCTTCGGCATTTGGATTGAAAGGATAGTGGATCAGTCTTAATTGACTCGGTGCATGCTTTAAATGCGCATCAAAATAGTCTTCTTCTAACTCCAAAGCCAGCGCAAATGCTTTAAAAAGTTGATGGCCAATTGCTTTGATATGTTGGTAGTAAGCTAAAACTTGTTCTTTAAATTGAGGATCATTAGGCCATTGTGTAGGACCGAGTAAAGGGCGGCGATTTTCAATTTCCTGATAGTCATAATTGATGTCATATGCTTCTTTTAAGTCATATACATTGGCTTTGAATTGTTCCTCTCCAATCGGCACATAACCACTGTGGTTTTTTGAAAGCCCGATATAATTTTGCATTTTTTGATTTTCATCTTGAGCAAAGTAACTTTCAGCGATTTCTTTGAGTTTATCAAAAAGTTCAGGCTGAAATTGTTCGCCTTGAATATACAGAAAACCGACCTCTTTGCACGCTCGATCCAGTGCTTGAACGACTTGCATCCGATCTTCTAAGCAATCGCTGTTTAGAAGAGAAATATCGATAAGTGGCAGGACATATTCATGGTTCATGATCTTCACCATAGGCTGGTCGTCCAGCAATAAATGAAGCGAATTGGGTCGTCCCAATTGCTATTTTTATTTCTGTGTACTGACTTGAGTCATGCGTGGAATTTTAGGTAAATCCTCTAAGGATGGATCAAGTTCTTCTTCTTGACTATGTACAAGTTGATTCACGCGATCACGTAATTGTTTGAACTCCGTTGAGTGAATTAAGTCGAAAGATCGAGGTCGAGGCAAATTAACTTCGATAACTTCTTTTATTTCACCGGGGTTGGCTTTTAATGCCACGATACGATCGGCCAATAAAATCGCCTCATCCATGTCATGCGTAACAAACATAATGGTGAGGTCAATGTTTTTCCATAAATCCATCAAATGTTTTTGCATCTTTTGGCGGGTGTAAGGATCAAGTGCGCCAAAGGGCTCATCCATTAATAATATTTTAGGTTCATTGACCAATGCTCTAGCAATCGCAACACGTTGTTTCATGCCACCTGAAAGCTCATGTGGAAATTGATTTTCATACTTATCTAAGCCAATGATGTTAATCCATTCTCGTGCCATTTCTTCTGCGCGAGTTCGGCTGATGCCTTTCATCATTGGGCCGAACATGACATTTTCTTTGACTGTTTTCCATGGGAAAAGGGTATAGCCTTGAAACACCATGCCACGTTCAGAGCTAGGCCCTTTGATTTTTTGACCTTCAACCAAAACTTCACCACTATGGAAATCATCTAATCCAGCGACAACACGACTCAGGGTGGACTTACCACAACCTGATGGGCCGATCACACAGATAAACTCTCTCTTATGAATGGTTAAATCAATTTTATTTAGGACAAGACGTTCACCATCGCCGTGATTGAATATTTGGCTCAGATTTTTGGTTTCTAGCATCACAGGACGAGTATAAATACTTTGGAAATATGCTTTTGAATCAAAATGCTCAGTCATATTTATACTCCTTTTTTCCATTTAAATAGACGCATTCCTAATTTCATTAAAATTAGATCGCAGACTAGACCAATCACGCCAATAATGAGGATTGCAGCATAGACGTTATCAAAGTTTTGATAGCGCGCTTGTTGTGTAATAAACCAAGTGATGCCAGAGGTTGCACCAATTAACTCTGAAACAATCAAGTATGTCCAAGCCCAACCGAGTAAGACACGTTGATCTCGATAGATATCTGGCAATGCGGCTGGAATCACCACATAGAATAGACTTTTGACTTTGTTTGTTCCAAGGGTATAACCCGCCTCAATTAAGCCGCGATCAACCATTCTTGTGGTATTGGCAATAATCAAGATCTGTTGAAATAAAGTCCCAATCACAATGATGGCAATTTTAGGTGCATCGTTAATCCCTAAAATAGCAACTGCAAGTGCGCCAAAAGCAGGGGCAGGGAGGTAGCGAAAGAACTCAACAAAAGGCTCTGTTAACTTGGAAATCGTGTTAGAAAATCCGCATAAGATTCCGAGTGGTACACCAATCAACGATGAAATGAAGAATGCAGTAAATACGATTTTGATACTGTGCCACAGACTTTGATGTAGCCAAGGTGCGTCTGCTTGCTGTGGTGGTGTCGTAAATGATGTAAATAATGCTTTTGCAACTTCATGTGGAGCAGGTAAATATATTGGGTTGACTAAAATCCCTGTTGGAGGTGTTTTAGCTTGATCAACCGCTTGTTGTGCTTCTGCATAGTAAGCACTTTTCTCAAGACGTGTTCCTACCTGTAAATAAGGAACACTTCCTGAATCAGTGATTTGAACTTGAGGATGCCAAATAAAAGGTAAATAACTGACACAGCTCCAAATAAGAAGTGGGATGATAAAAGATCCCAATCCTAAGAAAAGCTTTTTCCTTTTTGACAATACTGAATGATGCATAGGCAAACACCCGTAGTAATACTAATTTTAAAAAACGTAATACTATTTAGCAATTTTGATGCCAGTGTCTTGTGTTTAAATAGAAATTTAGCAGGGGAAAATATCAGAACTTAAAAAGAAGTGGTACTTTCAACCATGATGGAGGGAAAGCACCACAAAATTAATTTTAACTACTTAATTATTATATAAATTTAGGCTTTTAAATTTAATGAGAAGCGCATCTTTTGATTCTAAAAAGTTAGGGTCTGGATCGATACAGTTAATCGGACACACAGCAATGCATGTAGGCGATTCATAAAAGCCTACACATTCAGTGCAACGTTGTGGGTCGATTTCGTAAACTTTTGCACCTTCATAAATCGCTTCATTGGGGCATTCTGGGAGGCACATATCGCAATTGATACATGCCGTCGTGATTATGAGTGCCATGTCTTAGTTCGCTGCATAAGCCAAAGCAGAAGATTGTAATTGCTCTTTTGCATGAGGCAGGTTGCGAATTAATAAAGCATAAGCAATATCTATATCTTGTGACAGTGGAATCTCTACGATATGACCTGAGCCTTTAGCATTGTCGATTGAATTACCTTTTAGGTCACGCATATGCTCAAGCACAAAAGAAATATTGCCTTTTGGTGTCATCAATTCGAGCGAATCCCCCACGAGGAAACGATTTTTAACTTCAATACGAACATAGTCGCCGTGACGTTCCAAAACTTCACCGCAGAATTGTTGATAATCAAAATGTGATGAACCATCTTCATAGTTCTGATAGTCGCTGTGAATATGTCGACGTAAGAAACCTTCGGTATAACCTCGATTTGCCAAGCCTTCGAGTTGATGCATTAAGCTCTGATCAAAAGCTTTGCCTGATAAAGCATCATCAATTGCTTTACGATAAATCTGTGCAGTACGAGCACAATAAAAATAGGATTTCGTTCTCCCTTCAATTTTAAGCGATGCAATCCCCATATGCGTCAGACGATCTACATGTTGTACTGCACGGAGATCTTTTGAGTTCATAAAGTAAGTTCCATGTTCATCTTCTTCTGCGGCAAACATTTCTTCTTCATTGCGTTGAACTAAAACTGTTTGTGTAGTGTCTTCTGAACCCGAGTTTGAACAACATTGTTTAGGTTCGTCTAATTGCTGAACAGGGATGACATCACCATTGGCATCTTCTTTTGCATCATGGATTCTATATTCCCAACGACATGCATTGGTGCAAGCACCTTGATTGGCATCTCGCTTATTCATATAACCTGAAAGAAGGCAACGACCTGAATAGGCCATGCATAAAGCACCATGTACAAATACTTCTAATTCGATTTCAGGGACATGTTTTTGGATTTCTTCAATTTCCTCAAGTGATAACTCACGAGAAAGGATGACACGACTTAGTCCATAGTCTTTCCAAAATTTTACGGTTGCCCAGTTAATCGCGTTTGCTTGTACTGAAAGATGTATTTGCACGTCAGGGAAATGTTCACGCACCATCATAATCAAACCTGGATCAGACATAATCAAGGCATCAGGTTGCATCGCAATAATCGGTTCAATATCTCGAATAAAATTTTTCAGCTTACTGTTATGTGGTTGAATGTTGACAACAACATAGAATTTTTTACCTAAGGCATGTGCTTCATCAATACCGATTTTTAAATTGTCATGATCAAACTCATTATTACGAACGCGTAAACTATAACGAGGTTGACCTGCATAGACTGCATCTGCTCCGTAAGCAAAGGCATAGCGCATATTTTTAAGAGAACCAGCAGGCGAGAGTAATTCGGTATTCATGTAAAAACACAAAGGCATATAAAAAATAGGGGATTATTCTAGGAAGAACAAGAAAAGGATTCAACCAAGTATTTAAGTCAGGATTTTTAGCATTACATCCTTATTTGCCAATGCCAGTCTCACCTTTAAACAAGTCTAAATTTATAGAATCTCCAGAAATCTTGCTTAGATAATAAAAAAGCACCCGAAGGTGCTTTTGAATTAGTGATGACGGTGTTTACGTTTTTTCTTATATTTTTTAGATTGGTGATTGTCATAATAACGATCTTGACCAACTTGACGACCTAAAGCTGCACCACCAGCCGCACCCGCTGCTGCACCGATGTAACCACCTGTTGTTCCACCTAGATTTTTACCAACTGTATAGCCACCGACACCACCTAAACCGCCACCGATAGCAGCTTCGGTACGTGTACGTTTACTACTTGCAGCCGCTGCACCACCAGCACCACCAATCGCAGAACCAATCATAGCGCCGCTGTTTCCACCAACTTCTTTACCAATTGCAGTACCGACAACACTACCAAGCGCAGATGTTGCTGCTACACGTGTACCATTATCTGCATGAGCAACGGTCATCAGAGAGGTACTTGCTAAAATCGCACATAACCAAGCATTGGCTTTCATTTTTAACTCCACGTTCCTATTGAATAGGACATCTTTTGTAATGGGAGCAAATGTAACAAAGTTTGAGATGGAAAATGTGGAGATGCTTTCCTGAATTATTACGGTTTAGTGATTGGATTGTAGTGTTTTGTTGCTTTCGATGAGAAATAGAGCGATAAATCAATTCAAAACCCGAAGTAGATAACGATTTAATCTCGTTTGAAAATACAGAATTATAAAAATAGTAGGCAATGTTCTAACTTGGATATGTTATTTCAAATTTTACACTTCGCTTCAATAAATAAAACTGCTCAGAACAGATAAAACCAAGTGATTTGTGATGAAATGATGGTGGAATAGTAAGTTAGCAAACTTCTCTATGTTATTTAATCAGGAGAATCTGTAAACTATGCGCAATTTTTTGATTTTGCTCGTGCTTCCGCTGGTTTTGTTGCATAGAGTCTTTAGATTTTGAGATATTCCACCCATGAAAGCATCACTCCGTTTAAGATTAGATCAATTATGTGATCGTCATGAAGAGCTGACTGCATTGCTCGCAGATGTAGAAGTTATTTCGGACAATAAACGTTTTCGTAAACTGTCACGTGAACATAATGATTTAACAGAAATTACTGAGGTTTGGGCTAAATATCGTCAAGCTGAAGAAGACATCGAAACTGCTGAAATGATGAAGTCTGATCCAGACTTTAAAGATATGGCAGAAGAAGAAATAAAAGAAAATAAGTCGCTTTTAGTTGATCTCGAAGATCAATTGAATGTATTGATGATTCCTAAAGATCCAAACGATGCCAATGCTGCTTATCTTGAGATTCGTGCAGGAACGGGTGGTGATGAAGCTGCGATCTTTTCTGGTGACTTATTCCGTATGTATAGTAAATATGCTGAAACTCAAGGTTGGCGTATTGAAGTGCTTTCTGAAAATGAAGGTGAGCATGGCGGTTATAAAGAAGTGATTTGTCGTGTAGATGGTGAGGGCGTATACGGTCGCTTGAAATTTGAAAGTGGTGCACATCGTGTACAACGAGTACCTGCCACTGAGTCACAAGGCCGTGTTCATACCTCTGCATGTACAGTTGCGATTCTTCCAGAAGTAGATGTAGACACAACAGTGGATATTAACCCTGCTGATTTACGTATCGATACCTACCGTGCATCAGGTGCGGGTGGTCAGCACATTAACAAAACCGATTCAGCGGTGCGTATTACCCATATTCCGTCAGGTGTTGTGGTTGAATGTCAAGAAGAACGTTCACAGCACAAAAATAAAGCTAAAGCGATGGCACTACTCGTATCACGTTTAGAAAATGCAAAACGTGCTGCGGCTGATGCAGCAACTTCAGAAATGCGCCGTGACTTAGTGGGTTCAGGTGACCGTTCTGAACGTATCCGTACTTATAACTACCCACAAGGCCGTATGACGGATCACCGTATCAATCTAACTTTATATAAATTAGATGCGATTATGGAAGGTGATTTAACAGAATTGTTGGATAGCCTGCATCGTGAATATCAAGCGGATCAGTTAGCTCTGCTTGCACAGGAAAATGGCGGCTAATGAATATTGCTCAAGCATTAGAAATCAAAGGCGAAATTGATAGCTACGAACGCCAAGAAGCAGCATGGCTACTTGAGCATATCGTAGGAATCGGTGCTTTGGAGCTAAAGTTAAGGCTTGAGCAAGAGTTGACTAAAATACAAGAACAAGCTTATTTAGATGGGCTTGCGCGTATTGAACAGGGCGAGCCATTGGCTTATGTTACGGGTTCTCAGCCATTTTGGACGCTAGATTTAAAAGTAACCCACGATACTTTAGTTCCACGTCCTGATACTGAAATTTTGGTTGAAACGGTGCTGAAACTTCCAATCAGTACGAATGCCAATATTGTCGATTTAGGTACAGGAACAGGCGCAATCGCTTTGTCGTTGGCAAGTGAGCGTCCGCAATGGCAGGTTACAGCAACTGATGTTTATCTACCGACCTTAGACGTTGCAAAAGAAAATGCGACTCGACATGGTTTAACGCAAGTTAACTTTGCCTGTGGAGCTTGGTTTGAGGCTTTAGAATCGCAAACATTTGATTTGATTGTATCTAATCCACCTTATATCGATCCAGAAGATGTGCATATGCAAAAGCTTAAGTCTGAACCTGAGCGAGCATTAATTGCAGATAATCACGGACTAGCGGATATTGAAATCATTATTACTCAAGGTAAAGACTGGTTAAAGCCAAACGGTTGGATTGTGCTTGAACATGGTTATGATCAAGGACAGGCGGTACGTAATATCTTTGAGCAACATGGATTTAGTCAAATCCAAACCATTCAAGATTATGGCGCAAATGATCGCGTTAGTTTAGGGCAGAAATCAGATTAATCTTCAATATATTATTGAATTGCTTGCGCCAATTTAGCTTTACCTTGTTGCTCTAAACCATCCACAACACCGACTGCATCAACTTTATCGCGATTTTGACTGAGTTTAAATTTTCCAGTCATTTGCTGGATTTTAATTTCTATTCCAATGATGCCTTTGAGTTCTTCAGCGATATAGTCGCTTGGTGCATCAGACATTTTCCAAGGTTTCGGTTGTTTCGCCTCATGTGTTCGAGTCAGTTTTGCGAGAATACCGCGTAAGGATTTTTCATCTTCTAAAAAGCGAATAGCGCCATTGACGTGAACCACTTGATAGTTCCAAGTCGGTACGTGTTGATGGTGTTGTTGCTTGCTTGGATACCAGTTCGGTGAAATATAGCCTTGTTCACCTTGAAAAATGACAAGCACCTCTGTTCCATTTCTGATTTGGGTGTGTAGAGGATTATTTCTTGCAATATGTGCAACGAGAATAGCACGATGATGTTCAGGTTCACGGAGCAGCTTAAATGGTAAATGATTAGCCTCTAAGCCATTGGAGCTTTGGCTAACTAATGTCGCAAAGGGATAATTTTCAATGAGTTGGTAAAGCTTTTCATGATCTTTCTCTTCAAAAATCTCAGGAAGATACATTTTTAACCTCCATTTATTACGAATCCAAATTGCTTAAAAACTCTTTTTGTTGGGGGATGACTTACGGTAAGTACCTGGGCTTACTCCACTCCATTTTTTAAAAGCGCGATGAAATGCACTTGGATCATGGAAGTTCAGCTCATCACTAATACTTTGAATGGAATCATTGGTTTTGCTGAGGCGTTCAATTGCAATATCGCAGCGGATGTCATTTTTAAGCTGTTGATAGCTAACACCTTCTTGTTTCAAGCGCCGTTGAATCGTTGCCGTCGACATATTTAATTGTTGTGCGATATCTTTTAATTCAGCCCATAGTGAAGGCGGTTGCAACAGTAATTGACGACGAATCTGCAAGCTTAAAGAATTTTCATTTTTAAAACGTACAATTAGGTTATAAGGTGTCTGACTCAGAAAATCTTTTAATGCCTGTTTATCTTTCTTAATTTTATGTTTGAGATAATGTGCATCAAATTCGATTTTATTCTGTTCCCCATTGAACTGAATGTCTTCGCAGAAACGAACACGATAATCTTGTATTTCTACAGGTGGATGGCATCGAAAAGTCATACTTTGAAATGCGATACGTTGATCGCTCAACCAACACATCAAACTGTGCACTAACATTAAAAAAGTTGAATAGGTGAACATACGTTTAGGCTGTTCGTGATCGTGCAAAATCAAATAGGCTTTGTCACCTTGTTTAACAAGTTCACCATGAATATCATCTAAGATTAGACTGAGAAATCTTAGAATTTCTTTTATCGCTTGTTCTAATGTTTCAGCATTGAATGCGAGTTGAGCCAAAAGCTTATAACTGCCACGCCGCATGGGGTGTTGATCCATTCCCAAGAATTCATCATTCATGGTTTCTGCAAGTTCTATCCATAATTGTGCGCATTGAGTTACAGGAACACGCGCTTTGGTCGAGGTTAGCAATTCTGCTGAGATACCTGCACGATTGGCAATACTCACGATATTTAAACCACGACTTGCGGCAACACTTAACGCTTCACGGATTAAAGCATTAGAAATAGTATCTTTGGCCGAATTTATATCTAAAGGTAAGTTTTTGCTCATACAACAATGAAATACAGGAGAAAAAAATAGATTAAATGCTCAAAAGTTGCATTAAATTTGCTACTTTTTGGAATTGTATCGGAAAAAACTTCGCTTTACTCTGACTTATAAAAATTTATATCTTTAATTTGATAGGAAACGTAAATGAAAATTCAAGGAAAACATTTTGTCATTACTGGCGGTGGTTCAGGATTAGGTGCAGCTACAGCAGAATATCTAGTAGAAAAGGGCGCATCGGTAACGTTGGTGGACATGAATGCTGAAGTTGGAGAACAACAAGCTAAAGCACTAGGCGATCAAGCTGAATTCGTAAAATTAGATGTAACGGATGAGCAAGCCGCTGAACAATTTTTTAAAGATGTTGTAGAAAAGCATGGTGCACTACATGGTTTAGTCAATTGTGCGGGCATTGGCCCATCGGCGAAAGTTGTGGGGAAAGAAGGGGTTCACGATCTTGCGATGTTCTCTAAAACTTTACAGATCAATGTGACTGGTACATTCAATATGCTTCGCTTTGCTGCTGATGCTATGAGTAAAAACACTCTAGCTGAAGGTGATGAAGACCGTGGTGTGATTGTGAATACGGCATCTGTAGCTGCTTTTGATGGTCAGATTGGACAGGCAGCATATTCAGCTTCAAAAGGTGCAGTTGTTGCGATGACTTTACCGATCGCAAGAGAACTAGCACGTCATGCGATTCGTATTATGGTGATTGCACCAGGTATTATGGAAACGCCAATGTTGAAAGGATTACCGCAAAACGTACAAGATGCATTAGGGCAAATGGTTCCATATCCTTCTCGTTTAGGTCGCCCTGAAGAGTTTGCTCGTTTGGTTGCCCATATTGCCGAAAATTCTTACTTAAATGGTGAAGTGATTCGTTTGGATGGTGCTATTCGCATGGCAGCAAAGTGATAATTTCTATTTAAGTTTTACAAGCAGGTTTTGCTGATAGACCGTTGTAAAAAGAAATTTTACAACGGTCTCTATTTTAGGTTCCAGTGCTTAGACTTGCCCATTTGATTATTTCATTTTAATGTTAGGTAAAAGATTTTATGTAGCACAATAAAAATAATCGAGTTTTGGAGCTTATTAATGCAATCTATAAAAACTTTATCAGTCGCATTTACATTACTTTTAACAGGCTGCGTTGGTAATATGAATCCAACGGGTAATATGACTCGACCAAACTATCCATACTATACGACACAACAACCGATAGCCGTTAAAAATATACGTGTACCCGCTGGCACGACACTTGTGTATGAGAAATATGCGTTTAAAAAGGGTAAGCAAGAGCATCTATTACCTGAAGATAAGCTCACAGATATAAAATTACCAGAAGGAAAAACAATTGTTTGGGGAGGTGTACCTGTCACTCAAATTTCTCGATTTTTTAATACAGAAATGCGGGGTTACTCAGTATATGCAGATTTCAATCAGCTTGAACTCAAGCAGCGGACGCAATTTTCTAAGTTGTGGCAAAGTTGCAATGATGACTTAGGAATTACGGTCAAAGATATCCGCGATTGGTCGTTTAATAAAAATAATATCGCTGATGTAGAAAGTTGTAGCGTAAATTATCAACGATATTTCAAAGATGATGCTCAACAAAAGCAGTTTTTAGATACATTGTATTCTGAGTTAATGAAAGTTGATTCGCCATCATAACCGATGGTTTTACTAGGCTATTGCTTGAGATGAAATACTATTTCAGTGTTGGTATATAAAAGGGAAATGGAACTGCATTTCCCTTTTGAATTAGAGCTGAGCTTTTACTTCTTCACCAATCAAATAAAACGTTCCGCCAGCAATGTAATGCAGACTTCTTAAAGACTTATCGACATCTTCAAAATGCCAGTGTCCATCACGGAAAACGCGTGAATCTGCCCAAGCTGCAATGACTGAACCAATAAATAGATCATGGTTTTGTTGATTATGTGGTTCAGGGATTACTTTACAGACTAGCCATGCTATGCAGCCATCAACTAATGGAACTTCTAGATCATCTTTATAAAATAGCTCAGTTTTGCAGTCTGCTAACTTATGAGGATGATTAAACTTACTGATAGTGCCCAACTGATGCACCATATCAAGTTGAGCAAAACAAGGAACTTGAAGTGCAAAGTATCCACTTTGTTCAACCAACTGGCGCGTTTTGGTACTTTTATCCAATACCACAGTGACCTTCGCAGGTGTTAGCTCTAAAGCACATGCCCAAGCTGCCGCCATAACATCAGTGTCTTGCTTATGTTGAGCTGAAACTAGCACCGTAGGGCCATGATTTAAAAGACGATAAGCTTTAGGTAACTCAACCGCTAATAGATTTTGAGTGCTCATACACTTTCCGAATATTTCTGAACAAAACCATTGTTGCATAAAGATCGTTGAATTTTACTCAATTTCCCAACGTTTGTAGGCACGATTAAAACTTGAGGTAGATGAGTAGCCGAGTTTTTTTGCAACTTCTTCTTTCGTGATTAACGGATTTAATAATAACTTACGCGCTTTTTGTTTACGTACGTCGTCATATAGACTTTGAAAGCTGACCCCTTTCTCTTGTAGCATCCGCTGTAATGTTCTTTTGGTTAAATTCAACTTTTGAGCCACTTGATCAATGCTGAGCAATCCTTCTATTGGATCATCAATCAACCGTTTAACTCGATAAAGAATATCTTGTGTCGTAACTAACTCATCAAGTTCTTTTTGACAGAGCAATTTAAACTTTTCAGAGGTAAGAGGGTCAGACATACTCAAAGGTCGATCTAAAAATTCGGCAGGTGCTATTAAACGAGTATGTGGTTGTTCGTAACGTATTTCTTCAAAAGTAGTATTCAGAATTTTATTAAAACGAGAAAAGTAGGGCGGATATTTACATTGTAAATCAATGCTTGGTTTAAAATCAGGAATGAAAAATCTAACTAAGTGAACGAAGCCAGTTAAGAAAAAAATACAACTAAATTCATATGATCGAGTATCTGAAACATCAGTGAAGTTCAATAGAGATGGATCATAAATAATCGTATAGTAGGCTAGATGTTGTTCGATTTTGAAATCAAATTCTACAAACGAACATTGTAAGCTAACGAACTGATTAATCGTTTGAATTGCATCATAAGCATTTTTGGATATTGCGACAGTAAATCCAAGTAAGCCATGAGAACTGATTTTAATCTGTGTTCCTGCGTAAAATCCGATGCCTTCTTCTTGTGTCAGCTCGATTGTACGCTCAATAACTTTTTTAAACGAAGCGAGACTAATTTTATAACTTAGATCATTCAGCTTATCAATTTCTACACCAGTTCCCCAAAAAAGGGTTTCAACAGAAATATCCCATTGAGCCACGACCTCACTTAGTAAATGTGCATAAGAGCTACTTATAAAATGATGTTTATGATGACGAGGAAGACTCATGATAGTAACTAAATTCCATTTTTAAACTGATCCTGCGACTTTGAAAATAATCTAGCAATGTGAATTTGAAAATGTACATTCATCGGAATTTTCGGATTCGAGCATAATTTTGGCGTCTATTGTTATGAATTTGGCGCAGTTTGTTTTAGTCTAAAATTCACGCAATATTTGTAGGGAGTATAATTTTGCAGTTCATTTGTATGTTTGGAATGAATCCGCGTACAAATCGCACGGACTATATAGCTGTAATAAAAACGAAAAATGCTAGGAGCAAAACGTGAAGAAAAAATATTTAAGCGCTATGACGTTGATGGCGGGTATGCTGATGAGCAGTGGATCTGTAGTACATGCAGGTTTGTTCGACTTCTTATCACCAAAGGCATCATGGCAAAATTGTAATGTGGACTCATGTTCAGTCGGCGGTAGTACTTATGTTACCTCTAGTTATGCCAAAACAAAGTATCCAATCTTATTAGCACATGGTATGGCTGGTTTCTCTGCTGTTGGGCCTTTACAGTATTGGAATGGTATTACAGAGGACTTGGTTGGTAATGGTGCAAATGTGTTTGTCGCTCAACAAGCATCATTTAACTCATCAGAGGTACGTGGAGAACAATTACTTTTACAAGCAAAACAAGTTCTGGCAATTACAGGCGCTCAAAAGGTCAATTTGATCGGACATAGTCATGGCTCACAATCAGTTCGTTATGTAGCGAGCCTTATGCCAACTAAAGTTGCCTCAGTAACTGCTGTAGGTGGACCAACTAAAGGTTCTGATGTTGCTGATGTGGTTTATTCCATCACTCAATCACCAGTCGGACCGATAGCAGCACCTGTTGTTGCAGCCGCAGTGGATGCTTTCTTTTCTTTAGTGGGTATTGGGTCTGGTCATTATTATGATCAAGATGCAATCGCAGGACTGAATTCACTTACAACTGCTGGCTCAGCAAATTTCAATAGTCGTTTCCCAGCAGGTGTTCCAACGACTGCTTGTGGTTCGGGTACTGAACTTGTCAATGGTGTTCGCTATTATTCATGGGGTGGTACAGGGGTGTTAACTAATGTATTAGATCCTCTAGACTATGCTTTAGTTGCAACATCATTACTCATAAGTGGTGAGAATGATGGCTTGGTGCCACGTTGTTCAAATCACTTAGGCACGGTCATTCGTGATAATTATAATTTTAACCATTTGGATGAAGTGAATCAGGTGTTAGGCTTGGTTGGTTTCTTACAAAATCCAGTCACTCCTTATCGAACTCAAGCAAACCGTTTGAAGAATCAAGGTCTATAACTACTCAAATATAAGGGAGTATGGTTTTACTCCCTTTACCATATAACGGTTCACACAATTAATTATAAATAGAGCAAGGGATTATGAGCGGTAAATTTATAAATCATAAGACAATTGTATTTGGTGTTATCACGAGTGTATTGCTCTTGCTACTGCTGATTTACTATGCATTTAAACCAGAAGCTCAAACTCAAAACCAAAATATAAATACGCAGACAATACAGCCAAAAAACACAGTTTTAGAAAGTGCAACTGTAAACAATAAACAAGGAAAACTGCCAACCCTAGCAGCATCATTACAAGGTACAGAGATTGACTGTCCAATTCAGGTCGATGCAAATGGGAAACTCATTTTAACGGTTGGTATTCGTAGCTGTTTCGATTATTTCTTTTCTAGCTTAGGTGAAAAAACTGAAACAGAGCTTGTCGCAGATATACGACAATACTTACTCGCTACATTGCCTGAATCCGCTTCAAACTATGCAATTTATTTACTTGATCAATATGTTGCTTATATGCATGCACTACAAAACTTAAAACCAAATGCAGGCTTTAAATCTAATAATGTTGATGCTTTGCAAAAAGTCGTAGATCAAATGGCAAAAGTGCAACAACAGTTTTTTAATGCGGCTGAAATTAATGCTTTGTTTGGTAATGAAAGAAATCTAAATCAATTTAATCTTGAGCAAATGCGTATCCATGCCAATAAAAATCTAACGACACAAGAAAAGGCTACAGAGCTTGCGAAGTTGATTGATGAATTACCTCCAGCGTTGGCCGACGGAGTACGGGTTTCGATGCAATTCGCTGAATTGCAGCAACTTACGAAAGAAATCCAAGCAAAAGGCGGATCAGCTCAAGATTTAAGAAGTATGAGGGAAAGTTTACTTGGGCCTGAAGCAGCTGATCGTTTGGAAAAAGTTGATCAAGAAGAAGCAGTGTGGCAAACGCAAGTTAATCAGTATTTATCTGCGCGGGATCAAATTTTAAAAAGTGATGCAAATGATGCCAGTAAACAACAATCTATTGCCGAATTACGTAATAGTTCATTTGGGACGAAAGAGGATTTATTAAGAGCTCAATCCTATGAAGTGATGCATGATCAAAAAAGTAAAGGATCATAATCAATCATTATTTCTAGCTGTAAGTGCTCTCCATTATATTTCCCTGAAATGAGTTGTAGAAATGGAGGGTAACTCACTTCAATAAAAAATATGAATTTGCTGTTTATTCGTATTTTATGCAATTTAACTTTCATAAAAATGCGCTGACACTTAGAATCTAATCTGTTCGGAACAGGCTAGAGAATTGTTGTGTCAAACCATTTAGAAAACGAATTTGAGCTAAGTAATGATGAAATGCATCTTTATAGTCGTCAGATTTTATTAGATGGTTGGGACATTGAAGCACAAGAAAAACTCAAACTCGCCAATGTTTTGATTATCGGTGCAGGTGGCATAGGTTGTACAAGTGCTGAGCTTTTGGCACGAGCGGGTGTGGGTAAAATTACGATTGTTGATGCTGATACCATTGAGATGAGTAATCTTCAGCGACAGATTGCATTTACATTGAATGATCTAGGCCGTTACAAAGCAGAGATTTTGGCTAAGCATCTACAAACAATTAATCCGCATATACAAGTGAACTATCAAAATATACGTTTTGACCCAACGAATGCTGATGATTTAGTACAGCATCAAGATGTAGTTTTAGATGGTTGCGATAATTTTAGTACGCGTTATTTGGTCAATTCGATTTGTCGAAAATATCAAATCCCATTAATTAGTGCTTCAGCGATTGGTTTCGAAGGGCAGTTATTTATGGTTGATGCTGAGACCGCATGCTATGAGTGTCTATTTCCTAAAGAAAATCATGCAAATGAAGGATTAAGCTGTGCAGAGTCAGGTGTGCTGGCTACCACCCCTGTCATTATGGCGTCATTACAAGCACATCACACTTTATTGTTCTTAGGGCGTGGATTAACGCCACTTAAACAGAAACTTTTGCTTTGGAATGGTTTAAATCTTTCACAGCGTATTTTGCAATTTGAAAAAGATGCAAATTGTCCGGTTTGTCAGGCAACTTAATCGGTAAATGCCGTGAAATTTGATAAACTAAAACCATCTATGAGGCAATGAAAGATTATGAAAAGAAATATTTTATTCGATGGATTGCGTTCTGTTGCACGTATCGGTGAAACAGTGATGGTTGCAGCACAGGCAGGTGTAAAATACGCAACTGAAAAACCAAGTAACGCAAAACTTATGCGTGAGACTTTTGAATCATTGGGTTCTACTTATATTAAACTTGGTCAATTCATCGCAAGTACACCATCTTTATTTCCTCGTGAATATGTTGAAGAGTTCCAAGGCTGTTTAGATCAAACACCAACTTTGCCTTTTAGCTATATTCAACAAGTTTTAGCTGAAGAATTTGAAGGTAAGAATCTAAATGAAATCTTTAGCTTTATTGATGAAAAGCCTTTAGCATCAGCATCAATTGCACAAGTACATGCTGCTCGATTAGTTACAGGTGAAGATGTTGTATTAAAAGTACAAAAACCTGGTGTGGAAACGATTCTATACACAGATTTAAATGTAGTTCATTGGGCAACAAAACTCCTTGAAAAGGCAGTTCCTAAAATCAAATTTGCCTCTTTGTCTGAAATCGTTGATGAAATCAAAACACGTATGGTACGTGAAGTTGATTTTATCGAAGAAGCACAAAATCTTGATGATTTTGTACAGTACCTAAATGTTTCAGGTAATCAAGCTGCAACTGCGCCAAAGGTTTATCACCAATTCTCTACGCGCCGTGTTTTAACGATGCAACGATTGTATGGTGTGTCTTTAACTGATTTTGACGTCGTAAAGAAATATGCAAAAGATCCAACACAAGTATTGATTACAGCCATGAATACATGGTTTGGTAGTTTAATGTTATGTAAGAGTTTCCATGCAGATTTACATGCAGGGAATCTAATGTTGCTTGAAGATGGTCGCATTGGTTTTATTGATTTCGGTATTGTTGGTCAATTAAAGCCAGAAGTTTGGACTGCATGTATGGCATTTATGGATGCTTTGCAGCATACCAATTACACGACTATGGCTGAAAATATGCTCAAAATGGGGATGACGCATCAGAAAATTGATACCCAAGTTTTAGCTGATGATCTCGAGCGTTTATTTAGTGGTGTACTTTTAGCCGATCCTCAAGAGATTCTGACTTCAAATCCAGCTGATCTTAATGACATTATGATGGATATGATTGGGGTTGGTGAACGTCACGGTATTAAATTCCCGCGTGACTTTGCGCTATTATTCAAGCAAATGCTATATTTTGATCGTTTCATGCGTGTTCTCGCACCATACACCGATATTTATGCTGACCAACGTTTGAAAATGGTTCACAATATCGAACCTGCTTCATTCTTGAAGCACTAAAAATTCTTTTAAATCCCCCTTGTTTTAAGGGGGAAACTTTATGTGATGCTGAGTTAATGGACGCCATTATTATAGAAGGGCTAAAAGTTGATACGGTTGTTGGTTGTTTTAATTGGGAACGCCAAATCATTCAGCCTTTGATGTTGGATTTAACGATTCATAATGACTTGAGTCAGGCTGCTCAGTCTGATGAGTTGGAAGATACGCTGAATTATGCTCAAATTTGTGAGTTAGCTGCACAAGTGATCCAACAAGCACAACCCAAGTTAATTGAGCATGCTGCTCAACTGGTTCTAGAGAGTTTATTTAAGACTTTTTCTTCGATTGAATCTATTATTATCACTATTCGTAAACCTGCAATTATTGCTCAAGCAACTGCAGTAGGAATTCGCCTTGAACGCAACAGAAACGATTTTTGCGCTCGCACTGGCGAGTAATGTCCAACAACAACATCATTTCAGTTTTGCTTATGCTCAAATTAAGCAATTGGGTGATGTGAAATTTTCTTCTATTTATCAGATTCCATGTCGTGATGGTGTAGGTGCTGATTATTGGAACTCCGCTTGTTTATTAACAAGTACCTTGTCTGTTGAGGACATGATTGAGGCATTAAAAAAATTAGAATTAGAATCTGGGCGTATTCGGCCCTCGCATCATATTAGCTTAGACATCGATGTTATTGCTTGGGGCAAAGATTTGAACCATATGCAATTTAATCCAAAGAAGCTACCATTGGCAGTAGATGTGAAAATTCCTTTAGTTGAATTATGGCAAGATGATGCGCTGGAATATAATTCAGAGCTGCAATATCCTGTCATTACAATGTAATTTTATTGTTTGTAACACCATAATAATAGGAATAATTTTATGAAAATTATTTTTCAAATTTCATTTTTAAGTCTTTTACTGTCTGGTTGTGCAGCCATGAGTGTTGATCAATGTCAAACGGCAAACTGGGCAAGTGTTGGTGAAAAAGACGGTTCTGCAGGACGAGAGTCAAGATTAGATAAATACTATTCATCGTGTCAGAAAGCGAATATTGTTCCGAATCAAGCGCTTTATGAAAAAGGTTATAAGCAAGGTTTAAGTTATTATTGTCGTCCTGAATCAATCTTCTATGAAGCGATGGAAGGACGCGGTAATTATCAAGTTTGCCCAGTTGAAAAACGTGATGCGTTACGAGCATATTATCAAGTTGCTAATGAATACTACCAAGCAAATTCTGAATTTGATCGCTCACAAAATGATGTCAGTTATTATTTGAGCGAATTAGAACGTAAAGATTTATCATCAAAGCTTAGAGATGACTATAAAAAGCGTTTATACGATTTACGCTCAAATAGCAGCAGAGTTCAATATCGTTATCAAGATGCTGTAAGGAACCTTGAACGATTTAAAGCAGAACATGGATTGAATTAATCCAATCATAAAACCTATGGTGCTGCCATAGGTTTTTTTATAAATAGAACAATTGAAACACATACTAAAAGCTTAAGCAGTGTTTGAATATTCACATGAATTATTTAAAAGGAACGGCATGAAAATTAAATATCTGATATTGGGCTTAGTTACGTGTAGCGCGATGAACTCGGCGTATGCGATTGATGCCAAATATCGAGAATTACTAATCCAATCAGGTTGTACACAAGTGAGTGAAATGCAAGGTTGTGATATTTATAAAAGCAAAGAACAGAATGCAAAGGCGGGTTTCGTCACTCAACAACCTCAACAAACGATATCAAATCAAAGCACTCATCAAACAGATTGGGTTGCTCAAAAAGCTGATGGTTCAAAACTGGCAACCATCAAAACTGATGATGCAAAACGTGTATGGGTGAATAGCAAACGAGTGTTCTTTGTTAAAAAGGGCAAAGATCAGTTACAGTTCAAAAAAGATAAAATAACCTATGTGATTTTTACTGAGCAAAATAGATATTCGCAAAGTTATTGGCATAATCAAAAAGCAAACATGAATGGTAAGATTATTGTTAAATGATCTGTGATTGATTATAAAAAAGGGCGTTGTGTTGAAACGCCCTTTATCTTTTATAAATAGTAACTGGTTTTAGTCATGAGTTTAGAAATGGCTGTCATGGTGATACGAACAGGTACAGGTAAATCAACACCACCCGCATTGAGTGCTGTATCTCGATGATGAAGCTCATCTTCATTCATTTGTACTAAGATTTTACGTGAACGCTCATCATGTTCGGGTAATTGTTGAATATGATCTTGTAAATGTTGGCTGACTTGACGCTCTGTTTCTGCGACAAAACCTAAGCTATATTTGTCACCCGCGATTCCTGCAATTGCACCCATACCATAAGACAAACCATACCAAATCGGGTTAAGTAGGCTGGTGTGGCTGTCTAACTCTTTTAAACGATCTTCACACCAAGCAAGATGGTCTTGTTCTTCGATGGCTGCTTGTTGCATTTCTTCACGAACATGAGGGAGTTTTGCTGTCAATGCTTGTCCGTGATAAAGCGCTTGAGCACAGACTTCGCCACTATGATTAACACGCATTAAACCTGCAACATGACGAGCATCACTAACGCACAGTTGTGATGGTTCATGATCTGCTGGATTACCGCGTTGAGCACTCGTTGCACCAGGAACTAAGCTGCGTAATGCTTGGTCAAATGAGTTAATCAGCTTATCTAGACCTGTATACTGACGCATAAGTTAATCCTCTAAAGTGTTTGGAACATTTGCAATAAGTGGTTTTAGTCGTTTCAACAACCAAATGGAGAAAAATGCACTTAAAACAGCCGTAATAATAAATAAGATTTTAATATCAATTTTTAAAATGCTTAAGACTAAAATTGAGAAAATTGCAGATGAAACCATAAATACAGCATTTAAAATATTATTTGCTGCCACAACACGCGCACGATGAGAGCGCGGAGAATAAGCCTGCATCATGGCGTACAGTGGCACGATATAAAAACCACCACTAATACCCAGTAGAGTGACTGCTAACATCACGTGATAATAGACTAAACCTTGAGTAAAAATGTCGCCAAGATTGAGAAGCTCACCCGTGCGTTCAGGAACAAAAGCAAGGCTTGCAGCTAAATAAAGTGCAAATACAGTCAGACCAACAGCACCGTATGGCACCATCTTGATATTGATATCACTACCGCCAATCTTTCTGCATAGTAGTGAACCAACACCAATTCCTACAGAGAAAAAGGTCAGTAATAAGCTCACGACATTTTCAGAAGCATGTAAGTTTTGTTGAGTGAGTTGAGGAATTTGGGTGAGGTACGTAGCGCCATAAAACCAATACCAAGAATTACCCAGCAAAATAATAAAAACAACTGGAATGCCTTTGACGTATTTTAATGTCTGAAAGCTAGTACGGACAAAGTTCCAATCAATCTTTAAGTCTGGTTCAGCAACTTTTTGAGGTAAAATAAATCGGCTACATAAATAGCCTAAGCAGGCAATTGTGAAAACTGTGATACTAATCCACAATAAGTTTCCTTCAGACGAGGCGATGACAGCGCCACCTAAAATCATACCGAGTAAAATTGCAATAGAAGTACCCGACTGAAATAATGCATTACCAGACATTAATTCCTGAGGTTTTAGAATTTCAGGCAAGATGGCGTACTTAATTGGACCAAAGCAGGTCGAATGTGTACCCATAAGAAATAAAGCAAACAATAACAGCCACAAATTACCAAGTAAAAAGCCTGCTGTTCCGATGAGCATGATGACAATTTCTAATATTTTAATAAATCGAATAAGCTGAGATCTTTCATATTTATCAGCGATTTGACCTGCTGTCGCTGAAAAGAAAAAGTAAGGTAGAATAAAAAGAAGTGCAGCAAGATTATTTAAAGTGCTAATTGGGGCGCTTTGTTGCTGAATCCAACCATAGGTAATGACTAAGAGTAAAGCTTGTTTATAAACGTTGTCATTCAGTGCCCCAAAAAATTGTGTGAAAAACATCGGAACAAACCGACGTGATGTCATTAAGTGGTCATCTTGTTTCATCGTGTGTTCACTTCATTGTGTTTTATAAAAAAATGTGACTTACTGTAAAAATACTACAAAATGCATGTATGATACTTTCAATGTTTGATTGGATGAAAATCAACGATTTGAAGAACTTTTCACCCATCAAAAAAAGATAAATTAAAAATAAGTTTAGAGTTTCACATGCCATCTAAAGCTAAGTTTAAACAGTCAACACTGGTTCATTCTATGCATTTAATATTTAAAATGCAGGGCTTTCCTAAACTTATTTGTAGTAGTTTTTTAATTAGTTCTTGTATATCAGTTGCTTGTGCTCAAGAGCAGGTTTCTGATCTGTCGAAAAATGAAACAATTGAACAACCTACAACAACAGTTGATTCAGACACTGTACAAGAAACAACGACGTTTAATACCCAATTGGTCAATGCTTTACCAAGTTCGAATATCAATGTGCAAGACAGTTTGGACGCGTTAAAACAGCAAGAACAATCCGTAAATCAAATTAACGAATTGAAACCAATTCAGTTAGACGACAACTTAGAAGATTTACCAACGGTCACAGTTGATCAAAATATGGCAGACGAAATTTTTCGTGTTGCTGAAGAAGCAAAAAATGATGCGAAAAATTATCGTGATAATCCAACTAAAACATCCGATGTATTGGTGAATGATGCTTCGCAGGCGGAATTGACAGAGATTACCAAAGCACCTGTGAATATTGATCAATTGATGCAGGAAATCCAAACAGACAGCAAGATTGTTGTTGAAGCAAATGAATCAGGGCGAACACTACCTGAATTGCAAGTCAATGATGACAAGAAAGATGAAAAAGTTGGCTTCTTTAAAAGAATTTGGAATCGTTTACATCCTGATAATCTACTCAATGCTGAGAAAATACCCCGTATTTCAGCAGATGTTTCAGGTGCGCCAGCGATATTGGCAACGAATATCAAGGCTAAGCTTTCTACTTTTACTCAGGAGTCGTTTGAAGATTTTAACGTTGCATTACCACAATTAAGATCACTTACAAATCAAGCTGCACAAGCAGTAGGTTATTACAATGCTGAATTTAAATTTGAAAAAGTCAGTGATAGCAAGGTTAAAGTCAACGTCACGCCAAATGAACCAGTTAAAGTCAAAGAACAAAATATTGAGTTTTCTGGAGCAGGTGAGAATTTACCACAACTCCAAGTTCTTCGCTTAATTCCTGAGCAAGATGAAGGTGATATCTTCAATCACGGTAAATATGAAGAGACTAAAACTAAAATCGTCAGCGCTGCAACCGACAATGGTTTCTTTGATGCTTATTGGCGATTACACGATGTAAAAATTACTCAACCAGATAAGACAGCGGAAATTAACCTGAAATATGAGACTGGCGACCGCTATAAGCTTAAAAAAGTTGAATATCGGATGAGTGATCCGAGTAAGCCTTTACCACTAACACAAAAAGTATTGGATAGCTTAGCTCCTTGGAAAGAAGATGATGACTATGCTTTCTGGCGTGTTAACGCATTAGCAAACAACCTCACTAATACCCGTTATTTTAACTACACCTTGGTTGATACGATCAAGCCAGACCCGATTCAACCGCCTTTAGAATTAGCACCCGATTTACAGGCATTGGTTGATCAACAAAATATTCAGCAATCACAGCTGATGAGTAGCCAACAGAAAGCTGATTTGGCTCGGCAAAAAGTCGTTTCTGCTGAAGAAGTGACTCAAGATGTTGTGGATGAATCACAGTTCTCTGGTGGTGAGTCACAACAATACGCAATTGCACGTGCAATGCCACTCTCGCATGATCACGATGATGAGGAAGAGGAAAGACAAAAACTAGAAGAGCAAACGCGAATCGAGAAAAAAATCCCAGTTGTTGTGACATTGAACGCAGATCGTTTAAACAGCTTAGAAACAGGTCTGGGGTATGGTACGGATACAGGGGCACGTATTCGTAGCCAATATCGACGTGCGATTGTAAATAAGTATGGACATGCATTTGATGCCAATATTGAGGTTTCACAAATTCGTCAATCAATTGATGGACGCTATAGCATTCCTTACAAACATCCATTAAATGATTATTTTAACCTTGTTGGTGGTTATGAGCGTGAAGAGCGTGACGATATTGGTCCAGATGTCAATCTTCTTGTTGAATCTGCGGTATTGGGTGGTGAGCGTGTAATTAAAAACCCGCTCGGTGATTGGCAACATACGATGGGTGTTCGTTATCGTCTAGATCGACTCACTAAAAAAGGTGATGTTGATGTAAATGAGTTACCTGATGCATTTAAAGTATCAGGAATGGATTCAGAACAAGAATCTCTATTGTTTGGTTATGAACTATCTAAAACCAATGCCAATTCTCGTTTAAATCCAACCAAAGGCTTTAAACAGACCTACAAAGTTGAACTGGGAACTGAATCATTACTTTCTGATGCAAACATGGCGATCTTAACTGCTGGTTGGAGATTTATTTATTCACTAGGTGAAAACGATGACCATCAGTTTGTTGGTCGTGGTGATGCAAGTTATATTTTCACTGATGATTTTAATAAAGTACCTTATAACTTGCGTTTCTTCACAGGTGGGGATCAGTCATTACGTGGATTTGACTACAAGAGTTTATCGCCTGAAGAAGATGGTTATAAGATTGGTGGTCAGGCGTTAGGGGTTGGTTCCCTAGAATATAACTATCAGTTTAAAGATGGCTGGCGAGCAGCAATTTTTTCTGATTTTGGTAATGCTTATGATAAAGATTTTAATAATCCGACAGAATATAGTATTGGTGTTGGTATTCGTTGGAGATCGCCAATTGGCCCAATTCGATTAGATGTTGCATCAGGTATTTCAAATGATAACAATCCTATTCGATTACATTTCTTTATTGGCCCACAGCTTTAATAAACTTTAAAAAATCCTTTAAAAGGTCAAATAATTTTCAGGTTGATTATGACGGAAGTAGAACAGCAATTAACGCCTCCAATTGGACCTAAATCAGAACGGCATATTTTCCGTAGTATTGTGCTGATTATATTTATCACGCTTTTATTATTGGTAAGTTCAGTGCTAGTAATGATGTCTACAGATAAAGGTAGCCGCTTTCTGCTAGATCGTGTACTTCAGACTCAACAAATTATTAAGTATGAATATGAGGGTGGTAATTTACTTTCAGGCATTATTCTAAAAAATGTACTTGTACAACTGAAAGCAGTAAATGTCTCAATAGATCGTGCAGATGTATCACTTGGTTGGCGTGCGATTTTAAACAAAGAAATACACTTGAGTCATGCTGATATCAAGAATCTGGTCATTATTAATAAAAATCCACCATCAGGTAAGCCGTTTGCTTTTGATGCAATTAAATTACCTTTCGTTCTGCGTGTAGATGAAGCGACCTTAGATCGTTTAGAAATCAAAACAACAACATCAACTGTTGATTTTAATGATATTTATTTAAAAGATGCATTATGGTCAGGTACAAAGCTGAATTTTGAAGATTCACGTATGGATATGGGCTACTTAGCTCTACAAAATGCCACAGGTGAAATGGACTTTAGTGGTAAATATCCACTGAATGCCAAAGCTGATGTGATCATTCCTGCACTCAATAGTCTAGATATTAAAACCATTAAGCTTGTTGCGACGGGTACATTGGATACCTTAAAGGCAGGCATTGCAACACAAACGCCTGATATGTTGACAGGTTGGGTTGTCGTTCATCCTGTACGTGATCATGTGCCTATGAATGGTGAACTATTATTTAAAAACTATCATTTACCATTACTGAAAGAGCAAAAGCTATTTGCTAAAGATGGTGTTGCACGTTTTCGTGGTGATATTCAGAAATTAGTCATTAATTTAGATACTGATCTAAAGGGCGAGCAAATTCCAGAAGGTAAATATAATGCGCTCATGGATACAGACCTAAAAAATCAACTGAATATACGAGATTTTAATGGGCAACTCATGGATGGATCTGTTGCTTTAAATGGTTTGGTCAATTGGCATGAGCATGTTTCTTGGGATATTAAAGGCCGTTTAAGCCATTTGAATCCAAAAAATGAAACCGTACCCCAAGTTGCTCAAGACTTTTTACCACCGAATTTAGATGCGAATATTAGTTCATCGGGAACAATGGAAAAAGGTTTGGCATTAGTTGCTGAATTGGCTTTTGATAAATATGAAACATGGAATGTAAAGCTTAACCAAGCTGAAGCGAAGGACAAAAAGCCTCAACCGATGCTATTAGATGTTTCTTGGAAAAATATCGACCGTGCTGTTCCCTATATTGGTTGGTTAAGCAGTGATGAAGGTCAAACCAATATTGCCTTGAAAGAGGGTCAACAAGATATTTATCTATCGACAACTGTACGCCCGCATGAGCAAACAATATTACCAACAGGTAAGTACAATGCACGTCTTGATGTAAAAGGCAGTCTGTTAGATGTTGAAAACTTTAGTTATCAAGCTGCCAAAGGTAGCTTAGTTGGTCAAGCAAAAGTAAAACTCCCATCTGAAAAGCAACAACTTTCATGGCAAGCTCAACTCAAAGCAGAAGATTTTAATCCACAAACAGTTTCGGCTTCAGCACCCGTTAATTTGCTAAACGGTGAAATTAAAGCGACAGGATTTGCCAAGCCAAATCGACAAATTATTCAGTTAGAGCAGATTGATTTAAAAGGTCAGCTTGCTCAAGCGGGTAGTAATGAAACGATTGCTTTAAAAGGTAAAAGTACAGCCGCACTCATTTTCCACGATCAAAAAGCAGGTGGTGGTTTTAAAAGCTTTGCTGTGAAATACGATGGTTCATTAAATGCTTTAAATCAGGGTAATGGTTTATTAAAAATTGATATTGCTGGAACACCAGAATTTATTAAAGTGAATGAACTCAAACATGATGGCGTAGCAGGTAAACTGTTTGCTACAGGTTCAGTAAATCTAAAAGATAAATTAGGCTGGGATATTGATGCTTCATTAGTACGATTTAAACCACAGTACTTTGTTTCTAGTGTCAAAGGTGAAATTTCGGGTCATGTAAAATCACAAGGCGTTTGGTCAGATCAATTGAAACGTATTGATATTCGTCAGTTAAATGCAGCAGGTTTTATTAATAACAAACCTGTACGTGGTCGTGGAAATCTTACTTTATTACTTGATTCAAACCAAAAAGGCTTCTTGCCGCAACAGTTTGAAGCAAATGATCTGTTCCTTGCGTATGCTCAAAATCAATTGCAAGCAACAGGCAATGCTCAAAGCTTAAAAATCAAATTAAATGCACCTGCACTATATGAGCTATATCCAGGTTTGCAAGGACGTGCATACGGTAGTTTAAATATCCAATCGCAACCGCGTTTGAAAGCTACAGCAAATATTGCAGTTGATGATTTTGCATTCAATGATTTGGTAAGTACTAAGTCTTTGCGCATTCAAGGTGAATTACCGACATCTGAAACAACGCCTACTTTATTGACTGCAAAAATTGATAATTTGCGTAGTGGAAATAAAGAAATTGAAAATGCAGTTGTCAGTCTTGCTGGAACTCGAAAAGCACATCTATTAAAAGTTGAAAGTAAAAATCGCCAGTCAAATTTCTATGTTCAACTTGCTGGTGGCTTCAATGCAAATAATGATTGGTTAGGGCAATTGCAAAAAGGCAACTTTAGCTCACGTCGTGTCAACTTAGTGCAAAGTCAAAATGTGCCAATCATTTATACAACCTCATTGTCTGAACTGTATATCGGTCAGCATTGTTGGCAGAGTTCAAATAGTCAGTTGTGTTTAGATCAGGCAGCACGATTAAGTAAAGCCAAAGGCCATTTCTCTGTTGTCACGAAAAATCTTGAACTCAATGACTTTGCAGCATTTATGCCCGAAGGCTTAGCCGTTACTGGCCAGTTAAATGGTTATGCACGTGGCTCATGGGTAAATGGTAGTCGACCAAAACTTGATGCTAGTCTGGTCACACGTAAAGGTGAGATTGGTTTAGCTGCGGCTGATCCACAAGATATTGCAACGACAGTAACATATGACGAGTTAAGTCTGATTGCGAAAAGTGTGAATGATGGTTTGTTGTTCCGTGTTGATATGAAAACACCTGATATTGGCACAGGTTATGCCAATGTGATTATCAATCCATATCAAAATAATATGCCGATGCGAGGTGAAGTTGCATTTGATGATGTTCAACTAAAAGTATTCAAACCGTTCATTAAAGATGTTCGTTCAATGTCAGGTACATTGGCACTCGCTGGTAAGGTCAATGGAACACTGACTCAGCCTCAGATTACGGGTGAGATGCGATTAAAAAATGGTGCGATCAGTATGATTTCGTTACCTGTGAATCTTAGCAATATTCAGCTTTATTCATCGATTCGCCAAGACTCAGCAAGTATCGATGGTGCATTTAACAGTGGTCGTGGTGTAGGGCGTCTCAAAGGTAGCTTTGATTGGAAAAATGATCCGCATTTAGCCTTAACATTAAAAGGTGACAATTTACTGGTACGACAAGCACCAATGATCACTGCAATTGTGCAACCTGATTTAAGTTTGGATGTTTATCCATTCCAACAAAAATTAAGTTTAAAAGGTTCAATTGATGTGCCGCGTGCTCGTATCTCGATGCCAGAAAGTTCTGCGACTGTAGTTAATGTTTCACCAGATGTTCGCGTCGTACAGCAAGGTCAAGATTTATTAGCAACTTTGAAAGCAGCTAAACCTTGGGAAATCCGTGCAGATATGACAGTGACTTTAGGAAATCAAGTCATCTTCCAAGGCTTTGAAAGTAATATTCCTTTAGTCGGTCGTCTACATTTATCTCAACGTGGTTTAGAAACTGCAATGCGTGCCAATGGTGCAATTGGTGTAAGTCAAAAAGTTAAAATTGAAGCTTATGGTCAAAGCTTAGATCTTAATCGAGCAATTGCACGTTTTAATGGGCCATTAGCAAACCCAACTCTTGATATAGATGCGAATAAACCTGTCCAAGGCAGCATGGTAGGCGTACGTGTGACTGGTACAGCAACCGTTCCGAATGTACAGGTTTATAACGATGCAGGTTTATCTGAACAAGAAGCACTAAATGCATTGTTAACTGGTCGAATCAATGAGGGTAATACAGGCTTGAGTAATACCGAAGGCTTTAAGTCAGATGTAAATAATACGATTGCCGCTGCGGGTATTAGTATGGGGCTTGGTGGAACACGAGCGTTAACCAATCAAATTGGACGTACTTTCGGATTGAGTGGTTTAGCGCTTGATGCACAAGGAACAGGTGATGATACACAAGTGAGTTTAACGGGATATATCACACCTGATCTATTCATTCGTTATGGCATTGGTGTGTTCACACCAGTGAATAAACTAACATTGCGTTATCAAATGAATCGACGATTGTATTTGGAAGCAAGTCAGTCTTTAGAAAGAGCGATCGATATATTCTATAATTGGCGTTTCTAATCCATTTCAGTCAAACCTGCTTTATTTCGATAAAGCAGGTTTTTTGTTTGTGGTTATTTTTGCAAATAAATGTGATACAATTAATATAAGTAGTTGAAAATTAAAGAATAAATGACATTTTTTGGAGAAATGAGATGAAATCTGTCACTTTTAGTCAGGTTTTGGCAACTGTAAGTATTTGTATGCTGAGTAGTGTATTTCATGTGAATGCGAAAGAATATTACAAGTGGGTTGATGCACATGGTGTAACAACATACTCAGCAACGCCACCGCCAGCTAAAAAACAAGAACCTCAACTTGATCCTACACAGAAAAAAATAAATGCTGTGACATCTCCGACGACTGCTGTAATTCCACCTCAATCCAATAATGAGGTTAAAACCAACTCAACTACAGTGAAATCAACAGTAAATGCTCCAGCAAAAAATACCACTGTGAGTGCAAAAATAGAGGTGAATATTCCTTTAAAAAGCTGTAATGGGGTGAGATGTTGGGATACGAAAGGGAAGAATTACAACTTAGTTCAAGGCAATACTTATCTGTCATCGACTGGTGGTAAATGTCAAAAAACAGGCAACAATATGCATTGTAGTAAATAATTTGTATGCTTTTATTAATGGAAGCCATGTTTTAAAAACATCTTTTTTGCAAAATGACTGAGTTTCAGTATGATGTGTGCATTCGATTAGCCGCAGTATGATGATGAAAAAAGTTCTATTGATTGCATTGGGTTTAGCTTTGGTTGGTTGTGCTGAAAAAAAGCCGTTAACACCTGAAGAAAAATGGCATGGCTATTGCGTCAGTGTGGGGAATGCAGCACGTTCGATTACTTTAGATCGCCAAAATGGAATTGAACAGAAACAAGCAACAGAACATGCGGGTAAAATCGAAGATGAAACGACACGTAAATTCATTTTTGAAATTATTGAAAATGTGTATGCAATTCCAGCAGATCAATTGAAATCTGATCCAGAAGCATTACGTGAAAAGTTAAAGCAAGAATACACTGATAAATGTTTGGCAACACCACATGATAAATTGCCAAACTATAAATTATTCTAATGTTAAAATAGAAAGACAACGTTGTTGTCTTTTTTTATGCATTTAATTCATTGTTTTATTGGACTTTAAGCTACTACCAAAGCGGTATTTAAAACAGATGAACATTTCGCTATAAAATAATGGGCATCACGTAGAAATACGGTAGTTGCATTAACTTTTAACGCGAAGTCTAGTAAAATTTTGCTGTCCATATTACTTGTAAAGCTTGTATAAAGCTGGAACTTACAAGTAATTTTTTAAAGAAGAGGAATAACACCGTGCTAGAAGCTTACCGCCAACACGTTGCAGAACGTGCCGCACTCGGAGTCCCACCGAAGCCGCTTGATGACGCTCAAACTGCTGAATTAGTAGCATTATTAAAAAATCCACCAGCAGGCGAAGAAGCATATTTAGTTGATTTGCTTGAAAACCGTGTTCCAGCAGGTGTTGACCAAGCTGCTTACGTAAAAGCTGCTTTCTTAGCTGCGATTGCAAAAGGCGAAGCAACTTCTCCACTTGTTACTAAAGAGCGTGCTGTTTACTTACTCGGTACTATGCTTGGTGGTTACAACGTAGCACCACTTGTTGAACTTCTAGACAATGCTGAACTTGCAGAATTAGCCGCTGAAGCATTGAAAAAGACTTTACTTGTATTTGATGCGTTCCATGACGTTGCTGATAAAGCAAAAGCGGGCAATGCAAATGCAAAAGCAGTTTTACAATCTTGGGCTGATGCTGAGTGGTTCACTAGCCGTCCTGACGTAGCTGAAGAAATCAAAATCACTGTGTTCAAAGTAACTGGTGAGACAAACACAGATGACTTATCTCCAGCGCAAGACGCTTGGAGCCGTCCAGACATCCCATTGCACGCAACTGCAATGTTGAAAAACGAACGTGATGGTATCAACCCTGAAAAACCAGGTGAAGTTGGTCCTACAACTCAAATCAACGATTTGATCGCGAAAGGCAACCAAGTTGCTTACGTAGGTGACGTTGTTGGTACAGGTTCAAGCCGTAAATCAGCGACTAACTCTGTACTTTGGTTCTTCGGTGACGAACTTCCACACATTCCAAACAAAAAAGATGGCGGTGTGTGTTTAGGTGGTAAAATTGCTCCGATCTTCTTCAACACAATGGAAGATGCTGGTGCGTTACCTGTAGAAATCGATGTTTCTGACATGAACATGGGTGACGAAGTTACACTCAAGATCAATAAAGAAGCAGCGACAGTTACTGCATTCAAAAACGGCGCTCAAATCGCTGAATCAGAACTTAAAACACCTGTACTTTTAGATGAAGTACGTGCTGGTGGTCGTATTAACTTGATCATTGGTCGTGGTTTAACAGCTAAAGCACGTGAAGAGTTAGGTCTTCCTGCTTCTGACTTGTTCCGTCAACCAAAACAACCTGCTGACACTGGCAAAGGCTTCACTCAAGCTCAGAAGATGGTAGGTCGTGCATGTGGTCTTGCTGAAGGTCAAGGTATCCGTCCGGGTACTTACTGTGAACCTAAGATGACAACTGTTGGTTCTCAAGATACAACTGGTCCTATGACTCGTGATGAGTTAAAAGATTTAGCTTGCTTGGGCTTCTCAGCTGACTTAGTGATGCAGTCTTTCTGTCACACTGCTGCGTATCCAAAACCAGTAGACGTAACAACTCACCACACATTACCTGACTTCATCATGAACCGTGGTGGTGTATCTTTACGTCCAGGTGACGGTATTATCCACTCTTGGTTAAACCGTATGTTACTTCCAGATACAGTAGGTACTGGTGGTGACTCACATACTCGTTTCCCAATCGGTATTTCATTCCCAGCGGGTTCTGGTCTTGTAGCGTTTGCTGCTGCAACTGGCGTTATGCCACTGGATATGCCTGAATCTGTACTTGTTAAGTTCAAAGGTAAAATGCAGCCTGGTATCACTTTACGTGACCTTGTACATGCAATTCCTTACTACGCGATTCAAGCAGGTGACTTAACTGTAGAGAAGAAAGGTAAGAAAAACATCTTCTCTGGTCGTATCCTTGAGATCGACTTGTCAGAAATGGAAAATGACTTAACAGTTGAGCAAGCATTCGAGCTTTCTGATGCATCTGCTGAACGTTCGGCTGCTGGTTGTTCAATCACACTTTCTGAAGGCAAAGTTGCTGAATACCTACGTTCTAACATCACAATGTTGAAGTGGATGATCGCTGAAGGTTATGGCGATGCACGTACACTTGCACGTCGTGCTGAAAACATGCAGAAGTGGTTAGACAACCCAAGCTTGTTAAAAGCTGATGCTGATGCGGAATACTTAAAAGTTTACGAAATCGATCTTGCTGACATCAAAGAACCAATTCTTTGCTGCCCGAACGATCCAGACGATGCAAAACTTCTTTCTGACGTTCAAGGAGACAAAATTGATGAAGTATTCATCGGTTCTTGTATGACGAACATCGGTCACTTCCGTGCGGCTGGTCAATTGTTAGATAAAGTGCCAAGTGGTTCATTATCTACTCGTTTATGGTTGGCTCCACCAACTCGTATGGACGAGCATCAATTGATGGAAGAAGGTATGTACAACATCTACGGTCGTGCTGGTGCGCGTACTGAGATGCCGGGCTGTTCATTGTGTATGGGTAACCAAGCACGTGTAGCACCGAACACAACATGTGTATCGACTTCTACTCGTAACTTCCCGAACCGTTTAGGTCAAGGTGCAAACGTTTACTTGGCTTCTGCTGAGCTTGCATCTGTAGCTGCGGTTCTTGGTAAATTACCAAGCCCAGAAGAATATCAACAGTACGCGTCGCAAATCGACAGCGCTTCTGCTGACATCTATAAATACTTGAACTTCGATCAAATGGGTGAATATACCAAAGAAGCTGATCAAGTAGATACTAAGAAAATCCAAGCTGCTCAGTTAACTTAATTTGTTGAAAAATAAGTTTAATTGATACAAAATACTCTGCATAAGCAGAGTATTTTTTTGAGAGTCAAATGCATATTATAGATAAAATAGATATTAAAAATTTATGGGGAACTAATAATTTAATAATTAGTTGTTTCCAAGACTATAATTTTTTAATTGGTGAAAATGGAACAGGGAAAACGACAGTTATCAATCTCGTTGCTGCTGCTTTAAGAGCTGATTTTAAAAAATTAGATCAAATTGAATTTGAAAGTATAGAAATATCTTTAAAAACTAATTCCAGTAGGAAAAAACCATCAATTAAAGTAATGAAATCTAAAAAGAAAGATTTACCATTTTCAGATATAACTTATGAAATTAAACAATCACAAAGTGAGGATCCCGAGATATTTGATTTAGATGAACTGGAGTCAGAACGAATATATAGAGGTTTTAGCGTAAGAATGTTGCGTGAGATGAAATATAATCATTATTCGTCTTCTGTATATAATGCTATTGAAAAGCTGGTAAATGTAAATTGGCTTTCTGTTCATCGTAATGATGAAATTTATAATAAGGAAAATGATAATAGACCACCAATTGATGTTAAAGTTGATAATCTTAATGATAGTTTAGTAAAATTTTTCTCCAGTTTGTCAAAGAAATTTTCAGAAAAAATTATTGATTTTCAGAAAGAAATATTGTTATCTATTTTGACACCTGAAACTGAAGATAAAATTCTTAAATTTGGTAATGATATTAATGTTGATAAAGAAAAGAAAGCTTTAGAAGCTATTTTTGAAGTTCTAGGCGTAAAAGAAGTTAAAATTAAAGCAAAAATTCAGCAGCATTTTGATAGGTTTAATAAAGCAAATGAATATTTGCATGATCCTACTAATTCAGCAATAACTCCAAAACATTTTGCATCTTTACTAAATGTATGGAGAAGCCATGCATTGGTTGTGGAATATGAAGCATTGCAAGATATAAAGCATGAGATTTTTTCACAACAAAATAAATTTATTGATTTATTAAACCAATTGTTTGAGAAAAAAAAACTGTCAAGTTATCAGATAGAAATGAATTAGTATTTTATACATCAAATACTCTTAGAGAATTAAAATTGAATGAATTGTCATCTGGTGAGAAACAATTATTAATTATTTTGGGACAAGCATTGCTGCAAGAACAAAAGCAAACTATATATATAGCTGATGAGCCTGAACTAAGTTTACATCTAAAATGGCAGACTTCTTTGACAAATGCTATTACTACTTTAAATCCTAAAGCACAAATTATTTTTGCTACGCATTCTCCTGATATTGTCGCTGCGCAGCAAAATAAAGTAATTCGTATGGAGAATATACTGTAATGTTGTTCTCAAGAAGTAGCGAAGGATTGAGCAATATACATCTTTTTTATGGTGTAAAAGTAATGGTTTATATAGAAGGAGAAAATAACTCAGAGAAATATGATAAAACTTTTTATGAAATATTATTAAATAAATTAATAGGTATAGATTTAAATAAGTTTGAAATAGTTCCTTTGGGGTGTTGCTTAAATGTAAAAGAAAGATATGAGGAGATTTTATTAAATAATATTTCCAATTCTGTTTGTGTGTTGGATAGAGATTATAATTTTCTTAAGGAAAGTTTTATTTACAACCCTGATCTTTTAAAATTTACTTATGGGTACAGTTGGGAAAATGACTTTTGGTCAGATAAACTAATATATAAAGTCGCTGAAATTCTTTCAGGAATTAAGTTTTATAAGTTAGTGAACTTTAATGAGTTACTGGATAATACAAAGAAATGTGCAAAGAAGATTAGTTGTTATGATTTAATTTCTCAATTAAATTCTGAATGTGTTTTAGATAAATCTAAATCTTCTTTTGGGGTGAGGTTAGAATATGATTCATCTACCATGTCTATTATATCTATTGATGAGATAAGAAGAGTTCGTAGTAAGATCTCCCCAGATGTATTATCATGCTTGACTTCTAAAGGGATTCTAAAAGAAGCTTTAAAGATGTCTTCTAATAAGATTGTTCAAGGGCATTTTTGGCAAAAAATATCATTAGTAACCATAATTCAAGTATTAAAAATAATTGGAGTAACTTCAACAAATATTTCTGATCAATTAATATTTAATATTGCTCAGAGTGTATTTAATGGTGATGTTAATAATTTTATTGAGGTGGAAGCTAGGGATTATTATTTATCTAATTTTCAACTTTGTTAGTTGTTTTAGTAGCTAAATTTATTCCAAATTTTAATGTCCTGCAATAGCAGGACATTTTATATAATGACTATTATGTTTTATAGTATTTTTAAATCTTTCAATTGAATGAAATTAAGATCTCAAAAATCACCAATAACCCAACACTTTCCACCAGATACCGCCAATCACCACAAAGATCACAATATTGATGACACTCATGACAAAACCAGCTTTCCACCATTCACCAAGTGTGGTGTAGCCTGAGCCAAAAACCACAGGTGATGTACCCGTTGCATAATGGGTTAAGGTCATCATAATACTAGAAGCCGCTGCCATCATTAAGGCAAATAACATTGGTGGTGCACCCAATGCCAGTCCTGCCGTATAAAATGCAGCAAACATGGCGGTGATATGTGCCGTAGTACTGGCAAACATATAATGTGCATATAAATAGGCGAGCATTAACAATAAACAGGCAGGCATCCAACTTAGCCCCAATGAGCCGATACTACTTTCAAGTAAACCCGAAAACCAAGTGATCAAACCAAGCTTATTTAAATAAGTCGCCATCATCACCAAAGCAGCGAACCAAGTAATCGTATCCCACGCGCTTTTTTGCGTCAGAATATCATCCCAAGTCAAAACACCTGTAAGTAGTAATAATGCTAAACCGATGAAAGCAGTTGCTGTTGGATCAACAGTCCAAGCTGAACCCAATATCATGGCAGGAATACCTGCCCATAACAGCAACAAGATTCCAAAAACACCAAGCATAATGATTTCATCTTTACTCACTGAACCCATTTCTTTGAGTTTGGTTTTCGCAAATTGAGCTGCATTAGGTGTTTCTTTGACTTCAGGTGGATACATCCAATATATAATCAATGGCATGATAATTAAAGCAATCAGACCCGGAACTAACATTGCGATTGCCCATGTGCTCCAGCTTAATGAAATTTCGCTATTTGTCGCTTTAGCAACAAGATCAACCACCAATGGGTTTGGGGCTGTAGCTGTAATAAACATTGCAGAGGTAATTGTATTGGCTTGATAATTGACGAGAGATAAAAATTTCCCCATACGACCCTCAGTGCCTTTGGCTGGATCAGAGTCATAACTGGTAGAAATTGCACGTACAATTGGATGGATAATTCCACCACCGCGTGCTGTATTACTTGGCGTTACAGGAGCAAGGATCAATTCAGACAGTACCATACTGTATCCGATACCGATGGTTTTTTTACCCCAAACAGCGATAAATAAATAACCTAAACGTGCACCAAGACCAGTTTTCTGCAAGCCTTTCGAGATCATGATTGAAATACCAATCAACCAGATCAATGGATTTGCAAAGCTACTCAATGCATCTTTTATTGCGCCAGATGGGCTATCATTCGTTACGCCAGTGACGGCAACTAAGGTGATTGCAATGATTGCAATAGCACCAATCGGCATGGCTTTTCCGATAATGGCAGCAATCACACCAACAAACATTGCCAATAAATGCCAAGCATTTGGATCAACACCAGCTGGTACAGGAATGGCAAACCAAATAATCAATGTAAGAAATAAAGAAATAAGTGTAGGGATAGGTTTGAATCCCATTTGTTTTCCCCTTGTTATCATGGGTTTAATAAAATTTATAGTTCTTTATGAAAGTATCGTTAAAGAAGCAACCGTTAAGTTTCTATTATCAAAGCATAGGCTAGATCGATTCAAACAGAGTTTTGTTTATTGAGCGTTATAAATCAATCAATGCATAAATCACTTATCAAACAACCAAGCAACGTGTTACATTTTTAAAGGCTTGAGATAACTATAAGTAGGATATGACTAATTTTTCGTTACAACGATTACGCCTTTTTGTTTATAACAATTTGCACAATGATGACTATCAAACCACTTTTAGTCGATGTGTGAACTATTTCCTTATTTTTCTGATCGTTGGAAATGTCGCTGCGGTTATATTGGAGTCGATTACAGAAGTCTATATTGCTTATAGAAACTATTTTGATTTGTTTGAGATTACCTCGATCGTGATCTTTTCTGCTGAGTATTTCTTGCGATTTTGGAGCGTAGCGGAAAATGATCCTACGGATTCTGCATGGAGCCAACGCTGGAAATGGGCAAAAAGTGGTGGAGCAATCATTGATTTGATCGCCATTCTACCTGCGTACTTTAACTTCTTTGTACATATCGACTTACGTGTATTGCGTATCCTTCGATTATTAAGGCTGCTGAAACTTACGCGTTATTTTGTTTCTTTGCAAATCTTACTGAGAGTCATAAAACGTGAAAAAGGCTCGTTTCAAGCGGTCATTTTCATTTTAGTGATTATGATCGTCATGGCTGCATCTGGAATTTATGTGGTCGAAAATAAAGCTCAGCCTGAAGCGTTTAGCTCTATTCCAAAAGCCATGTGGTGGGCGGTTGTTACCTTAACAACGGTAGGCTATGGAGATGTAACACCTGTTACCAGTATGGGTAAGTTTCTCGGTGCTTTGATCACTATTCTCGGGGTTGGTATAGCGGCATTGCCAGCTGGTATTTTGGCTTCTGGTTTGGCAAATGAGTTGAATCAAAGAAATCAAAAATTAGAACAAGAATTTAGGGAGCTTTTACAAGCACAGGGGAATGATGTATTACATAATCAAGCTGAGCTTGAAAAACTAAGGCAGCGTGTAGGTTTACCTAAAGAGCAGATGCACGAGATTATTGTACAACTCATGCGTGAACATTTGCTTGAAGAGCAAGACAAAAAACAGGGAAAGAAACATTACTGTCCTTATTGCGGTGAAAATCTTGCTGAATAATTCAAAGATTTATCATAGAAATTTAGATCAGAATTAAGCTTAAAACTCTTAATCATTTTTATAGTTTATCAAGTTAAAAATTAGGCATTGCAGATGCTTAGAGCTTTTTATATTCAAAATAAAAGCTTTGAAAATTAAGTTTTACTTAATAGAAATTAAGATCCATTTAAAAAAGTTAACAATAATCTTTATCATTTGTGATAGTTTCTTATTATCTATCTTTTTTTAAGCTTATTTTAAGTTTACGCATCCTATGAAGTTCTCCCAACATGATTAAGCGGCGTTACCTGATTTTATTATTACTTCCACTGGCATTTATTTCTTTATTTGTCGGTGTGGGTGAGATGAGTCTTGCTGGTCTTTGGACTGGCAATCCTCAAGAGTGGCAGTTGTTTTGGACCAGTCGTTTACCCCGTTTGATGGCGATTATTGTGGCGGGTGCAGGTCTAAGTGTCTGTGGTTTGATTATGCAGTCGCTAAGTCGTAACCGCTTTGTCTCACCAACCACCGCAGGTTTATATGACTGTGCACGTTTAGGTGTACTGGTTTCGATTATTTTACTCCCAAGTGCTTCAATCTTTATTAAAACTGGTTTTGCGATAGTCGTAACGCTCATTGGTGCGATGGCCTTTATGAGTATTCTGGCGACTTTAAAGCATCGTGATACCGTTTTTGTTCCACTGGTGGGGATGATTTTTGGCAGTATCATTTCTGCATTTACCACCTTTATTGCGCTGCAACTGGATTTATTGCAGAACTTGGCAGGTTGGTTGCAAGGGGACTTTTCCACCATTTTAAATGGTCAATATGAGCTGATCTATCTCAGTGTGCCCATTCTGATTCTGATTTATATCTTTGCCAATCGTTTTGTTTTGGCTGGATTGGGACAGGATTTTGCGACGAATCTTGGACTGAATTATAAGCAGACCCTTTTTATTGGCCTACTACTGGTTTCGGTCATTACGGGTGTGGTGATTGTCACTGTGGGTGCGATTCCATTTCTTGGATTGATTGTACCTAATCTGGTGAGTCTATATCTGGGCGACAATATCCGTAGAACGCTTTCGCATACAGCATTGTTAGGTGCTTTGCTGGTTCTGATTTGTGATGTATTTGGTAGGGTGGTGATTTTCCCTTATGAAGTCTCTGTGAGTCTGATTATGGGTGTGGTGGGAAGCGTGATTTTCCTGTGGTTGCTACTCAGGAGATATCGTTATGCCTCATAAAACCAAGTTGATTGTTTTGACTGTATTGGTGGTTGCAACGATTGCACTGTACCTTGGCTGGAATTTAGGCGTGGCATGGCAATATGCCTTGAATCTACGTTTAAAAACAGTTGCTGCCATTATCGTGGCGGGTGTGGCGGTCGGTGTTTCGACTTTGGTTTTCCATACTATTGTGAATAATCGGGTAGTGACACCACAGGCGCTAGGATTAGATAAGTTATATGAACTTTCCAAGACTGCGATTATCTATTTCTTTGGTGCCGGTACGTTATTGTCATTGAACTTTGTCACCGATTATCTGATCAGTTTGCTGTTAATGGTGACCTTTGCCTTGCTGCTATATCGGTTCATTTTCCAGAAAGTTGCACAGCAAAATATCTATTTCCTCCTGCTCGTTGGTCTGATCTGCTCGACTTTATTCGACAACATGACCACGTTCTTTCAGGTTTTGCTGGATCCCGATGAATTTCAGATTGCAGCCTACGCTGGTTTTGCCAGTTTTAATGTGGTGAAAATGGAAACAGTGGGGCTATCCTTGCTGACCATTGTGCCAATTTTATTTTACAGCCTGAAGCATTATCACAAGCTCGATGTGATGGCATTGGGACGTGATCATGCGCTGAATTTAGGGCTGGATTATGACAAGACCAGCCGCTTGCTGTTGATCCTCGTGGTATTGGCATTGGCTTCTGCAACAGCGTTAGCTGGCCCAATGATGTTCCTCGGTTTATTGGTACTCAACATCACTCTGGAACTGTTCAAGACTCATCAACATCATATCTTACTGCTTGGCATTATTCTGGTCAGCATTCTTTGTCTGATGCTTGGGCAATTCATGGTTCTGCATGTACTGAATTTCAAAACAACGCTCAGTGTGATTATTAATTTTGTCGGTGGAATTTATTTCTTCTGGATCTTATTGAAGGAAAATAAAAAATGGCAATAGAGCTTAAGAGTTTAAGTAAAAGCTATCAACAGCAGCGTGTGGTAAATGCGCTTTCCCTGACGATTGCCAAAGGACAGTTTACGGCGTTTATTGGTCCAAACGGTGCAGGTAAAAGTACTGTACTTTCGATGATGAGTCGCTTAATTGAAGCAGATCAAGGTCAAGTTTTGCTGGATGGGCATGATCTGCAACAGATGAAAAGTGCTGACATTGCCAAAAAACTGGCGATTTTAAAACAGTCTAACCATACCGAGTTACGCCTTAGTATTGAAGATCTGGTTGCTTTCGGACGTTTCCCATATTCACAAGGTCGCCTAACGCAGGAAGACCGTGAGGTGATTGATCGCTCAATTGCCTATATGGATCTGGAAGCCTTGAGACACAGACAAATCAGCGAATTGTCGGGTGGACAAAGACAACGTGCTTATATCGCCATGATTCTGGCACAGGACACCGAATATATCTTGCTCGATGAACCCTTAAATAATCTGGATATGAAGCATTCTTCACAGATTATGCGGGTCTTAAAAGATTTGGCCGAGAATCATGGCAAATCAATCATTGTGGTGATTCATGACATTAACTTTGCTTCCGTCTATGCCGATCACATCATTGCCATGAAAGAAGGTGAATTGGTGTATCAAGGGCATCCACAACAGTTGATGGATGAACATATTCTGCAAGATATTTTTGATTTCCATATTCCGATCCAGCAGGTTCAGCAACATAAATTAGGTTTGTATTTTATTAGTTAGGAGTTCGTTATGCGTTTCAAAAAAACATTGCCAGTCATGATGCTGAGTGTGGCATTGGCTGCATGTGGTAATTCCAACACACCTTCGGCAAATCAGGACAGTAATACTACTGCTACACATGAAACCTTAAGTTTTAACAGCAAGGCAGGGCAGATTACCATTCCAGCGAATTTATCGCGTATTGCTGTACTGGATACCAGTGCTTTAAATACCATTCATGCTTTGGGCGCGGACGATAAAGTGGTTGCCTTGCCAAAAGGAACGCCGTTGCCGAAAGTCTTGCAAAATTTCAGTGAAGGTAAATATCTGGATGTAGGGACGGTGAAAGAACCGAATCTGGAAAAAATTGCAGCCAGTCAGCCTGAACTGATCTTGATGAGTGGCCGCATGGAAAATCTGGTTGGTCAAATCAACCAGATCGCGCCGACTTACTTTGTTGATGTGGATTACAACGATCAGTTCAATTCTTTTAAACAGCAAACCTTGAATATTGCTGAAATGGTGGGCAAGAAGCCTGAGGCAGAACAGCAATTACAGACTTTGGAAAAAGATATTGCTACATTAAAAGATAAGACCAAAGGTAAAACGGCTTTGGTGATTCTGGTGAATAACAGCAAGATTGCTGCCTATGGCCCAGGTTCACGTTTTGGTAATATTCACGACCTGTATGGATTTACACCAGCCGACCCTTCAATCAAGGTGGGATTGCATGGTATGGCGGTATCGCATGAGTTTATTGCCCAGAAAAATCCAGATTATCTGTTTGTGATTGATCGTGGTGCAGCAATTACTGAAAATCAGGAAGGTGCAAAGCGCGTATTGAATAACAAGATTATTAATGAGTCCAAAGCTGCGAAAAACGGCAATATTGTCTATCTCGATTCGAGTAACTGGTATTTAATGAATAATGGCTTGGATGGGATGAAAGCCATGCTGAAGGAAGTCGCGGATGCTTTAAAATAAAGCTTAATTCGCCGATTTTATAACAAAAACCCGCAGGACTTTCCACGGGTTTTTTATATGATGTCATGAGTAAATGAATCAATACTTTTTATAAAATGATGCGAATTTCTTTATTAGGTTTGGGAACAACGATTATAGCTATTGTTTTGATTATTTCTGGGATTAAGCCATATGATCGAATGACGTGGTTGATGGAAGTGATACCAGTCTTGATTGTGATGCCTGTGTTATTTATGAGCTTTAAAAAGTTTCCTTTGACGAACTTGCTATATAGTCTAATTTTTTTGCATGCAATTGTTCTTATTGTTGGCGGTGCTTATACCTATGCACGCGTGCCTTTAGGCTTTCAAATTGCAGACTGGTTTAATTTAGATCGTAATCCTTACGATAAAATAGGGCATTTCATGCAAGGTTTTGTTCCAGCAGTAGTTGCTCGTGAAATATTGATTCGAAATCATATTTTAGCCAAAGGCAAAATGCTGAGTTTTATTGTGATTTGTATTGTACTCGCGATAAGTGCAACGTATGAGTTGATCGAATGGGCCGCAGCATTGTTGTTGGGACAGGGAGCAGAAGAATTCCTCGGAACTCAAGGTTATGAGTGGGATACACAGTCTGATATGTTTTTTGCATTAATTGGCGGTAGTACCGCGTTGCTATTTTTATCGAAATGGCATGATTGGCAGATTTCTAACTTAATCAGTAAGCCTTAAATTTGATATTTAATGATGATCTTTTATAAGAAAAATAAGGCATTATGAGAAAAGGTCGTCTGCTGAAAAGAATCTATAGCTAACAAGCTACAGATTCTTTTTTGTATATTTTGCGACAGCTAGAGCGATTAATAAAATGATTAATCCACCTAGGCTTAAAACAAAACCCACCCAAATTGGTGCGAGCCAACCCATATTATGACTAAGCACCCAGCCACCTAGGAATGCACCAAGTGCGTTGGCTAAGTTGAATGCAGAATGATTCAGTGAGGCCGCTAGTGTTTGTGCATCACCAGCAATATCCATAAGATAGGTTTGTAAAGCACCACCAAGACCAATCACTGTAAAGCCTATCAGGAATAAAGCCAATATTGCTGAATATAGGTTTGACATCATAAAGCTGGCAAATACGAATGCGAGTGCTGAACTAATCAAAATTCCAATCATGGTTTTAAACAAGTCTTTATCCGCTAACCATCCAGCCACAAGTCCTCCAAATACCATACCTGTTCCCCAAATGGCTAATGCGATAGGAACGATTGAGATATTTGCTTCTGTGTATTCAGTCAGAATAGGAGATACATAACTATAAACTGAGAACATACCACCAAAACCAACTGCACCTACAGCAAGTGCCAACCACATATTGATATTTTTGAGTCCAGCAACTTCAGCACGGATACTTGCGGTTTTCTGTAGTGGAATGTTCGGTACAAATAGACTTACCCCAATCAGGGTGATGAAGGCAATAATTGCGGAAAACTCAAAACCCGCTTTCCATCCGAACTGCTGACCCAACCACGTTGCAATAGGCACACCAATCACATTGGCGATTGTTAGACCCATCATCACTTGTGCAATCGCAGTTGCACGACGTTGTTTACCTGCAAGCTCAGCTGCAACCAATGCTGCAACTCCAAAATAAGCACCATGAGGAAAACCTGCGATAAAACGAGAAACTAACATTGTCTCTGTAGTTGTCGCAAAAGTTGTAGCAGCATTCGCCAACCCATAGAACAGCATTAAGCTAAGTAATAACGTTTTTCGAGGAACTTTCGCGCCTAAGATTGCAATAATCGGTGCACCAACCATCACACCTAAAGCATAAGCGCTAATGAAATAGCCAGCGTGGGGAACACTCACATTCAGATCACTTGCGATTTCTTGAATCAATCCCATTGCCACAAACTCGGTCGTTCCAATACAAAAACTACCGACCGCAAGAGAAAAAATAACGAGAAATAATGAATAGTGTTTAGGTTGAGAAGAGAGTGTAGGAGAGCTTAGAGAGGACATAATGACTCTAAAATAATAAACCGAGCATATTATATTCGAGCTTAGAAAAGAAAAGTGAAAAGGAACGTAATTTTTAACAGTGAAATAAACTAAGGAATGAACCAATTAAATATAATGATAATTATTTGCATTTGTGTATAATAATGCTGAATTAAATGCGATCAAATTTATAAGTTTTTAGGGTGGAGATAATTTATGAGAACTATATTGGCTAGTTCATTACTGATGCTTTCAGTTTCTAGTTTTGCACATGAACCTTATGTTGCACCATTGGCCTATAACACTTCACAAACGCAGGTTGCGATTGTTTCAGGTTATGCAGAAGAGGCATTGAATAGTGAATATGCACTGAAAGATGCAAAGTTTGAAATTATAAGTCCTAATAACGATAAGAATTTGATTGAACCTGAATCTAAATTAGGCTCTACAACGGTATTTGATCTTAAGCTTCCAGAGGCAGGGACTTATACGGTTAAAACAAGCGCGACTTATCTATTGAAATACGTTCAGGATCAAAAAGAATGGAAAATGTTCTTTGATATGCCTGCGGATCAAGCACCTAAAAAAGCTGAGCGTGATTATGTAATCCCTGCTGATTTAAAAGCGAAGAAATATACGCCAATTGAAGTGAAGCGTGAATGGACATTATTCACTTATGTATCAAAAGAAAAAATACCCCAATCCAAGCAATGTCAGCGCCTATTCAAGTTGAGTTTTTGACGCATCCGAATGAAATAAAGGCTAATCAAGCAGTAAAAATTAAAGTATCAAAAGACAATCAAGTATTAGCAAATGCCAATGTTGTGATTCGATCTAAAGGTGCTACAGATGAGCAATCTAAGAATTTGAAAACTTTAGCAGATGGAACAGCAGAGCTTATTTTTCCAAAAGCAACTGAGTATTTAGTTGAAGTCAGTGAGACAGTAGATTCTATGAAAAAGCCTAGCAATCAGTTGTATACCATCATTAGTTTGTCTGTAAATTAAAATAAAAAGGCTGATCATCGCGATCAGCCTTTTTAGGGTATTTGGCTGATGATTGAGTATTATTTACTGGAAGTATTTTGATCTTCATCCATTGCATTACTATAAAATTTCACACCTAATTGAATTCGATCACGACCGTTACTCATACGCCAGCGATTGCTGTCTCTAAGCGAATAGACACAGCCACAGTATTCTTGTTGATAAAATTCTTCTCGTTTGCTGATCTCTAACATGCGTACAGCACCGCCATGCTTGCGCCAGTTATAGTCCCAATATTGAATATTGGGGTAATGAGCAGCTGCACGAAGCCCACAATCATTGATTTGCTGCATATTCTTCCAACGAGAAATGCCTAAAGAGCTACTAATTAAGCTAAATCCATGTTCGTGAGCGTAGAGTGCTGTTCTCTCAAAACGCATATCGAAACACATGGTACAGCGAATGCCTTTTTCTGGTTCATTTTCCATTCCTTTTGCTCGGGCAAACCAGTTATCGGTATCGTAATCACAATCGATAAAAGGGATATTGTGCTTTTCGGCAAAACGGATATTTTCTTCTTTACGAATCAAATATTCTTTGACTGGGTGAATATTAGGATTATAGAAAAAGATAGAGAAATCGATACCAGACTCTATCAGTGTTTCCATGACTTCGCCTGAACATGGGGCACAGCATGAATGCAACAGCAATTTGTCATGGCCTTTCGGTAAGCTGAGTTTTTGGCGTTCAAGCGTCTTTTGGCTTTGACGTGTCATGGTTTTATAAGGTCTACAGAAATCCAGCTGATAGTTTAAAAGGTTTAATGAATGATAGGGCTTGGATTGAATGAAATGTTTTCAGTTCAAACTGAAATTTTTTTAACTGCCGATACTTGCTGCGTACTTAGCCGTCTTATCGTTTAGTATTTTCAACTTTGTGGTGATTAAATAAGTGACATTTCAAGTAATTAAATTTCATTTAATAAAATAACAATTAAATAGAATTCATGTTGAGACAGTCTCATTAATGCTGTGTTAAGATGAAAACAATTCAATTATTAAATTAAAGAGCAGCAGCTTATCCTTTCTATCTGTGCATTTAATAGATTTAGATTAAAGGAAAGTTGTTGTTTTTCTGGTTGTTATTCATGTTAGAACTTCGTCATTTAAAAACGCTCCTTGCTTTAAGAGAGCATGGTTCATTGGTCGCAGCGGCAGCAGATTTATGTCTAACGCCTTCAGCAATTTCACATCAATTAAAAGAACTTGATCATTGGTATGGCGTTGAGGTGGTCAACCGCCGTAGTCGTCCTGTGGCTTTCTCTAACGTAGGACAAAGACTGCTTAAACTGGCGGATGATGTATTACCGCAAGTTCAAATTGCACAAACTGATATTACGCGTATTGTGCATGGTCAAACTGGACGTATCATTTTTTCATCTGAATGCCACAGTTGCTTTGATTGGTTAATGCCTTTGCTTAATCAATACCGTCAACAATATCCTGATGTTGACCTAGATTTTGCAGCAGGTTTTGAATCAAATCCACATGAATTATTACAGAATGCAGAGTTTGATTTGCTTATTACCGCTGATCCAATTGCTTTGAAAGGGATTGAATATTTTCCAATTTTTGAATATGAATCACGTTTAGTATTATCAACTACACATCCATTAGTGCGTGCTGAAAAGGTTTCGATTCAAGATTTAGCAGAAGAAACCTTGATTACCTATCCTGTCGATAAGCATCGTTTGGATATCATGGCGCACCTGTTTATTCCTGCAAATATTCATCCAAAGCACATTCGGACGACCGATTTGACTCAAATGCTGATTCAATTGGTTGCAAGTGGACGAGGTATAGCGGCTTTACCTGATTGGGTGGTGAATGAATATGAACAAAAAGGATGGGTGGTCAGTCGCCGTTTAGACTGTGTATCGCCAAAAGGTTTAAGACGTACACTTTATGCGGGCTATCGTACAGAAGACACAGAAAAGAGCTATTTTGAGGGCTTTTTAAAGCAGTTGGAAAAGTTCTCACAAAAGCGCGCAGTTTATTATGAACGCTGATCGTGCTTAAACTAAGACTTACCAATCAAAACCGATAATATTCCTGCTGCGATGAGAGGGCCAACTGGAACTCCTCGTAGTAGGGCAACGCCTGCAACAGTCCCGATTAATAAACCCGCGACGACATCTGGTTGATTGCTCATGAGCTTCACTCCACGGCCACCCAACCATGCCACTAATAGTCCGACAGCGATCGCGAGAAGTGACTTCCAGCTTACAAAAGATTTTAGAATACTTTCACCGCTTAGTTTGCCACTTGCGATTGGCGATAGTACACCAATGGTCAAAATGATGATGCCGACATTAAGCCCATGTTGCTGTATAAGAGGGAAAAACTGATCAAGAGGTGTAAGTTTCACGAGAATCAAAACACCAGCAGCCACAGTCACGGCTGTATTATGACTAAAGATTCCACAGCCTAAAAGAATCAACAATACAAGTAAGTTAACGTCAAATTGTGAAAACATAGCGGAAGAAATTAAAACAAAGTTGAATTGTATTGTAATTCTCAACTCGATGCAGATAAATTTGGCGAATTTTTACATTGAAAAATATGTTTTGATGAAGTTGGTTTTATCTAGCGTATCTGCAATTACTTAAAAGATTCCTGAGTACAAATCTGATCAAACCCCAATGCCAGATCGGCAAGTGTCGTTGCCTTGAGTTGGGTAAGTAAGATCGTTTGCGCTTGATTCATTGCATCATCTAAAGCAGCATTTACGACTCTTTCGACAGCACAATCTGGATTTGCTCTTTCATTGCCCATTGCAAAAATAGTTGGCTCGCCAACCGCATTATAAATATCAAAAAGCGTAATTTTACTTAGGTCTTCAACCAATAACCAACCGCCTTTAGGACCTTTTTCAGAATGAATAAAGCCTGCTTTTTTCAAGCCAGCCATAGTCCTTCGAATCACCACTGGATTGGTAACTAGCATTTGCGCTATTTCATCAGAAGTATAAGTCTTGTTATTTCTTGCCATGTGTAAAAGCACATGTAGCATCCGTGAAAGCTTGCTGTCAGTTCGCATGAGGTAGGATTGTAAAAGTAGGAGTTGTCTTAATGTAACATCAAAAGTTGCAAAATAAAAAGAATAGTATTAACGTAACTTTAAAAGTTACTTATTGGTGTGATTATGATTTATGATGTAGCAATTATTGGTGGAAGCTATGCGGGTTTAGCAGCTGCATTACCTTTGGCTAGAGCGAGACGAAATGTTGTCATTATCGATGCAGGAGAAAGGAGAAATCGCTTTGCCGAATTTTCTCATGGTTTTTTGACTCAAGATGGTACGTCTGCAAGTGAAATTGCGCATATTGGCAAACAGCAATTAATGAAATATGAAACTGTGAATTGGCAGCAAGGCAAAGTAAAGCGAGTTGAAACGAAAGATGGGCATTTCCATGTTTGTATTGATGGCGTTCAATCCTTAACAGCAAAACGTTTGATCATAGCCACAGGTATAAAAGATCAATTACCCGAAATTAAGGGAGTTTCAGCGCGATGGGGAACCAGTATTTTTCATTGTCCATATTGTCATGGCTATGAGTTAAATAACGGAAATATAGGAATCATTGCATCTTCTGAACATGCTATCCATATGTCGATGATGTTGGTTGATTGGGGGAATGTCACTTTATTTTTAAACGATCAACCTATTGATATGGAAACAGAGCAAACATTGCTAGCTCGTAATATCAATATCGAAAAAAGAAGGATTAAAGAGATTAATGGTGAATGCAATATCGTTTTAGAAGATGATAGCTCGGTTGCTTTAGATGGGACGTTTGTGAGTACACGATGTCTAATTGATCAAGAGTGGATTGTCCATCTAGGATGTGAGTTAGAACTGAACTCTATGGGAGAAATGATTAAAACCAATGCATTGCAAGAAACTTCAGTTACTGGTGTTTTTGCTTGTGGAGATGTTGCGCGTTTAGGTGGTTCTGTTTCATTGGCTGTAGGAGATGGAACAATGGCGGGCGTAGCAGCACATCGATCACTCTTGTTTTAAATGACAAGGTCACTTCTATATTGAGTTTGGAAATGACCTTGATCTAAAACTAAGCCAGTTTTCGGAAAGTTTCATATTGATAAGTTGCAATTTGCTCATCCCAAAATTGCTGCCATAAATCACAGTATTCCAAACAGATTTGACGAATTGCTGTGTAATCTGATTCTACGCATGCTTGAGCGAGTACAAACCATAAATCATCTTCATGATCATCATCTGCAGCTTCAGCTGTTTCATCATGTGATACGCCGTGTACATAGTAGTAACCGCCATCAACATCAAATCCAACAGCTTTGGTTGCTTGACGTAAAGCTGGGCTAAATAAAATAACTTCTTCTTCTGCTACAGCAAGTAGAGCCGAAACAGCTTGGTAACGATCAAATGAACGTTCTAAATAGTTTCGAACTTGTTGTGCAATAATAGACGGTTGGTAATTATTCCGCTCAGATTGCGATAATTCAAAATCATCAAGCACATCTTCAAACAATGGATAGTGCGCATATTGAGGATTACCAGAGTAATAGCCATCTTTATCAACTGTAGGACGGAAACCGAATTCATCCAGAATGTTAAGATTTAATAAAAAGCGAGGATACATCTTCGAACCCGATAAAAGACGTGGTTCGAGTTGCTTGGTTTGAAATTGTGCCATCAATAAAGCATCTGTGAACACTTGGACAATAGCATGTCGATATTCTAGATGGATATGTTTTAAGGTTTCTTTATCGATCAAACCATCATTTAATAGCTGGATTGCAGGGTGTTTTGAAACAGGATGATTTGAAATTTCTGCGCGTAATTCTTTCAGAAAATTCAGGTTCTTATTCCATAAGGTTTCAGAAATACTATTTTTCATTCCGTCTATAGCTTTCTGTCTAGGGTTGTCAAAATCTTCGAATTTTTTTGGCATAGTCTTCTACTCAATGAATTAATATTATTGCTTTTTCCAATTATATAGTTTCGATTTGCTTTGGTTGCTTATGAATATAACTATTAGATCAACCAAATACCTTTTTATTGGATAATTTAAATATAAAATGATTTTTTTGTGAAATCAATTTATTAAACAATCTGAAAAATTAAAATAAACTTTGTAGATTTAATCTATTTTTAAGAAAAGGTGAGGTAGTTCACTTAATATTTTAATTTTTTAAGAATCGAAAGATTTTTTTACAAATTAGCTTGTTTGTGTGTGACTTTTTGCTTAATTTATATAGATGTAGATAAGGTATTTTTAGCTATTTTCTGTAATACTCATAAAATAATATGAAGGAACATGGTTGCCAGAATTATCCAGCTTTAACCGTGTCTAAATAATACATTAAGTTGTTTTTAAAATTCTAAAAGGATAATAACATGTCAAAAAAAGAAGATATTATTGAAACGGCTCTTAATCTCTTTAATCGCCATAACTATAGCTCGGTTGGGGTTGATCGAATCATTAGCGAGTCAGGTGTAGCAAAGATGACTTTTTACAAGTATTTCCCTTCAAAGGAAAGCTTGATAGAAGAGTGCTTATCACGTCGTAATAAAAGCATCCAAGCTGCAATTGAGTATGAAGTAAGTTTACAAAAAGAAGATGATTATCTTGGCAAAATTAAGGCAGTCTATTTTTGGCATTTAGCATGGTTTAACTCAGATGACTTCCATGGGTGTATGTTTCAAAAAGCCTCATTAGAAATATTACAAACCTATCCTTCTATTATCAAACCGATCGTTGAATATAGGGAGTGGTTAATGGGTTTGGTTGAATGTTTATTTGAAAAGGCAAAGGTCTATCAACCTCATGTATTAACATCGATGTATATTAATATTTTGGATGGGATGACTGCATATGCAAAAGTGAATAAAGATCATCATCAAATTGAAGAGTGTTGGTATTATATTGAGCGATTAATATCACTCGATGCTGCTTAATTATTAAGTTAATACTTAATAATATATTAAAGCTTTTTAAATTTTAATATTTATTTAAGTGGCTATGAAGTTTTAATAAATAAAAACCGAGGTATAAACCTCGGTTTTTTTATGATAGGTATTATTTTTCAACGAATGCGCGTTCGATTACATAATCACCCATTACACCCATACGTGGTGATTCTACTAAACCATGTTGATCTAATAGCGCTGCAACGTCTTTCAAGAAAGCAGGGCTACCGCAAAGCATCGCACGGTCAGTTTCACGATTGAAACGTGGTAAACCAATTTTTTCAAAAAGTTCACCAGACTCGATTGCTGTCGTTACGCGGCCTTGAGTGTGGAATGGTTCACGAGTAACTGTTGGGTAATAGACCAATTTATCTTTGATACCTAACTCTTGGAAGAATTCATGGTTAGGAAGCTCGTTTAAAATTAAGTCTTGATATGCGAGTTCAGAAACGTAGCGCGTACCGTGTACCATGATTACTTTTTCAAATTTTTCGTAAGTTTCTGGATCACGTAGTAAAGCTAAGAAAGGCGCAAGTCCAGTACCAGAAGATAAAAGGTATAAATTCTTACCTGGTAATAAATCATCGTGTACTAAAGTACCTGTAGGTTTTTTAGAAATAAGGATTTCATCACCCACTTGAACTTTTTGTAAAATAGAAGTTAAAGGACCGTCTTGTACTTTAATAGAGAAGAATTCTAGTTCTTCTTCATAATTCGCACTCGCGATCGAATAAGCACGCATTAAAGGCTTACCATTCACTTCAAGTCCGATCATCACAAACTGACCATTTTTAAAACGTAAGCTAGCGTCGCGTGTAGTTTTAAAACTGAAAAGTGTGTCATTCCAGTGGTGAACATCAGTAATGCGTTCAACGTTAAAAGCAGCCATTAAAGGTCTCGATCACAGTTAAAAGAAACAGATTGCTATTCTAATCTAAAAACATTCTCGATAAACTGAATATATTTAATTGTGTTTATCAGAAAAAGTGATGATTAACTCTGTTGTTATGCCGATCATTGGGTATATGCATTCACCTTATAACGAAAAATTCGGCATACCGAGACAGCCCAACCTAGTCCAAGTCGAGTCCTACATTGATATGATTGAGCCATACAATGATATTTTAGCTTTCGAGGGGATCGAAGAGTTTAGTCATTTATGGTTACTATGGCAGTTCCATGAAAATAAAAATAATGATAACTCTTTGAATCAAATGTCTAAATTTCGTCCTCAAGTACGACCACCACGGCTTGGCGGGAATCAAAAAATAGGTGTTTTTGCAACGCGAAGCATGTATCGACCTTCGCCAATAGGTTTATCTGTTGTGCGATTTTTGCGTGTTGAAAAGCAAGGAAAGACACTTCGGCTGTATGTAACTGGAAGTGATTTATTAAACGGCACGCCTATTTTAGATATCAAACCTTATATTCAATATTCTGATGCAATTGCAGATGCCGTGAGCGGATACGCACAAGATGTGCCTAAACGTAAAAACATTGTTTGGTCAGAATCAGCTCAAATACAGCAATTTGATTTGATAAAAGCTGATGCTTCAATCAAAAAAAAGCTAGAAGAACTGGTTGAAGTTTTATCTTTAGATCCGCGCCCTGCATATCATGACGACGAAGAGCGAGTATATAAGATGAAATTTTCAGAGTGGGATGTAAACTTTAAAATTGTAGATGACCGAATCCTTATTTTAAGCCTTTAATATCGAAGACTTAAATTCCAAACCACAATAGGATAGCCAAAATACCCATATGTACAATTTGTGCTGGAACAAATGCCAGTGCATAACGGTAGCCACCAGTTAGGCTAGCATTGATGCTTTTAGAAATAGAATGTGCGAGTAAGCCAACCATTAAGGCGATCAATAAAGGCATTGATTGAGCTGTCTCTGGTTCACCTTGTACCACAATTGCAGCGATCGCAGCATGTATTTCGAATAGGGATGCGATCACTGTACCCAGTATAAGTCCTGTGCTCCCTAACCATAGGTTCAGTGCATAAATTGCAACTTGGATACCTGATAACGCAAGTGTGATAATCACAGCATTTTTAAAACTAAACATTTTTGAGTCTGTATCAATCACATGATCTATCGTGTCAGATCGGCGCATCAGATACCAAGACCAAATGAACAAAATAACAGTTGCGATCAAAGTCGGTAAGAAAATGAGTTTTAACCATGCAAAACTGATACTTGCAACAATGATTAACATTTGAATGAGTGTTGAAACACAAGACATTAGTGCTGCACCAGCATTAACAATTGGATCAGCATTTTTATTGCGTACTTCCATGCCTAAATTGGCGACTGTTGCGGTACTTGAGACAAAGCCAGAGGCTAAAGATGAAAGTGCCAATGCGTTTTTTGAAGAAAGTAATCTTTTGGCAATATGTGCTAAAGCTTGAACAAAAAGAATAAGGCTCAGTAATTTTAGGATCGTATATGGATTTAATACAGGACCCCAAAAAGCTTGATCAGGAACGAGTGGTAATCCAATTAAAACTAAAGAAAGAAGTAATACACCATCGCGTAGTTCATTTTCACTGATCCATTGATTGGCAATGCCATGTAGAGATTCTTTTGCCATGAGTAAAATAGTTAATAAAACGGCGAGTCCAGCAGCTAATGTGATATTCCAGATGCATACCGCGCCAATAAAATAAGTCATGATAAAAGCAAGTTCAGTGGTTACACCTGGGTCTTCTTGCTGGTTTTTAAGAGAAGCGATACTCATTGCCCCAACTAAAAGTGCGCCAACAATGCCAATAACAAAATTGAATAGAAAGCACAGCGTTCCTAATAAAGCTGCAATGGCAAAAGTTCTAAAACCTGCAAATGTTTTGCTTTTATGTTTGCCTTTACTTCGTTCGCGTTCTAAACCAATAAGTAAGCCACAACCTAAAGAGACTGCAAAAATCATGATCAACTGGTTAAATAGTGTATCTTGTAGCGATAATGTGATGACATCATTCATATGTAATCTCTTTGATTATTTACTTATTTTAAAATCGGCTAAGGCTTCAAACTTTGTTGATGATGTTCTATGACTGGATAACAAAAAATTAGTCAAATTTCTGTGATGAGTAATTCGTTATCTATATGTTTTTATAATGCATTTAACGCAAAATAAACAGTAAAAATGATCTAAATTTTTTCAAGAAAACTCTGTTATAGTATAGTGCTTAATTGGGGTATAACAATGACGTTTAACTTTGAAATCGATATATTTTGGTGTTTAGAACAATTACAAAAAGACGGACGTATTACAGAGCGTGACAAGTTGTTAATTCAAACAACACACCGTCAAAAAGATCAGTTGAAATGGCATCCATTACAATGGATTGCGAGTTTTAATCTAAAAGATCAAGTAAATCCTGCTACAAACTTAACACTAAATCGCTTATGCCAATGGCTTGCTGAAAAAGCACAAATTCCTTTATATGTGATTGATCCACTAAAAGCCGACGTGACTGCATTAACCAGCGTTATGTCACAAGAATTTGCTGTACGTAACCATATTTTGGCGGTAGAAGTTCATGCTGAAAAACTTCTGATTGGTACAAGCCAACCGTTTTCATTGGAATGGAAAAATAACTTAGAACGAAGTTTAGCGCCGAAAAAGATTGAAGCAGTTTTACTGAGCCCAGAACAATTACAGCGTTATTTGGTGGAATATTACCAAGTGAGTCGTGCTGTTAATTCATCACAAAATGCAAATCTGTATGATCGTGAAAATAAAGGGGTTGAGGCATTATTACAATTAGGGGATACACAAAACCCTGATGCAAATGATCAGCATATTGTCAAACTTGTAGATTGGGTGTTGCAATTTGCTTTTGAACAAGGTGCTAGTGATATTCATTTGGAGCCAAGGAAAGACAAAGGGAAAGTTCGTTTCCGTATCGATGGTGTATTACATACTATCTATAACATGCCTGCAAATACGCTTACGGCTGTGATTTCGCGTATTAAAATTTTAGGACGTATGAATGTCGCGGAAAAACGCAAACCGCAAGATGGCCGTTTAAAAACAAGGACACCTAAAGGCCAAGAAACAGAATTACGTCTTTCTACTTTGCCAACAGCTTTTGGTGAAAAGCTTGTAATGCGTATTTTTGACCCTGAAGTGTTGGTACGCAGTTTCCAACAACTTGGGTTTGAAGGTCATTTGTTACAAAGCTGGCAATCGCTCACTCAGCATAGTCATGGCATCATTCTGGTGACTGGGCCTACGGGTTCAGGTAAGACTACGACTTTATATTCATCCTTAAAACAGTTGGCAACAGAACAAGTCAATGTCTGTACGATTGAAGATCCGATCGAGATGTTAGAGCCAAGTTTTAACCAAATGCAGGTCAATCCAAATATTGAACTTGGTTTTGCAGATGGTGTGCGAGCTTTAATGCGTCAAGATCCTGACATTATTATGGTAGGTGAGATTCGTGACCATGACACTGCGAATATGGCAATTCAAGCAGCATTAACAGGACATTTGGTCTTATCAACCTTGCATACCAATGATGCACCATCAAGTCTTACCCGTTTACATGATCTGGGTGTTCAGCCATTTTTAACTGCAGCGACCATTTTAGGTGTATTAGCACAGCGTTTGGTACGCCGTTTATGCCCACACTGTAAGCAAGAAACACAAATGAATGAGCAAGAGTGGGAACATCTCACCTTTGACTACATCATGGAAATGCCAACGACAATGTATAAGGCTGTAGGCTGTGAAGTTTGTCGTCAAACAGGTTACAAAGGTCGTGTGGGTATCTATGAGTTTATGCCTGTGAGCTTGGAGCTAAAATCATTGATTAGTGCAAATGGCACGCTTGATGAGTTAAGAGCGAGAGCGAAGAAAGAGGGCATTGAACCTTTGAGAATTGCAGGTGCGCGTAAAGTCATTGAAGGAGTCACGACTTTAGAAGAAGTATTAAGGATTGTACCTTTAAGTTAATTGTGAGTTAAATGATCGATATGGTTTTCAAATGTGGAGATCATATTGATAAAATTTTAAGCAAAACAAAAAGAGCAGTACGCGCTGACATACTGCTATTCCCACGTTTATTCTTATTCGGTTATTATTATATTACTTCGTTAAAATCAAACGGTTATTTCGAGTTAACCGTAAACGATATTCTTCACCTGCATGCATAATTCTAATTTCACGTCCTAAAGCAAAAAGGTTATTTGAATGTAGCATTGGTAGCGATTGAGCTGCATCAGTGCTGCGAGTAAATAAGTTAAATGGTGCGTTCATTTGTTATGCTCCGTGGTGTATTTCTTAATGTTTTAAATGATAATCATTATCGAATAGGCCTGTCAACGGAAATTTTTATAATTTACAAAATGATTTATTTATTTCCTAAAATGGCATGGGAAAGATTGTTTTAATTACTTAAAATCAACTGGAAAAGATGAGAGATTTTAGACTGTTATGGCAAAAGCTACAGTTGATGTTGCAATCGCAATTTTATTACACAAATCCAAAGTATTAGTGGGTTGGAGACAAGCGAATCAGCATCAGGGAAATAAGCACGAATTTCCTGGTGGAAAGGTAGAAAAGGGGGAAACACCTGAACAAGCTTGTAGACGAGAAATTTATGAGGAGGTTGGAATTGGTTTAAAAGATTGGCATAAATTTGATGAGATATCTCATGAGTATGATGACATTATCGTAAATTTACATTTATTCCATACTTATGTACCTGATGAATTACTTAACTTAATTCATCAGCCGTGGACATGGTTTAATCGTGATCAACTCGCAGAACTAAACTTTCCAAAAGCAAATGCTGCAATTTTAGATCGTTTGATTTGGCCACATTTGATAAAAATAAATCATGAATTATCCGCTTTACCACAACAAGCAAGTTTATTTTACTGGCGGCCAGAATTAACAGATATAAAGAAAATTGAACAACAATTGCTTGAATTAGATGATCAGCAGTTAGCTAAGCTAGTCATTAATTTTGATATCTGGCAGCACTTATTAAATACAGAGTTGAAAGGCAAAATCACAACCATTCATCTAAAACAATCTCAACTTATGAGTTTATGTAAAGGTGATCTAAATATTGGAAAACGTTTTTTAGCTGCATGCCATGATGCGGTATCAATTCAACATGCACATCATTTAGGTTGTGATGCAATCCTGCTTAGCCCTGTAAATGCGACAGCAACACATCCAGATACGAAGGTTTTAGGCTGGGATAATTTCTCTGAATTGGCGCAGAAAAGTGATATTCCAGTTTTTGCACTTGGTGGTATTGCGCCAACAGATATAGAACAAGCCCAGAAACATCACGCTTATGGGCTTGCGGGAATAAGTCAATTTAATTCAATTGTATAAACTAAAGTGACTGAATTGCTTTCTTGGCTTCTTGTGCTTTGACGGGATGATTACGTGCTTGACTCGCACGTAATACGATTAACCAAAGTTGTTTTTTCATCGCATTGCTTTGAGCATAGCTTAAACCACGACGTGCTAAGGCTTCTGCATTTGCATATTCCTTATTCTGTTCGGCAATTAAGCCTAGATACAAATAGGTTTCAGAAGCTTGTGGGGCGATGCGTTGTGCTTGAAGTGCATAACGCTCAGCCTCAGCATATTTGCGTTGTTTAAAGGCTGTTTGAGTCTTTTGCATCAAGTTTCTAAAAGCTGGAAGTTGGCTTCCGTCATTAAACTTCTGTTGAACTTTTTGCTCAGGAACTATCACAGGCACATTTTGACGTTTAATTTCTTTCTGCTCATAAGGCGTAATTTTGACGCCAGAAGAAGGTTGTTCAACTTTCTTCTTTTGAGTCTTATTTTGCGTTGAGTGTGTTGGTGGTTTGGTTGTTCTTTCAGGTGCAGCTGTACAGCCTGCAAGAACTAATGCACCAATAATCAATGTAATTTTCTTCATCATACTAAAAACATCCTTGTAGATTTAGTTGTCACCGTTGTAACTACCGCTTGAAATAACGCGGCTTGGAGCTGTGTGATTGTTCAGGTCAGCATCCATTTGGTTTTCACTTTCTCGAATATAGTTAGTGATGCCATCATTGTGATCATAATCCTGATTTTCATCAGTTTGAGGAATATAAGTCGGCTCAACTTGATAATGTGATTGACCACATACTGTTGCACGACGTGGAACGGTTTGTCGTAATAGTGGAATATACATTGCACCATCACAGCCTTGAGCAGATAAATCGCCAGTTGCGCTATCAATCCATTGCCACTGAACATTATCTGTTTGACGTAGGTTGACTGGTTCTTGACGTAGCTGCTTCATCACATTAATCCAAACAGGTAAAGCACCTGATGAACCCGTTAAACCTGTCACTTTGTTATCATCCAACCCTAACCATACAACTGCAAGATTATTACCAGAGTAACCAGCAAACCATGAGTCACGGGTATCGTTAGTTGTACCTGATTTACCTGCAAGATTGAGTGTTTCAGGAAGGCTGTTATAGGCTGAGCGACCTGTACCTGAACGCATGACTTGTTGTAAACCATAATTCAGAATATAGGCAGCAGCTGGATCAATGGTTTGTTGAACGTTTAAACCATAACGATCAAGTAGGCGACCTTTAGCATCAACAACTGTACGGATCGAGCGTGGCGGATATTTAAAGCCACCCGTTGCAAAGTTGCCGTATACGCTCAGGACTTCCATCGGTGACATATTCACAGCACCAAGGTAGATAGAAGGGTAGGCTGGAATATCCGAGCTAACACCGAATTGTCGCAATTTATTACTAAATGCAGCAAGACCAAATTCATTCGCCAAACGAACTGTTGATAGGTTATATGAGTTTGCTAGCGCTTGTTGCATTGGAACAACACCGTGTTCACCGCCACTATAGTTCTTTGGTGTCCAACTCTTATCGCCATCAATAGGAATATTTACAGCGCTATCTTCAATCGGGCTAGCCCATGTATAGCGACCAGACTCAATCGCATTGAGATAAATAATAGGTTTCAATAATGAACCTACTTGGCGTTTGGCATCTAAAGTACGGTTAAAGCCTGTAAAGTCTTGGGTTGAACCAACTGCTGCAATGATTTCACCATTTTCTGGATGTGCAACAAGCACAGCACCTTGTAGGTTCTTTAAGCGAGCAGGATTATTCTTTGCTAAACGTTCAACTGTACTCTTGAATGAGTTTTGAACCTGTGTTTGTGCGATAGGATCAAGTGTTGTAAAAATTCTTAAACCTTGATTGGTAATGTCACTTTCTTGATATTCAGTACGCAATTGACGACGAACGATGTCAAGGAAATCAGGGAATTTTGCTGGCCCTAAAGTTGGCTTACTTACTACATTTAAAGGACGAGCAATTTCATCTTGGTATTCTGCTTCAGTGAGATAGCCCATCACTAACATGTTATTGAGCACGACATCACGACGTTTTTTTGCTGATTCAGGATTACGCCAAGGGTTGTATAAAGAAGGACCTTGAACTAAGCCGACTAAAAAAGCTTGTTGTGAAACATTTAACTCACGTAAGGGTAAACCAAAATAAAACTGTGAAGCCAAACCGTAGCCATTAATTGAATAGTTACCATTTTGACCGAGATTTACTTCATTTAAATAAGCCTCAAGGATTTCATCTTTGCTGTAGTGCAACTCAATTAACAAAGCCATTAATGCTTCATTCACCTTACGCTTCAATGTTTTTTCAGGTGAAAGATAAAAATTCTTGACCAACTGTTGAGTTAATGTAGAACCACCTTGACGTCGACCACCTGTGATATTGCTAACTACTGCACGGGCAGTACCACGAATCGAAATACCATGATGATGATAAAAATTACGATCTTCGGTTGAAATTAACGCTTCTATGAGTGTTTTAGGGACTTTGTTTAATTTAATCAGAACACGGTCTTCATTATGCTGAGGATAAATTCCCCCAATCAATAATGGCTCTAAGCGTGCGATCCCCGTATTTGATGGCTTGGTTGAGCGTACATCACTCACTTGACCATCATTGAAAGCAAGTTCTAATACTTGTTCAGGGTCGGTACTATCACCATAGTCAAAACCGCGTGTATGAACATACATTTGGTTGCCTTGAACAACATAGCTACCTGATTTGTCGTAATTCGCTGTGTTTTTGTAGCCGAGCAATTTCAATTCTTGGGTGAAATTATCTTGAGTGATTGGTGCATTCGCATAGATCTCTAAAGGCCGAGCAAATACCTTTGCAGGGATATCCCAACGCTTACCTTCAAACTTGTCCCGAATGATATTATCTAAACGGATCAAATAGATACTAAAGGCAATAAAAACACCGATCACTAAAATTGAAAATAAAAGTGCTAGAAAACCAATACCACGTTCAAACTTCATAGATTTGCGTTAAAACCAAAACAATGGTGGTAATGATGCGATAGCTTGTCAGTAATTTGCAATCATAAAACTGTGAATAAATAGCAACATGCAATAAAAACTTTAAGAATTCGTTGACATTAATCGTATAAAAAAACAACGGATAGACATTTTTATACTTTTTAATCAATCATCAACGCAACATTGATTGTTAATGATATGATAGTCAGGAATCGCAGCGGAGCTGAATTATTCGTGCAAATTTCCCATAAATCCTTTCGAAATATTGGTCTAATTGGGCGACCAGATAAATATTCTGTAGTAGAAACGTTATGTTTAATTCATGATCATTTGATCACTTTAGGCTTAAATCCAGTTTTTGACCAAGAAACTGCAAAACTTGTACCTTATAGTCATGGTCAAACAGTAAGTCGTAACTTGCTGGGTGAAGTTGTTGATCTAGTGATTGTTGTTGGCGGGGATGGTTCTCTATTACATGCTGCGCGTGCGTTGGTTCGCTACAGTACGCCTGTCATTGGTATTAACCGTGGTCGTTTAGGTTTTTTAACTGATATAAAACCTGCTGAAGCCATTTTTAAACTTGATCAGGTATTACAAGGTCAATTCCAGCTCGATCGCCGTTTCTTATTAGAAATGGAAGTTCGGACGAATGGTGAAACGATTTATGATGCAATTGCACTCAATGACGTGGTATTGCATTCGGGTAAATCAGTACACATGCTTGATTTTGATTTGAATATCGATGGCCAATATGTGTATCGTCAGCACAGTGATGGTTTAATTGTTTCAACACCTACTGGTTCAACAGCTTATGCGTTGTCGGGTGGTGGGCCGATTCTACACCCAAGCATGGATGCAATTGCTCTTGTTCCAATGCACCCTCACACATTGTCATCTCGTCCAATTGTGGTTGGTGGTCAAAGTGAAATCAAAATTACAATTCGTGAGAATCGTGTTTTGCCAATGGTAAGTGCTGATGGACAACACAGTGTTGCACTAAATGTTGGTGACACCGTGCATATTCGCAAACATCCGTTTAAACTTAGCTTATTACATCCGCCTGGTTATGACTTTTATATGGCTTGCCGTACTAAACTGGGTTGGAATCAAGATTTTGAATCTTTTCAACAGGATGAATCATGAATATTGAACAAATGCTCGCTATTTTAAATCCTGAGATTGTTGAGCGCTTAAAAACTGCTGTTGAAATTGGTAAATGGCCAAATGGTGTGGCTTTGACAAAAGAGCAACGCGAAATTTGTATGCAAGCTGTTTATGCTTGGGAAATGGAAAATTTACCGAAAGAACAGCGTAGTGGTTATATTGACCGTGGTACGAAAGAAGAAGGTGAAGAGTGTGATGATGATCATCACAAAGATGAACCTGAATTTAAGCCGATTCGGTTTGTTTAATTTAAAAAGCCCAGTGATGACTGGGCTTTTTTCTGTGCAGTTAAATAACAATTCAATTAATCAATATAATGTTTAAATGGTTGCAATAAAGTAACATTAAAAATATAGACAGATTAGTCTATGGTTTATAGAATGCGCGAAATTTAAGTCAATATTAAATAACAAGAGATGTTGAATAATATATTTCGCGCATTAGATCAATTAGGCATCACCCCACAAAAACGTGCCATCCATATTCAATTTTCCAATCCGATATTAAATGCTCAGGTCTTTTTACAACGTATAGATGGGCAACATGAAATCAATCAAGGCATTCGTGCTGAACTGATTTGCTTATCTACTGATGCTACGATTCCATTAAAACAATTCATTGGTAGCAAAGTCGCAGTTGACCAAGTCACCGACTCAGGACAATTATTCCGTACCACAGGGATTATTATTCAAGCCCTACAAGGCCAATCCGACGGTAGTTTAAGCCTCTATAAACTCACACTTGAAGACCCCACCACACTTTGGAAAAAACGCCGCAATAGCCGTGTGTTTATGAATAAAACTGTGGTTGAAGTTATTGAGATTGTCTTTAAAGAATGGCAACAAAAAAGCCCACTCTTCGCTGCGAGCCTAAGCCTTGATTTAAGCGGACTCAGTCAGAACGATGACATCTGTCCCTTTATCATGCAACACAACGAAACGGACTATGAGTTCTTAACTCGACTACTACGTAGTGAAGGCATCAACTGGCTGATTGATGAAGCACAACTGATCGTACCGAACAGCAGTGCAGCGATTCAACCGCAAAAACTCCGTCTGATTGATGACAATAGCCAATACCAAGCTTTAGCACGTCGCCAGATTCGCTACCATCGCAGTAGTGCCACAGAACAATACGACAGTATGACCAGTTTGATAGGACAACGCTCACTGCAACCCAACAGTGTACATATCCAACGCTGGCAAGCTGATGCACTGGAACAAGAACAGGGTGCAGGCAGCGTTCAAAGTACCCATCAACATAGTGCACACTACGACAATGCCAGCCTCGGCTTAGAAGATGCATGGCACTTTAGCCCAGCCTGGATGCAAGACCTCAATGGAGAAGATGGAGCAACCGCATCAGGCAACTCACAAATCGAAAAGTTTAACCAAAACTTAGGACACTATTACGACCTACAATCCAAATACTTCACCGCTCAAAGCACGGTACGAGATACACAAGTCGGCTACTGGTTTCAACTCATCGAACACCCTGAAATAGACCAACACAGTGGATCAGACCAAGAATTTCTGATTACAGGCAAAAGCTACTATAACCAAAACAACCTTCCCAAAGACTTGAATCAGCAAATTAACCAATTGCTACAACAAAGCCATTGGCAAAATACCACTACCAAAACCAATACAGAAGAACGCCAAGCCAATACACTGACCTTACAACGCCGTAGTATCAAAACAGTCCCTGAATATCATCCACAGCAACACCGGCCCACAGTACACCCTCAACGCGCTAAAGTGGTTGGGCCAAGCGGCGAAGAAATCCATGTGGATGAATGGGGGCGCATAAAAGTCCGCTTTCTGTTCACAAGAAATGAAGACCATGAACATGATGGAGGCGCAGGCACCAATGACAACGACACCGATTCAGCTTGGGTCGATGTTCTGACCCCATGGGCAGGAGAAGGCTATGGCGCACGCTTCCTCCCCCGCATTGATGAAATCGTGGTGATCGACTTCTTTGATGGCAACATTGACCGACCGTTTGTGGTTGGGCGCATTCATGAGGCACAACGCAGCCCGACCAAGTTTGACAATGCAGGCAAGCTCCCAGACACCAAGAAACTGGCAGGGATCAAATCTAAAGAAGTCCAAGGAGAAGGTTTTAACCAATTGCGCTTTGATGACACTACAGGTCAGATCAGTGCGCAACTGCAAAGCAGTCATGCTGCCAGTCAACTCAACCTCGGCAAACTGAGTCACCCTAAAGCAACCGCAGAAAGCGAAGACCGTGGAGAGGGATTTGAACTGCGCACTGACCAATGGGGTGCAGTACGAGCAGGTGAAGGCTTACTCATCACCACTCATAGCCAAGCGCAAGCTGAAGGTGACCATCTTGATGCCCAACCTGCCAAGCAACAGCTGGAAGGCAATCAAAACAATGCCAAAGCCTTGAGTGAAGTGGCGAAGAACCAACAGACGGATGAGATTGAGTCAATTGAACAGCTAAAAGACTTTGCTAAGCAGATTCAAGAAAAAATCGCCCAATTTAAAAAATCATTATTGTTGTTGAACTCGCCAGCAGGTATTGGTCTGAGTACGAATGAAGATATTCATTTATCAGCAGATGGGCAAATCAACCATTTTGCGGGCGACAGTATCAATTTAAGTACACAGAAAAATCTGATTACGCATGCACAAAACCGAATCAGCTTGTTTGCCGCGCAGAGTGGGATTAAGCAGGTCGCTGCTAAAGGCAAGTTTGAAGTTCAGGCACAGTCAGATGGAATGGATTTGCTTGCTAAGCAAGGGATTCAGATTATTTCGACCGAAGACCGCATTGAGATCACTAGTCCGAAAGAGATTGTGATTACAGCGGGTGGTTCTCAGATTAAGTTGGATGGTTCAGGTATTTTCCCGACCACAGGTGGAAAGTTTGAGGTGAAGGCCGGGCAGCATTTGTTTAAAACAGGTCAGGCATTAGGTGTAAATATTAAAGGGTTACCAGCCTTAGAGTTATTTAATGAACAGTTTGCATTAACACTTCCTTCGGGGGAGCCTTTTAAAGAAATGGATTATAAAGTTAGTTCTGGTGATGAAACTTTTATGGCACAGACCAATAAGAAAGGATGGACTAAGCGTATCCATTCACCACAAGAAAAAGAGCTTAAGCTGGAGTTGAATTGGATCAATTTACAAGTTGACCCTGACATTAATGGAGATCAGGAGTAAAAATGACTGGAAGTTTAGAGTGGCAAAGCAATACCAATACGACTGAGAATAGTTGTAAAGAAGTACAGTGTGACTGTTCTACTTTTTGGGAGATTTATCAACAGCAAGCCATTATGCGTTTGTCAAACTTACAGGATCAAAAGACCAATACTTATAAGTTAGAACCAGGCTATGAAGCCCGAGCACGTCGTATAGCCTCTGTATATGCAAAAATATATTTAGAGCAAGAGATTTCGGGAAATAAACAGTTAAAAGGGCGCTACTATTGGATGGGTCTAGGGGCTTTTGCATCTAAAACAGTCGCTGCTGTTTTTAAACATGGATTAACAAGAAATGGATATAAGTGGATACCTTTAGGTTTTGTACGTGATCCAGTACATTCATTTGCTAAAGGTAACTTATGGCTATTTATGGATATAGCCCCATGGCATTACGGATGGAGTGCTTCATCCTTCTCATTTAATCAATGTAAAGTTCAGAGAAATGTTTCTAATTATAGGCATATTAAAAAGGAGGTTATGAATTTACCTTGGTCAAATTGTCTCCCTGTTATTAGCAACTTACAGTGCACAAATGAGATAATGATTGGATTTGCTAAATTACCGGCTATTGAGCAAGTTTTCAAACAAAGTCTTGCAGAACAAAAAAATTTAAAACCTCTGCAAAAGATCTTTTTTTACATCTTTTGACTATTGCTGTGCAAGAACAGTCAAATATTTTACAGGAAGTTGTATGGAAAGATTGGAAAGTACAAGGTCAAGCTATTATTCAACGTACGACAGGAACACCAGAAAGTACATTAGTTTTATCTAGTGACTATGACTCGGATGTGGTTAGGAAAAATAAACTGGGACAATATACGGGGCGACTTGAAAACGAATTATCTCAATTACCTGAAAGTGCGTATAGTGAGCCAATCGATGGAACAAAAGTCGAGAACTATGATAGCCGTATGAAATGGATTCAGAAAGCAGCTGAAAAATATCATCGCCTTATGCAGAATGAAAAAGGTCGTAAATTCTTGGAAAAGGAGCTAACGATCATTGCCGGTTGGGGGAATAGTAAAGCTGGTTTTAAAGTGGGGAGTGATAGTAATGATGGAAAAATTTAAAGTATTATTTTTCTTAGTATTTTTTACTTTATTCGTATCCGCTTGTCAGCCTACCATCAATTTAAATGAGAATTCAGAAATGAATAGTCCACAAGAGTATATTTTGCATTTTGGAGCACAAGGGGTTCAGGATTTTTCAAAATATAGCAAAGAAGATGTAGATCATCAGCCTGCAGGAATGAGCTTCCACTCATTAGATTTTTCACCACCGAATTTAGGTAAGGTGAAAATTGAAAATGGAGCGAACAGTTTAATATTGGATAACGTGTTTTCAGTTTTAGGTAGTCAACTTTCTTCAAAATCAGAAGATGGAATCCAAATTTTGGATATTAATGCAGGTTTAACTAAAGAAGAATTTGTTTCCCCTGAGCAAGCGTATGCTGCTTATGTTAATTTGATGAAACGTATTAATCAGGCGGGATGGAAAAATTATTTTTATCGTTTTTCTCCTCGAATTGCAAAGGAGGATAACTTAAAATATGTAATGGGAAACGGAGAGGTAATAGATCCTGCTTATATTTTCACTTTTGATGAGTGGAAAAAAGTAATAAGTCATGTTCCTGCAAAATCAATTGGCTATAGAGTCTATGCTAATGACATACTTTTAGATATTACATTACAACAAACATCTATAAGTGAATCGAATCAAGAACAATATATGTTGCGCTATAGTTTTCAAACAATTCGATACGATGAGCTTAATAGTATTTCAGATTCAGATGAAATGACAGCTAACGAGCTTGAACAAGCATTTCAAAGTTCTCTTATCGAAGATAAGCAATCACGAACTAAAGCAGAACAAGAAGCGAAACAGAAGGGATATAAAATAGATGAAAACTATCAAGATCCTCAAGTTTGGAATTATGTGAAATAATAGATATAGTTAATTTAAAGTGTGCTAGCTCAAACTCAACCTGACAGGAACACTAAAAAATGGGTACCCGTCGGATCAGGTTTGAGCTAGTGCATATAAATCATTTTGGATTGCTTTTTATTAGGAACGACTATTCCATAACTCTTTCGCCATTTCCATCGCTTCATCATAACTATTTACAGCACCCATGGTATACAACGCGATTCCCATGGTTTCGATGACTGCCAATTCGCCATATTCATGAGACTGTTCGCCAATCCAAACTGCTTTAAATACAGCAAGGTCTAGTTCTTCTTCAATAGGGCTGCGATCTGGTGTTAATTTTGGCAATTCGTGCTCATATAATTCGCCGCTTTTAATTCCACAAATTAACGTTTTGGCATCAGGATTACGTTCAAACTCACCACCTTCACCTTTAATGACAGCACTGTTTTTATAACCTAAACGAAAAGCAGTTTGCTGGTGTGAGCTACGATAAGCTGGATGGAAAATTGCTTGTAAAGTCGCTTTAGCATCAAAAGGATTAATCAATCGAGCAAGCGTATGAATTGGAGAGCGAAGCCCCATCACATTACGTAGTGAAATCAACTCACTGAGAATTGGCGAAATGACTTCAAGCGGTAAAAATGCAAAATTGTGTTGAGCAAGCTGATTTTGTACATCATGTTCACTTTGGCAAATCGTATAGCCCAAGTACTCTAAGACTTGTTCAGTATAAACGCGGTTGATAGTGTGGCCTGATGCACCATGCATCACAATTTTGTAACCATGATGAGAGAGAGTAAGTGCGGCTAATAAGAACCACGGATAATGTTTGCGTTTACCAGCGTAGGAAGACCAATCTAGGTCAACTTCGAGTGGTTTAAATGAGAGTTGATCACGAGTAGCTTGAACAAAACCTGCAAGCTCATCTACAGACTCTTCTTTTACGCGAAGTAACATGAGAAAAGCACCGAGTTGCACATCAAGTACTTCATTTTTAAGGATCATGCTGAATGCTTGATAGGCTTCATCATAACTGAGTGAACGAGAGCCAGTTTTACCTTTACCTAAAATACGAACATATTGCGCAAAAGGATGTTCTTCGGTTTTATAAATATTTCGTTTCGTGTTCATGATCGTATTTAAAGCGATAGCTAAGAATTAAAACCAATATGACATAAAAGTGACGTATTTAGCGTAAAAAATGAAAGAAGCTGTTTAATCAGTAAACAATTGTCGTTATGAAAAGCGTATTGCAAACAAAATTATTGACCGAATGAGTCTAGTGATTTGATGCAAACGGGACATGACATCTCGAAAAAAAGTTATTAGCATGACGGCGAACTTATTTTTAAAACAAAGAAAGCGAAAGGAAATAATGATGTTAGCTTACGATGCAGATTTGGAACTCTTCCGTGATAATTTTAAACGCTTTATGAGCGAAAATATTGCTCCCCATTACGACCAGTGGGAACGCGAAGGCATTATGCCGCGTTCAGTTTGGACATTGTTAGGTGAAAATGGATTTCTGTGTGTAGATGTACCAGAAGAGTACGGTGGCTATGGTGTTCCTACCCATTATTCATTGATGTTAGTTGAAGAGTCTGCACGTGCAGGCTATTGCGCATTATCAACAGCTATTTCATGTCATTCTGAAATTGCTGCGCCATATATTCAACACATTGCTACAGAAGAACAGAAAAAGCATTGGTTGCCAAAAATGGTTTCAGGTGAAGTTGTTGGTGCAATTGGGATGACGGAACCAGGTGCTGGGTCTGACTTACAAGCAATGCGTACTAGTGCAATTTTGCAAGATGATCATTATATTCTTAATGGCTCAAAAACTTTTATTTCAAATGGTCAACATGCTGATTTAGTTGTTCTTGCAGTGAAAACAGACCCGCAAGCGCGTGCTAAAGGTGTGTCTTTGATGCTCGTAGACACACATCTTGAAGGCTTTAAAAAGGGAACGAACTTAGACAAGATCGGTTTGCATTCACAAGATACATCTGAATTATTCTTTGATAACGTCAAAGTACCCAAAGATCAATTGCTTGGGAATGCTGGATCTGGTTTTGCTTATTTAATGCAAGAATTACCGCGTGAGCGTACTGCAATTGCTTCTACAGCACTTGGTGCAATTCGTGGTGCAATTGATTTAGCGACGGCTTATGTCAAAGAACGCCAAGCGTTTGGTCAAGCAATTGCGCAATTCCAAAATACGCGGTTTGTTTTAGCTCAAGCAAAAATTGATGAATTGGCAACTGCTGCATTTTATAACCAAAATGTAGAGCTCTACATGGAAGGTAAATTAGATGTGGAAACAGCCGCTGCATTAAAGAGCTTTAGTACTGATATGCAAATGAAAGTAGCAGATAATTTACTACAGTTATTTGGTGGTTATGGTTATATGACCGAATATCCAATTTCACGTTTCTTCATTGATGCACGTATCCAACGTATTTACGGTGGAACAAATGAAATCATGAAAGAGATCGTAGCTCGTGGATTGATTGGTAAAGCCTAGTTAACTTAGATCAGCCTGTTCAAAAGAGCAGGCTGGTTTTGATTATTTTGATGAAAGAATAACGATAGGATAATTCTGCTGCTTAGGTTGTTTTTGCAGTGCTTGATTTATTTTAATTAGAAAAGCATCAGCTTTATCTTGATTTGGCCAATGATCATTGTATTGACTTCTCTTTTGAATATTTACACCACAACCCGTGATTTCCATGTTCTTGGGATTAAAAGACCAATCGTTAGGATCTTTTAAAAGAACATCTAAGCGATCATCGCAACTTTTCCATAACTGAGCAAACTCATTGTTTATCGCTGGGGCAGCGTCTACGACACGGTAAGCAGTAAAGCCTTTAAACTCGGAATTGAAGAACTGTAAAAAAGTTGTGACTGGCATTCCTCCCCAGATCATTGCTGTATTTGGTGCAAGTTCTATTTCAGTCAAATTTCTCTCATCTAATGCTTTGTATTGTTGATCTATTTGTTTTGAATCCATCAGTTTATAGGTGAGTTTACTTTGTGAGGGAACGATTAAATGTCGAACGTGGGTTGTTGTGGTTGTATAAAAATAAGGGGAAGCATCCCGGCCACAGCCGTTTGGGTTATAGCAGCCAATACAGCCTGTTAAACCTAAACTACTTAGTACAATCATTGGAAATGAGATTATTATTTTCATTTTTACTATTTGGTCTTTTAAAATTTGATTATAACCAATTCAGCAAGAATGAAAATTTGGATTTAAATGTTTTGTTAAAAGCATTTAAACACTCAATGTTTTTATCATTTTTAGTGTGTAATTGGCCGTTGGATCAATTGGTCATTCTGTTGCATAGATAATGAAGTAAGTTGAGTTATCGCTACAATTACAACCCGCATTAGGCAACCACTACACGCAGTTAAATCGATATTCACTAAACTTAGTCAATTAAAGCCGAAAAATTTTACTCATTGTTTTCTTGTACCGGTTCATCAAACAAATTCGCACAACTTTCTAGCTGACAACCAGCAAGCATGATTGCTTTTGGTAAGCTTGCGTACATGTTTGTTAAATGTTGTTCAGCAGGGTGTTTGAAGTCCCAGTATAAAAACTGTTGGGTACGTAGGTTTTTGAAGTTTTGATAAAAGTGACTCTGCTTTTGCTGTGCTTGAAGATCAGGAGTTGCATTTTTGCGATGTTCATGTGTTCCAACAGTTGTCATTAGCATCATCGATGCAGTTTTATCTTTTTTATTTAACCAATCATTTTGTTTTTCTAAGAGCACATAGTCATCAAACCATAACGAAGGGCTAGCAGCAATGTATCGTTGAAAGCTTTGTGGCTGAGTAAATATCGCATGAAGTACAAATAACCCACCAAATGAGTGTCCAAATAGGCTTTGTTGTTTTGTATTTACGTTGATTCGTGACTCGATTTCAGGTTTGAGCTCTTTTTCAATAAATTGAAAAAATTGATCTGCTCCACCGTATTTGTATTTGGCTTCAGATTGAAATTTTGCAGAAGCTTTCGGGGTATAGTCTAAAGCGCGTTTTTGAACATCAAATGTACTTTGATTAGGATAACCAATCGCGATTACAGCTACAGGACTTAAACCTAATTTATTAGCACCAGCACCAACGGATTTTGCTATGTTAGTGGCACTATCAAATGCAGCATTTCCGTCCAGTAGATAGAGTACTGGAAAGCCATCTTTTGGCGTGTCCGTTGTAGGAACAGCAACTTGGATTAAATATTCATGTGAAGTGTATTTAGACTTCAATACAAAGCTTTGTTTATTTTCAGTCTTTGTGAATGAATCATTTATTTTTTCATTCACGGAAGTTGCTTCAGCAGATGCCGAATGAATGCTTGTAATGATAGCGAAAGACAAAATACTAAAAAGTTTGAACATGACTAAGTTCACAACAATAAAATTTAAAAGAATTTAATATATAATGAAAATCATTATCAATAAAGAATCTTTATAAAAAGAGTTAAAACTCATCGTGTTTAATGCGTGAAAGTATTGCTATACTAAGCCGAATAAACAATTCAACGATGAATTGTAATCCATTCTTATAGATGATTTTGCTGAGGCTGCATTCAATGGTAAACGATGGACAAAACACATCGACTTCACTTAATTTAGAACAAATTCGCGACGATATTGATAGTGTTGATCAACAAATCCAAGAATTACTTAACCGTCGTGCTTCTTTAGCTGAAGCTGTAGCGAAGGCAAAGTTTGCAGCTGAAGATAATCCGTTGTTTTATCGTCCTGAACGTGAGGCACAAGTCCTTCGTAAAGTGATGGAGCGCAATCAGGGTCCACTTTCTGATGCGACAATGGCTCGCTTATTCCGTGAGATTATGTCTGCTTGTTTAGCACTAGAAGCACCGCAAAGTATTGCTTTCTTAGGGCCTGAAGGGACTTATACACATTCAGCTGTATTAAAACATTTCGGTAAAGATGCAGTCGTTCGTCCATTGCCAACGATTGATGAAGTATTCCGTGAAGTTGAAGCAGGTGGAGCACATTATGGTGTTGTACCTGTAGAGAATTCTTCCGAAGGAATTGTGAACCATACCCTTGATTGTTTTAAAGCATCAACTTTAAATGTCATTGGTGAAGTGGAATTACGAATTCATCATCAGTTTTTAATTTCTGAAAATACACGAAAAGATAGTATTAAGCAGATATATGCGCATCAACAAACATTAGCGCAGTGCCGCAAATGGTTAGATGCGAATTATCCGGGTGTTGAGCGTGTTGCTTTAAACTCAAATGCGGAAGCTGCGCGTCGTATTCGTAATGAATGGCATTCAGCTGCAATTGCATCTGATATTGCAGCAAGTATGTACAATCTTGAGATTTTACATAGCAATATTGAAGATAATCCCGAAAATACCACACGTTTCCTTGTGATTGGTCGTGAGAAGATTCCACAAAGCGGTAATGATAAAACGTCATTACTCATTTCTGCACATGATCGTGCAGGCGCTTTATTGGAAATTCTTGCTCCATTTGCTAAACATCAGATTAGCTTGACCAGTATTGAAACACGTCCTGCTTTACCTGAAAAATGGGCTTATGTGTTCTTTATTGATCTTGAAGGTCATATTGATCAAGCAAATGTTGCTGCGGCCTTAGATGAAATTCGTCCAATGGTGAAAGAACTTCGTGTACTCGGTTCTTATCCAATCGCAGTTTTGTAATCAATTTTTATCACATAGCTAGATGAGCTATTCATCTAGCTATCCCAAAGTCGTCTTATTGGGCAAATCTCTTTTATGTCTGAACCATTGTTTAAAAAAGTTGCATTTATTGGGCTTGGGCTGATTGGTTCTAGTCTCGCTCGTGTGATCGTGGCAGAAAAATTAGCATCTGAAATTGTTGCTTCAACACGTTCAAAAAAAACCTTAGAAGATGCCAAAGCATTAGGTCTCATTCAAAATGGTTACGCAACACCTGAAGAAGCAGTCCAAGGTGCAGATTTAATTGTTTTAGCATTACCAGTTCGTGCAACTCAGAAAGTACTTGAACAGATCAAGCCTTATTTAGTTGACCATGCAATTATTACTGATGTGGGTAGTACTAAAGGTAATGTCGTAGATGCTGCAAAAGCAGTATTTGGTGAAGATTTACCCGTTGGATTCGTTCCAGGTCATCCAATTGCTGGTGCTGAGCATACTGGTGTTCATGCGGGTAAAGTTGATTTATTTGCCAATCATAAGGTGATTTTGACACCGTTGCCGACCAGTGCGGGTTGGGCAGTTGAGAAGTTGATTCAACTTTGGTCTGCGGCAAAAGCAGAAGTCATTTGCATGGATGTGAAAAAGCATGATGAAGTGCTTGCTCATACGAGCCACTTACCACATCTCATGGCATTTAATCTTGTTGAGCAGCTTGCAAATCGTGAAGATAATTTAGATATTTTCCGTTATGCTGCTGGAGGTTTTAGAGACTTCTCCCGTATTGCAGCAAGCGATCCGCAGATGTGGCACGATATTTTCTTTGCCAATAAAACTGCAATTCTAGAAGCCGTAAACGGTTTTGAACAACAGTTGCTTGTTTTAAAGAAACTGATCGAACAAGAAGATTCTCATGCATTGATGGGCTTGTTGGGTCATGCTCAAGCAGCTCGTCAGCATTTTAACCATATGTTAGCCAAAAAACCTTTGATGGAGAAAAACAAGGTGACACAGCAATTTACCATTTTGCCAGGAAAGAAAACATTTACAGGTAAATTCACCGTGCCAGGTGACAAATCTGTGTCACATCGCTCGATCATGTTTGGTGCGATTGCTGAAGGTACAACACACGTTACTGGTTTCTTAGAAGGTGAAGATGCACTCGCTACACTTCAAGCTTTCCGTGACATGGGGGTAAGTATTGAAGGGCCTAAAAATGGTGAAGTGACAATTCATGGTGTGGGGATGCAAGGCTTAAAAGCACCTGCAAGTGCCTTGTATATGGGCAACTCAGGTACGAGTATGCGTTTGCTCTCGGGGATGTTGTCAGCGCAAAAGTTTGATTCTGTCATGACGGGTGATGCATCATTGTCTAAACGTCCTATGGAGCGTATTGCTAAGCCTTTACGTGAAATGGGTGCACAAATTCAAACAACTGGTGAGAAAGGTACTCCACCAGTCAGTATCACGGGAAGCCAAGCATTAAAAGGTATTCAGTACGATTTACCTATGGCTTCGGCTCAAGTGAAATCGGGTATTTTATTGGCAGGTTTATGGGCTGAAGGTGAAACTTCAGTTACAGAACCAGAACCAACACGTGATCACACTGAACGCATGTTACGTGCATTTGGTTATGATGTGAAAACCGTAGGTAATAAAATCTCACTTGTTGGGGGGGGGAAGTTAGTTGGTACAAATATCCAAGTGCCTTCTGATATTTCATCAGCAGCATTCTTTATGGTTGGCGCTGCAATAACTGAAGGTGCTGATGTGGTGCTGGAAGCTGTTGGAATTAACCCAACGCGTACAGGTGTCATTCAAATCCTAAAACAAATGGGTGCTGACCTAACTGTTGAAAATGAACGTATTGCAGGCGGTGAGCCGATTGCAGATATTCATATTAAAGGTTCAAGAACATTGAAAGGCATTCATATGCCAGAAGATCAAGTACCATTAGCAATTGATGAATTTCCAGCATTGTTTATCGCAGCAGCTTGTGCTGAAGGTCGGACTGTTTTAACAGGGGCTGCTGAACTTCGAGTTAAAGAGTCAGATCGTATTCAAGTGATGGCAGATGGCCTGAAAATCATGGGTATAGACTGCACACCAACTGAAGATGGAATCATTATCGAAGGTAAAGGTAAATCTGGTGACTGGTCTGCAATTTTCGCGGGTGGCGAGATTGAATCGCATCATGATCATCGTATTGCAATGAGTTTTAGTATTGCGGGCTTACGTACTTCGGGTGAAATTATCATTCAAGGAACTGAAACGGTCGCAACAAGTTTCCCTACATTTACTGAGTTAGCAAACACTGCTGGTTTGGATTTACAGGTAGTGGATCAATAATCTAATTTTGTAAAGATAAAGGCAGCAATTCATGTATTGAGTTGCTGCTTTTTTATTTATAGATTATAAAACTAGATGTTTAATTGATCATTAAGGCCCAAAATCACCCGTTTTTAGATGTACATATCTAATTGGGTCGAAATTTGTCAATTTACTAAAAGAAGTTAGACAATCAGCTAATCAATTAAAGACAATTGTATATATAATAATTCTTACCGTACGAGTCGGTTTTACTCTGTGATCCAGAGCTAAAAACATAAAAATTAGAGGGAATACCATGAAAACGTTGCAATTCATAGCAGATTGCCCAAAACATGGGGTGGTTGATCATCCACCAAATGAATGCTATATCACTCAAGAATATGTTGCTGCGCTATTGTATAAACAATTAGAACAATATGGCTTTGATGCACATCATATTCGTCATGAACATGAAAAAATTGAAGTTCGTATTGATAATCATCAATTACCTCTTTCTATCCTTTGTTCTGAACAGGATGCCGAAGGGCATATTTTATGCGAGATTACTGCAAATCCTCAGCGTGAACTGGCTTGGTTTGAAAAAATTGAAACACAGAGTATTATTCGCCAGTTAGCGCAAGCTGTTGAAAATAGTTTAAAAGCTGAGCATAGTTTTTCTGATTTTGTATGGAAATCATAAATACACATACCTAATTTTTTATATCAAAGTGGAGAACAAATTTGTTGATCCGCTTTTTTATTAAATATTGATAAGAAATACTTATTTTTGTAGTGACATTATTTAATAAAAGTTAACAATTAAAATAATAATAATGTTTGAATTTTGATCTATTTTTCTATTAATTTAAAAATGCTTTTTAACAAAGAATTACTCAACCTTCTCCTTTTCTTCATAATACTTTTTAAGAGAATTCATATGACCTTTATACGCACGAATTATCTAAAAGGCTTTAGTGTATTATTCATTTCCTTACTTGCGGCATGTAATAGCGATGATAAAAATACGACAAGCAACTCTTCTAACCAAAAGCTAATAGATGAAACAATTTTATCCCTACAGAATTTAAGTCAAAATTTAGTATGGCAAGAAAATCAATGTGATAGTGTTTATTCTAAAGTGATAAATGATGCGAACATTGCTGAAAAATCGGCTTTGGAGTTAAGAGCAAAGCTTAATGATACAAATAATTTAAGTATGTTCTTGGATCAGCAGATTATTCCAAAATTGACTCAGCTCACTGATGAGTCAACTACATTAAGAGCTAGATGTAATGCTCCAGATTATGACGGAACAGGGGTGAGTATTGAAAGGCCTGCGATGTTAAGAGAAATGTTAAGTGAATGGCAAGGGACTATAAATTTATTGATTCATCAAATAAATAACCCGCCAAATATGAATCCTGAAATTAAATTAGCATCTTTAACAAATACAAACATTACTAAAGCAACTTCAGCAAAATCCAAATTCAAAGATTGCTCAGATAGTTTTTGTCCAGAAATGACAGTTATTCCTTCTGGAAGTTTTTTGATGGGGGGAAATATAGAAGAACAAGAACAACAAAATGTGCCTGCCCAATCGCGACCGTATGAATTACCTCAGCATGCAGTGATAGTCGAGAAGCCATTTGCTATGTCTACATATGAAACTACTATTGCCGAGTTTCAGGCTTTTCAAAAAGAAACAGGATGGGAGGTACAAGGTTGTCGCAATTGGGAGTCACGTGATGGTGTTTTTAATATGTGGTATCGAGATGATTTAAATCCGACTAACGCTGGTATGAACCAAACACCACAAGATCCAGTCGTGTGTGTACGTCGTGAAGATGGGAGAGCTTTTGCCGAATGGTTATCCAAAAAAACAGGACAAACCTACCGCTTACCAACAGAGGTTGAATGGGAGTATGCAGCTCGTGCAGGAACTTCGACTGCCTTTTATTGGGGGGATGATTTGAATCTAGACCAAGCTTGCAAATATGCGAATGTGCTAGATCCAACTACAGTGTCCGCATTGCCACAAACAAGCTCTTGGAACTTATTCAATTGCACCGATGGTTATGCATTTACTTCACCTGTTGGAAAGTTTCTACCAAATAACTTTGGTTTATACGATATGACAGCAAATGCACGTGAATGGGTAGATGATTGCTGGCATTCAAATTATGAAAATGCACCTGTAAATAACCGTATTTGGGGTGAAGAAAATAACGGACAGTGTAATTTCCCTGTATTGCGTGGAGGTGCATGGATATACAACACCTATAATGCTCGAACCGCTTATCGAAATGCTTATGTAACATCACAAGCGCGTTCGATCATGTGGGGATTTCGTTTAGTTCGTGAAATTTAGTTTAGCGTCTTTAATTCTATAGGAATTACGATCCTTTATTAATAAAAATCAGCGTAAGTTTTCACCTGAAATTTGAATAAACTTACGTTGATGGAATATTTATTTTTAAATGATCTAAGTATACTCAAATGTATTGTATGAATTAGTTCGAGAGTATAACTGTATGATGCAGTTTGATTTTTCTAAATTATCTCCCCAAGTGGTTTGGCAGCATTTTGAAACACTATGCACGATTCCTCGACCATCAAAGCATGAACAACAATTAAGACAGTATCTAAAAGCTTGGGCGGAACAGCGCAATTTGGAAACTTATGTCGATGACATTGGTAATTTGATTATTCGGAAAGCTGCCACAGCAGGCAAAGAACAAGTTGCAGGTGTGGTTTTGCAAGGGCACTTAGATATGGTGACTCAGGCAAATCGCGGTACGCAACATGATTTTTTTAAAGACCCTATTCAACCTGTCTTAAAAGATGGCTGGCTAATTGCTGAAAATACCACTTTGGGTGCAGATAATGGCATTGGTGTCGCATTGGCGCTAGCGGTATTAGAATCAAATGATATTGCACATGGTCCAATTGAAGTATTGCTTACCATTGATGAAGAAGCAGGAATGAGCGGCGCTCGTTTGCTTGAGTCGGGTGTTTTAACAGGGCAATGGCTATTTAATATTGATACTGAAGAGTGGGGTGAATTATATCTTGGTTGCGCGGGAAGTATTGACCTTGAAGTGGGACAGTCACTTGAATATGAACCAGTACCTGAAAATTTGATTTATGTTGATTTGTTGGTATCTGGATTAAAAGGTGGTCACTCTGGCGTTGATATCCATCTTGGTCGTGGTAATGCCAATGTGATTTTAGCCAATTTCCTGAATGATTATTTGGCGCTTACAAATGGTAGACTGGTTGAATTTGTCGGTGGGTCGGCACGAAATGCCATCCCACGTGAAGCTTTGGCAACTATTGCAATTAAAGCAGAGCAATTACCAGAGCTAGAAAATGCCGTTGCTGTGATACAAGCTGAATGGCAACAAAAATTAAATGGGTTTGATGAGCAGTTACAAATCACCGCACAGCAAAATACCAATCAGATAAATGAAGTGATTGCCTTGCAGCAACAGCAAACTTGGTTAAAAGCATTGACAATTTGTCCATATGGCATTGCTCAATGGAGTAGCACTTTACCCGATGTGGTTGAGACTTCGAATAATATTGGTGTGGTCAAACTGACTAAAGATGAAGCGAAAACTTTAATTATGGTTCGTTCGATGGTGAACCAAGAAGCAGTGACATTTGCACAAAATATTCAACAACACTTTGCAAATTTCCAGATTCAATCTGAATTAACGCCGTTGGTATCGGGTTGGACACCAAACCCAGATTCGGCTGCATTGAAATGTTTGCAGCAAGCTTATCAATCTGCATTTAAGATCGAGCCAAACTTGAAAGTGATTCATGCTGGTTTGGAGTGTGGCATTATCGCTGAACATTATCCGAATTTACAGATGGTGTCGTTTGGCCCTGATATTCAAGGGGCGCATGCGCCGGGTGAGCGGGTTAAAGTGGATACCGTAGAGAAATGCTGGGCGTTGTTGGTGACAGCTTTGGAATCGATTAAATAAGCTCTCAATAAAAGAAGCTCATGAATGAGCTTCTTTTACCTTAACAGTGACCTGAAACAGGTTTTTGTTTAGTTCGATAAACTCAATTTCACAATCAACAAATTTTTCAATCATAGAGGCCTGAGTACGGGTGTGTTCACTAATACATTGTGCGGTAAATTCACCGCCTTGACCCAATGCCAAAGGTAACAAGAGCTGATCTGTTAGATACTCATCAACGGCTGCTTTTGAGTTCAGATAATATTTGACTTCCTCACCTAAATTGTTCGCAATTTGTTCTGCACTTTTACGCATTTCACCTAAGGCTGTAAATACTTGGGTGTGATGCTGATGTTTAACTTTGACATATGCCGTATTGCCTTGGCTAATGCCATTTAGGTGGAATTGCTGCTGTGTATCCAGCTTTAGTCTTTTGTTTAAAGTCGCTAATTCGCGTTGTGCAATTTGTGCTTCTTCTGAAAGGTTTAATACCGCTGCAAAAGCCTCAGTACTTTGTAAAGCGCCACGATCTAATAGATTTAACTTGTTTCGATGTAGCCATGGCTGAATCTTGATTTGAATTTCACCTGCACCAATTGGGAAGAAGCCTGCTTTATTTAACTTGAATTCACTTTCGATCCCCAGCTTTGTGAGCGTAGGCAAAAAGCAATGCTCAATAAAATCAGCTGTTGGTGCAAGCGGATTGTGAGTCCCACCTGTGATGGTGAGTTCACTGGCGTCATTTTGCAATAACAAAGCAGGTAAGAGGGTTTGCAAAACCAGTGTTGTGCTTCCTGCCGAACCAATCTGGAATTGGTATTTTCCACTTTGTACATGCTGTGGTGCAAAGTATAAACGCTGGCTATGGAGCTCAGCACCTTCTACATAAGCTTGGCTGATGTCTTGAGATGCCTGTACACAGACTAAATGCTGACGCATTAAGCCTGATTTTTTACGCCCAGCACGAATATTGGTTAATTCAAATGCTTGACCTGTAATCATCGAAAGGGCAAGGGCGGTTCTTAAAATTTGCCCACCACCTTCACCTTGTGAACCATCAATCTGGATGGTCGCTGGCATATTTGCCAAAGCTTTATTCACTTCAATTTTCCTTATTTTCTAATTTAATGAACATACTGTCAGTACATGGTAATGCTAAGTAACGCGTGACTTTGCTTTTGGCAAAGGTTTGCTAGGTACATGGTGCTGAGCCTAATCAGTGAATATTGATGCACGGCTCACATGCTGCCATAGCCGCCTGAATTATTTTCAATCCCTCAGATCGGAGTAATGCAGGATCTTGTACTCGCCCAGTATGTCCAAACTGGTATTGTGAAATGATTTCACAAAATCTTTTGATGTCTATTCAACTAAATCAATCTGCCAATTGGCAGCCTGAATTTTAATATTTAAATCGCGTAGTTTCGCGCTGATATTATCGGCTTGTTTTTGCAAGCTAGAAACAGGGATAACTTTTTGCCATTTAATCTCACGTGAGCTATAACGATCAGGTTCACGATGGGTATTGGCAATCGCATCAACCAGAATCTTATGCTGTTCAGCATAACTATCACGCAAGCTTAATAGGGACAGCAGAATTTTTCCATCTTCCAACTTTGCTTGCGCATTGGTCAAATGAATACGACAAATCAATTGATTGCTTTCTTGGGTTAAAGCAAACACTTGTTTGATCAGTTCATTTGGATCTTCGCTTGGTTCATCACCATCTTGTACCAATACATTAGCGTTGATCCGTTGTTTTAATGAAGCGAGCTTTTTTTGTTGATCGCTTCGCAGTAAAAGTGCTTCTGCGAGTTTCATTTTTTATTTTCCTAAAAACTTATTCTTTAATCTGTTGAGCTTGCAAGTAGTAAACAGCCTTTATTTTGCTCTGGTGAATAGATGGTTAAGCACCAATTACCCCACCATTCTCGGCCAGGTTCAAAATAATCATTCCATTCAGAACTTTCTTCCCGACCACTACCTGGGTAGCCAACCCAATCATATATTTCATAGTCTTTCTCCGTAAAAAGGCATAGCTGCAAGAATGCTGCCCGATGAGACGGGGTAAGGGTTGTTCCATATGGTGGATCAATGATTGCGTCTAATAAGCTCAAAAGCCAATTATGTCCAGAAAATAAATCGGGTCTGTCCAAACGATCAAGATTTATAAGGCTGCGATCTAGTTGCTCTATGGCCAGTGAGTTCAAGTCTAACGTTTTTTCCAACGCTAAACTGTCACAATTCAATAGCATCTGTTGATGAATAGCCAGCGTATTTGAAGATTCCGTTTGATGTATGACATCAAACAAAAAAACTTCAAATACGGCTTGTATGGCATCAAGATCAGATTGTAACCCTTTGGTCTTCAAATGATCTAATTGGACAAACATATATGCACCTTCTGGTTGTGCTCAGGTATTTAGCCCTTAACACAAACAACTTGTCTTAATGTATAAACCACTTCAACCAAATCTTTTTGTGCATTCATTACATCTTCAATCGGTTTATAAGCTGATGGAATTTCATCAATCACAGCAGCATCTTTACGGCATTCCACACCTTCAGTTTGTACAATCTGATCTTCAACCGTAAAGCGTCGTTTGGCTTCCGCACGGCTCATCACACGACCTGCACCATGCGAACATGAGCAAAACGATTCCTGATTTCCAAGACCACGAACAATAAAAGACTTAGCACCCATTGAACCAGGAATAATTCCATATTGTCCAAGTTTGGCGCTGACAGCACCTTTACGAGTGACCATCACTTCTTCGCCGTAATGCTCTTCTTTTTGCACATAGTTGTGATGACAGTTTACTGCTTCCAGTTTTGCATTAAACGGTTTTGGAATAATTGTTGCTAAAGCCTTGATCGCGGCTTGCATCATAATTTCACGGTTTTTCATCGCGAAACGTTGTGCCCACCCTACGGCAAACCAGTAATCATCAAAATGCTCAGTACCCTCAACTAAATAAGCTAAATCTTTATTGGGTAAATTAATAAAGTGTTTTTGCATATCTTTACGTGCCAGCTCGATAAAATGATTACCTATGGCATTACCCACACCTCGCGAACCTGAGTGCAACATAATCCAAACATGATCATGTTCATCCAAACAGATTTCCACAAAGTGGTTGCCTGTTCCTAACGTTCCCAATTGTTTACGGTTATTGGTGTTTTTGAGGCGAGGGTGCTTGGCACAAATCAATTCAAAATCTGAGACTAAATTAGCCCAAGCTTGATCTACCATTTTAGGTGGATTTTCCCAAGAACCTCGATCTCGTCCACGTCCTTTGGTCATTCCGTGTGGAATCAAACGTTCAAGCTCGGTACGCAAAGCATGTAAATTATCAGGTAAATCCGATGCGGTTAAGCTAGTACGTGTTGCCATCATTCCACATCCGATATCGACACCGACCGCAGCAGGGATAATTGCACCTTTAGTTGGAATCACACTTCCGATTGTTGCACCTAAACCAAAGTGAACATCAGGCATAACAGCCATCCATTTATAAATAAAAGGCATTTGCGCGGTTTGTAGCAATTGTTGTTTTGAGTTGTCATCAACAAGTACTCCGTTGGTCCACATTTTGATCGGCATACTTTTTTCATTTTGAAGAACCTGATAAGCACGTTGTTGCTGTTCTTGTTCAAATTGAGCTTGTTGGTTGATTTGTTCAACGAGAGACATTTTCATTTTCCTTTCAAAGCCTGCCTGCCAAGCGTTTGCAGGCAGGTGATATTCACAAGATCCCAATGATATTGTGTGCTTATACTATTGCAGTGACTGTGCCAACTTTTTTAAAAATGTAGTAATTTTAATTTAATACATTGATATTTATTAATAAAATTTAATATTAAAATAACATTATTCATTTTGATAATTAAAATTTCAATAAATAGGATATAAAAATATATATTTTTTTATCTTAAATTCTATTTAATAACCCGCTGCATTTTTACCTGTTCGAGTGAATTGTTGTTCTTTTTCAATTTTTAACCACAAAGTATTCTTAGGTGAAATGTGCGTTAGGAGTGATAAGCTGTGATTTCGATAGCTTAGAATTGCTTTCATTTTCTTTCGTTTACGATTTAAGGTCGATGGTTTTTCAAAATAGCCATATCTTTTTTTATACCAACGAGTAGCTCGTAGTTGATAATGCTTTTGATTGAGCAAATATAAGGCTTGATCAATGTCTTGATCATCTTGAAGATAGACTGTAATGGACATGCTTTGCGTTTTTTAGACTGACACCTGTCTTTTAAGAAAACGTTGTATAGGTCTTTGTATAAAGACATGTTATAACCATAGCAAAATAGAAATAAATTGCCAATTCCTATGGGTATTTTGCGTTATTTGCTCTCGATTCTTTTATTTATTACTGGGATATTTTGTCTTATACATTTTTTAGTAGACGATTTTAATCTTATATTTCTAGCGATAAGTTTGGTCTGTTTTCTGCTTGCTTATTGGGTAAAACCAAAACGAGAAAGCCATCGCCATCGAGATAATGGTTGGAATTGGCTAGATTTAATTGATTTTCCTGTAGAGATTATTTACTGGATCATCACTTTACCATTTCGCTTGTTACGAGGTCTGTTTGACTTTTTATCTCCAGACATCCCTTAATTAAAATGCCGTATCTCATTTATTTCGGATTTACTTTACTTAGTTGTCCTGTCGCATCTAACGTAAATTGATCAAAATCATCAGCTAAATAGAAATTGCCTTGATAATATTGATGGACTTCATCAGCAATCGCTTGCTGTCCAGCACAGTCTTGATGGCGTGGGCTAAAGTGTGTCAGGATCAGATTAATTAGACCTTGTTGTTGAGCAAATTCTGCAACGATCTTTGCGGAACTATGCATTGGGCCTGACCCAACTTTATCTAAAATAGCTTGCGTGTAGGTGCTTTCATGAATCAAGAGTTGGGCATCTTGGCAAGCTTGTGCCAATAAATCGGGATGATCATTGTCACCACCGACAATCGCGTGAACACGATGTCTGAGTGTCTGAATAAAATCAGCCGCTTTCAATGTTTGCTTGTTAAACTGAACGTCTAAGCCTTGCTGTAAATCGCCCCAAGCTTTGCCTTTTGCTACGCCGAGTTGAATTAAGGCTTGTGTATCTAACTTCTTCTGGGTTTATTGCGCAATAATACTAAATGCAAAACTGGGTACGCGATGACTGAGTCGATGGGATTGAATCGAAAGTTGATCAGTTATTTGCTGTATTTGAGTGGACTCTTTTACATCAGTGAAATTAAGTGGATAGGGTAAATGCAGATCGGTCAGCTGTGCGGTGACTTCAATCCATTGTTGAATTTCTTTGGGGGCGATAATGGTTAAAGGTGCGGTACGAGCATTCATACCTGCACTCGCCAATAAACCAATTAATCCATAACAGTGATCGCCATGGACATGGGTAATGCAAATGGCAACTAGGTTTTGTAATGAGAGTTTAGCTTGTTGAATGCGATGCTGTGTGCCTTCACCAGCATCGACCAATATCCAGTCTTTATTCTTGCTGTTGCGGATGGCTAAACCAGAAACGTTACGTGTCAGTGTGGGTACACCAGATGATGTGCCTAAAAAAGTAAAATGAAGCATCTTGTTGGCATTTTTCATCGAATTGCGTATTGTATATGATAGATATATATAAAATATTATAGAAATTATGCTGAATGCAAAGAAAACCGTTGTAATTGGTTTTGTTGGTTCTACTTTGGATCAAGGGAAACGTCCTGATCGTTGGCAGCGTTGGCGTCCAACGCTGAGTCTTCTAATGCATAAAGATCTGATCGTGGATGAACTGGTACTATTACATGATCGACAGCATCATAATTTAGTCAAATTTATTGCTCAAGATGCTCAGAGCGTGTCACCATCTACTACGGTGTCAGGTCAGCGAGTGAGTATTCGTGATCCTTGGGATTTTGCTGAGGTTTATGGCGCATTGTATGACTTTGTGAAAAGTTATTCATTTGATACCGAAAAAAATAACTATCTTTTGCATATCACCACAGGCACGCATGTTGCTCAAATCTGTTGGTATCTCTTAGTTGATGCCAATTATTTACCTGCTAAACTAATTCAAAGTGCGCCAAATCAACAAAAAACACCCGAAGGTGAATATCGCATCATTGATCTGGATTTGTCTCGCTATGATGTTCTTAAACAGCGTTTTGAAGATGAACAGCAACAAAACTGGCAACAATTGAAAGCCAATATTTCAACCTATAACCATGAGTTTAATGAGCTGATCACAGAAGTTGAGCTGGTTGCGACACGTTCCAGCGCGCCGATTTTGATTATGGGCGCAACAGGTGTAGGTAAATCCCATCTAGCCAAACAAATCTTTCAATTAAAGAAAGATAAGTTTCATTTAAGTGGGCGTTTTGTTGATGTGAACTGTGCGACGTTGCGTGGTGATAGTGCTATGTCGAGTCTATTTGGTCATATCAAAGGTGCGTTTACAGGGGCAGCAGCTTCACGGACAGGATTATTGAAAAGTGCCGATCAAGGTATCTTGTTTTTGGATGAAATTGGTGAGCTTGGACTAGATGAACAGGCGATGTTGCTTAAAGCGCTTGAGGATAAATCCTTTTTTCCTGTCGGAAGTGACAAAGAGGTTCAGGCCGATTTTCAATTGATTGCAGGAACGAATAAAGACCTGAGAGCAGAAGTGCAAGCAGGTCGTTTTCGTGAGGATTTATGGGCTAGACTAAACACATGGACTTTCTTTTTGCCGAACCTAAAAGATCGAATTGAAGATATTGCTCCAAATGTTGAGTTTGAATTACAACGCTTTGCTGTGAACCATCAAAGACAATTACGTTTTCAACGTGATGCACTCGATGTGTATTTAAAATTTGCTAAATCAAGAGAGGCATCGTGGCAGGGAAATTTCCGTGATTTAACCGCTAGTGTGACAAGATTGGCGACATTATCCAGCGGCGAGTTAATCCGCTCAGAAACGGTGGAAAAAGAGATTCAGCGTTTAAAGCAGTTGTGGTCGCTTCAAACCACACAACATCAATCTAATAAAGATATTTTACTCAAATATTTAGATCAAACGCAGTTGAGCGAGATTGATGAATTTGATCAAATTCAACTACGAGGAGTGCTTCAAGTCTGTGAAAATTCCAAGTCGATGGCAGATGCTGGACGTCAACTGTTTGCTGCTTCACGCCAGCAACGTAATACCACCAATGATAGTGACCGAGTCAAAAAGTATTTGGCTCGGTTTGGTTTAAATTGGAGTGATTTTCAATAGTTATTCAACAGGATGATTTCTTTTGTTCTGAGATTGGCTCGATAGAAACTCTAAATTCCATAGTTTTTCAGCATGTCGACCAATCCACCAGAACGAGGCTGCGAGCACAATAAAGAAAATTGCTTTATGCATTCCATTCCAGAAAAACTCAAAATATTTGGTATAAAGATTTAGAAATAAAAAGGTAATACCAAAGCCACGAGATGTTGCATCATCATGTTTTAAACCATATACGATTGCAATAATCGCAATAAAACCAAATAAGATGCCCCAGTGTAAGAGTTCATATTGTTTAACACTGTACCAACTATTCAAGTCGCCATAATTTCCAAAGATTGACAGAATCCATAATGCAATAAATAAATACAGTAATCCCATCACGTAAGTTGAGTGTGCAAAGTTTTTAAAGTAAGTATATCTTTTAAACAGTAAACTCAAGCCAATCAGTACTATGCCGAACATGACGAAGCGTAAAGGAAAATTCATGCCTAGATAGTATGCGCCCCAACCTGACATATAGCCTGTCTCTGCACCGAACCATGAACCTAAGGAGAGAAGTGAAAAGACCCAAATGAGTTTGGATGGAAACCAAAATGCGAGCGCAGCATAAATGACAGTGGAGAGTAAAAATAATAAAGAAAAATGCCCGCTGCCCGTGTCGATTGCTTGTCCAAAATAAGCAACAGAAGCTGCAGTGGAAATTACGCCAGCAAAAATAATGGCCTCATTACTAAATTGATGTAATGGTTTTGTTTTGCGTCGACGATAGGCAAAAGCATAAAAACCAGTTGCCACGCCAGCAAAAATCAGACATGGGATGATCTTTGAGTCAACGAATATTCTCGCAATCAAATCTAATAAGAATTTATCGGCAGTGATTGCAGCAATTGCTATGACTGCACAGATCATTGAAATCCAAAAAGAATATTTAGCTAGCCGTTCCCAATCAAAGGAGCGAACAGAAAAGCTATTTTGTAAATCCTTTGCAACATCAGGGGTGATCGTACCTTGTTGTTGCCAATACTCAATGGTTTGCTTTAAAAAAAGTCCCTGTTTTTTATTTAACTTCATATAGAACCCTAATGCCTATTCATCTTTACTGATATAACAGACATCGGATTCAAAACAAGTATACTTTTTTTAATAATTTGTTGTTAATTCTACAGTTTTAAAAAGCGAGAAATTACTTGTCTTAATTGTTTTAAATAACCTGTAAAAAAGTGGTTAGCGCCTGGCAGAATAGTAATTGGATGTTTTTGCGGTTTTGCCCAAGTGATCATGTCTGAAAGCAACGTAATATCATCTTGTTCACCATGAACAAATAGAATATCTCCGTCAATTGCTGGCGTTTTATAGTGACGTAGGTCTACGACTGAACCTGTTGGTAATCCACATAGAATCATTTGTTTTGGGCGTAAGTTTTCACTCAACTGGGCTTGGCATTTCGCTAACACATGAGAACCAAAGCTGAAACCACCTGCGTAGAATGTTAAGCCTGCATGCTTTGAACGTGCGTATTCAATGACAGTCATAATATCATCAGTTTCGCCGTGTCCTTGGTCATGCGTGCCTTCACTACCTGATAGACCGCGAAAACTAGGGCGATAAACAACGCAGCCCATTTCATTAAATATCTGAGCCAATAGGACGGGAACTTTGTGGTGAGGTGTTCCACCTTGTAAAGGATGAGGGTGGCAGACGACAGCAAAGCCAGTAATTTCACCTTTGGGTTGATCTACAAACATTTCGATTTGACCAACAGGACCTTGGATGAAGATTTGCTCAGACATAAGATAAATAATAAATAATGGAAGAATCCACTATTTTACCGATAATGATCAATGAAAACACGAATTGGCATTAAAAATTATCAACTGTTATAGTTTCACTAAGATAAATTGATATTGATTGAATATGCTTGCTTTAATTTCTCCAGCGAAAACACTAGATTATGAAACTGCTTTACCGACAGACACATACACACAGCCTCGTTTATTAGAACAATCACAACAATTGATAGATGTATGTCGTAAGTTATCTGCAACCGAAATTGCCTCTTTGATGAGTGTAAGTGAGAAAATTGCCAACTTAAATGTTGATCGTTTTCGTGACTGGAATGCGGATTTTGATTTTTCTAATGCACGCCAAGCTTTGTTTGCATTTAAAGGTGATGTGTATACAGGTTTAGATGCATATCATTTAAAAGATCAAGATATTGATTTTGCCCAACAGCATTTGCGTATGTTATCTGGTCTTTATGGTTTGTTGCGTCCGTTGGATTTGATGATGCCGTATCGTTTAGAAATGGGTACAAAACTAAAAAATGCACGAGGTCATAATTTATATGAATTTTGGGGAAATATGATCACGGATCAAATTAACCAAGATTTGAATGAAATTGATGCGAAAGTATTGGTAAATTTAGCTTCTGACGAATATTATAAATCTGTGAATGAAAAGAAAATTCAGGCAGAAATTATTAAACCTGTATTCTTAGATCAAAAAAATGGAAAATATAAAGTCATTAGTTTCTATGCGAAAAAAGCGCGTGGCTTAATGGCAAGATATTTGATTGAAAACCAATTGAATCAAGCAGAACAATTAAAAGCGTTTGATAGTGAAGGTTATTACTTTGATGCCGAAAGTTCTTCAAATAAAGAATTGGTATTTAAAAGGGATGAGCAACACGCATCTTAAAAAAAGGGGAAAGGTGAGATGTTAACTAAAGAACATTTATTAAAACATGCAATCTCACCAGATCAAGTCACTATCAAAGGGCATCTGACTGAACCACGTAGTTATGGTGTTTATGCCTTACCTTTAGATGCTGATGGAACAAGACGTTTTCGTTTTGGAAATCACCCAGTACGTCAACAGGAACTTAAACATGAGTTTGGTTCCTGTAAGCTTTATCAATTATTTCTCGATCGAAAACAAGCAGAAACTTTAGCGAAGTGGTTGAATAAAGAAATTCAGTGATGGGGCTATCATGCAACAATATTTAGCGATCCTAGAAAACTCATGGTTCGATTTAGATCGACATTATCAATTTTCTGAACCGAGAAAAGTTTTTAATAAATTAATAGTTGCTTATAGTGAAAAGCATCGCGCTTACCATACAATTCAGCATTTATATGAATGTCTGGTTCTAGTTGACTCGATTCGAGCTGATTTAAATGATGCACATGCTGTTGCATTGGCGCTCTGGTTCCATGATGTAGTTTATGATCCGCAAGCCAAAGATAATGAGTTAAAAAGTGCTGAACTGTTCGAGCAGTATCTGGCTCAAGATTTACCCATAGATATCATTCAGAAAATAAAGCGATGGATTATTGCCACACAAAAGCATGAGGTAACAGATGAGCTAGATTTACAGTTTTTACTGGATATTGATTTGGCGATTCTAGCTGCTTCACCAGAGCGTTTCGATGAATATGAACAGCAAATTCAACAGGAGTATGCTTGGGTAGATCCAGATGTTTATTCGATTAAAAGAAAACAAGTTTTAGCTCATTTTTATCAGGCTGAACCGCTGTATCAAACTGAATATTTTCAGCAGAATTTTGAGCGAAAGGCGAAAGGGAATTTAAAAAATATAATAGAATAAATGATTAAAACGAAGCCTTTGAGTGATAAGTGAAAGATTTAACATTAGAGATAGCTGAGGGGAAGCTTAATATCCGTGTGGCTGCTTGGATAGAATATGAAGATCAGATTTTGGTTTCTACATTTCCTGATGGAAGTATTTCTTTAGTGGGTGGTCGATTAAAGTTTTCAGAAACTACTTTAGAAGGGGTTCAGCGAGAAGTATTGGGGGAAACTGGGGAAGATTTTAATTCACCTGTGCTTTTCGCGATTGTTGAAAACTTTTTCTATGATCCTATCGTAGATAAACATTTCCATGAATTTCTTTATATTTATAAAGGTCAGATCCAAACAAAAGCTAGTTATGTTGATGACTCTAGTGCTGCTCAAGTGATTTCATGGATGCCAAAGAGTGAGATCAAACTGCTAAAGCCAGATGTTTTAAGTGATCTTGCTTTACGATCAAGTGATCATGTTGTTCATCTTGTTAATCTCGAATCAAGATAAAATCATCATCGCATTAAAAAAGGGAGCTAAAAAGCTCCCTTTAGTATTTCTTTTCTTACTTAAAGAAATAACCCGTTTCAGGCGAGCTGGCATTGGCCATACGCTTACGCGGCATACGACCCGCCAAGAATGCTTCACGACCTGCTTCAACGGCTTTTTTCATCGCAGAAGCCATCAAAATTGGATTTTGAGCCGCAGCAATCGCCGTGTTCATCAGCACGCCATCACAGCCAAGTTCCATTGCAATGGCTGCATCACTGGCGGTACCCACACCAGCATCCACCAATACAGGAACTTTGGCATTTTCTTTGATGATGGAAATGGTATGTGGATTCAGAATACCAAGACCAGAACCAATCAAACTACCTAAAGGCATGATGGCAACACAGCCCATACTTTCAAGCTCCTGAGCGACAATCGGGTCATCCGAGGTATACACCATGATTTCAAAACCATCATCAATCAAGGTTTGCGCTGCTTTAAGCGTTGCTGTCACATTCGGGTACAAGGTTTTTTCATCACCGAGTACTTCCAGTTTTACCAGATTGTGACCATCAAGCAGTTCACGCGCCAGCATACAGGTACGAATCGCGCTATCGGCATCGAAGCAACCTGCGGTATTTGGCAGAATGGTGTATTTCTCTGGTGGAATCACTGAAAGCAGATTCGGCTGATCGGCATGCTGACCAATGTTTACACGACGAATTGCAACGGTGACAATTTCAGCGCCACTGGCTTGAATAGCTAAATCTGTTTCATTTAAATCTTTATATTTGCCTGTTCCGACCAACAAACGAGATTGAAAAGTTCGTGAACCAACAATTAAAGGGGAATCTTGCATGGGCTTACTCCATTTTTAGCCGATTAGCCGCCACCAACAGCTTGAATAATTTCAATACGATCTTCAGGAGCAATTGCAGTTTGCTCTAGTCTACTTTTCGGGATAATTTGTTGGTTCTTTTCTACAGCAAAGCGTTTGCCTTCTAAAGCTAGTGCTTGAATGAGTTGCTGAAGGTTTTCGCAAGGCGTGTCTGTTGACTCACCATTTAAATAGATGTGCATGAATCAATCCTTATTTCGCATGCTTGATTGCCTGCCATGCAAGCATTACCCATCCAGCAATCATAAATGCACCACCAATTGGCGTAATTGCACCTAAGATTCTAGGTAGGCCAAGTGCCATAATGTATAACGAACCACAGAAAAAGATGATGCCAATTTGGATCAAAATAAAAGAGATTTTTATGGGGAAACTAGGAGAGGTGTTTTTTAACACGCTTAAAATAAGTAAACCAATTGCGTGATAGAAAAAATACTGTGTTGCTGTACTCCACCAAGCAAGCTGCTCAGGTGTAGCAAAAGATTTAAGTCCATGAGCACCAAAAGCACCTAACATAACTGCAAGTGCAAGATTAAGCGCAGAAATTGCTATCCACATAATGAAAATGGAACTTGAAAATTGATGAACAAAGTTAACATATTCGAAGCTTTTAACAAAGCTTGATAAAACAAAAGGGCGTTGTCGCCCTTATGTTTGTCTTGATTTTAACTTGCAGACATCGCAGTTTTGATTTTTTCCATTGCATTTTTTTCAAGTTGGCGAATACGTTCAGCAGAAACGTTATATTCAGCAGCAAGTTCATGCAGGGTTGATTTGTCATCATCTAACCAGCGGCGTTGTAAAATATTACGTGAACGATCATCAAGCTGATCCATGGCCTCATGCAAAGCAGATGTGCTTTGTGCTTCGTAATCTTCTTCTTCAACTAAACGCGCAGGATCGTAACGATTATCTTCCAAATACAAAGCTGGAGCAGTATGTGGGGTATCGTCATCGTCATCGCCTTGAGCTTCAAAAGCAGCATCATAAGCAGTTAGACGACCCTCCATCTCAAGTACTTGTTCTGGAGTCACATTCAAATCATTAGCAATTGCTTGAGCTTCTTCCAGCGTTAGGCGTTTGCTTGATTTTTTAAGACTGCGTAAGTTAAAGAATAATTTACGTTGCGCTTTAGTGGTTGCAATTTTGACAATACGCCAGTTACGAATCACATATTCATGGATTTCAGCTTTGATCCAGTGAACTGCAAAAGAAACTAAACGAACGCCCATATTTGGGTCGAAGCGTTTAACGGCTTTCATTAAGCCAAGGTTGCCTTCTTGAATTAAATCGCCTTGAGGTAGGCCGTAACCCGCATAACTACGTGCAATATGTACAACAAAGCGTAAATGAGACATTACCAATAATTTGGCAGCATCTAAGTCTTGATCATAATAATAACGTTCAGCAAGCTCTTTTTCTTGCTCGGCAGTTAAAATTGGAATTTGATTGACAGTACTGATATATGCACCGAGATTTACACCTGGCGCAGACAATGACAGGGGCATCAATTGATTGCTGCTGTCAGTAGTCATGGATTCTCCTTATAGGATGGTATTTAAGTCAACAATTTCATCTTAATGTGAATGTTCTTCATCACTAAGGAAATTTGAGTATAGAAATGTAAATTTATCTATCTAGTCTTTACCAAGAGTTTAGCAAAGAATCACATAGATTCAATTAAATAGTGAAATTCATTCTCTGAAATTTTTTGAGGCTGGCATTGAAGTTGCTGAATTTGGCAATATCGTGTTACATCAATTTCACTATGTGGATCAGATGATTTCAATAAATATTGTCTAGGTGCATTAGCTTTTTTCAAAGCACGTTTCAGCATCAATAATGGCATAGGGCATGGTTGTCCCATTGCATCAATGATTTCAGGTGAATGAGATGTATCTGACATAATAATTCGTGAAGCTTAATTGCAAATTATCTTAACAAACTTTTTTGTAATTTTAGAGTGGAAAATTACAGCAGAAAAACAGCTAAATTATTGAAAAAAACAGATAGAAATATTTGAAATAGTCTAAATAAATCTATTAATTGTCATAAACCCATGTTAAGCTCGATGCGTTTTAGGATGTGTTTGATATAATTTATTGTAATAAACCCTATAACAAATGGATGTAACCGGAAATTGTTGATAGTTTTACAGAATGATTACAAGCTTTAAAATTATAAAAAATTTTAAAACCTTGTTGGCTCTGCTGTTTGCAACACCGGAAGGTCCTTATCTTTCAATATCTGAGGATTGACTTATGACAGCTCGTGAACAAGGCGTAGTAAAGTGGTTTAACGACACTAAAGGCTTTGGTTTTATTCAGCGTAATGGTGGTGATGACGTATTTGTTCATTTCCGTGCAATCGTTGGTGATGGTCACCGTTCATTACGTGACGGCCAACGCGTTGAATTCAGCGTAGTTCAAGGACAAAAAGGTTTCCAAGCTGAAAACGTTCAGCCTTTAGACTAATTTGTTGCCTTAACGCAATATAAAAACGCTCCAATGTTATTTGGGGCGTTTTTGTTTATAATAGCCACTTTCTTTTGGTCATTGATGGTTCGAGAGCATATATGACATCTGGTTTTGAAACCTTAAATTTACATCCGCAGTTGAAGAAAGCAATCGATGCTTTGGGTTTTACGAAAATGACCCCGATTCAACAAAAGGTTTTAAAATATACATTAGCAGGGCATGATGCTATTGGTCGAGCACAAACAGGTACAGGTAAAACTGCAGCCTTTTTAATTAGTGTGATCAATGATTTATTGAATAACCCAGTTCAAGATCAGCGCTTCCGTGGAGAGCCGCGTGCTTTAATTTTAGCGCCAACCCGTGAATTGGCACTACAAATTGAAAGTGATGCAAAAGCATTAACCAAATTTTCAGACTTACATCTCGTAACATTGTTAGGTGGTGTAGATTTTGATAAACAAAAGAAAATGTTAGATCGTAACTTTGTTGACATTATAGTGGCGACACCGGGTCGTCTAATTGATTTCGTTGAGCAAAAAGAAGTTTGGTTGGATCGAATTGAATTTTTGGTGATTGATGAAGCTGACCGATTGCTTGATATGGGTTTTATTCCGTCGGTAAAACGAATCGTTCGTTATTCGCCATTTAAAGAGCAACGTCAAACTTTAATGTTCTCAGCAACATTTAGCTATGATGTTTTGAATCTTGCGCGTCAATGGTTATTTGAGCCTGTAACGGTGGAAATTGAGCCTGAGCAGAAAACCAATAACGATGTTGAGCAGCGTGTATATGTTGTAGAAAATAAGGATAAATACAAACTTCTACAAGAAATTTTGAAAGATGAGCCAATTGATAAGGTAATGATTTTTGCGAATCGTCGTGATCAGGTACGTCGTCTTTATGATCATTTGAAACGTGATGGTTATAAGGTAGGAATGTTGTCAGGTGAAATTGCGCAAGACAAACGTCTAAAAATGCTCGATCAATTTAAGCAGGGTAAAAATAATATTATGATTGCAACTGATGTTGCGGGTCGTGGTATTCATGTTGATGGTGTATCGCACGTCATTAATTTTACTTTGCCTGAACAGTCTGATGATTATGTACATCGTATTGGCCGTACTGGTCGTGCAGGTGCACAAGGTGTGAGTATCAGCTTCTTGTCAGAAGATGATGCATTTTATTTGCCAGAGATTGAAAAGGCGATTGGTAAGAAATTACCTCTAACACGTTTAGAAGGTTATTGTTAAGTTAAACAAAATCTATCATTTGACTTAATAAAAACATTTATAAAAAGATCAAATCATGCTGTGATTTGATCTTTTTTATTTTTAAATACAATTTAGTACTCAAATTACACAAAAGATTGAGGATTTTTTTTGATTTACTGTGATTAGTTGCTGAATTGAAATAAATCAACATGTAGAATATGGCGCATTACCTGGGAGGATATTATGGCACTCATCTCAATGCGCCAGCTCTTGGATCACGCTGCAGAACATAACTACGGCGTACCAGCGTTTAACGTAAACAACTTAGAACAAATGCGCGCAATCATGCTCGCAGCAGATGCAACTAATTCACCTGTAATCGTGCAAGCATCAGCAGGTGCGCGTAAATATGCGGGTGCACCTTTCTTACGTCATCTTATTCTAGCTGCAATTGAAGAATGGCCACATATTCCAGTGGTAATGCACCAAGATCATGGCACAAGTCCTGATGTGTGCCAGCGTTCTATCCAATTAGGTTTCAGCTCAGTGATGATGGATGGTTCATTAGGTGCTGATGGTAAAACACCAACTTCATATGACTACAATGTTGATGTAACACGTCGTGTTGTTGCTATGGCGCATGCATGTGGTGTTTCAGTTGAAGGTGAGATCGGTTGCTTGGGTAGTCTTGAGACTGGTATGGCTGGCGAAGAAGATGGTGTTGGTGCAGAAGGTGTGCTAGATCACTCTCAGTTGTTAACTTCTGTAGAAGAAGCAACTCAGTTCGTTGCTGATACAAATGTTGATGCTTTAGCGATTGCTGTGGGAACATCTCATGGTGCGTACAAGTTTACTCGTCCACCTACAGGCGATATCTTGGCAATTGATCGTATTAAAGAAATTCACGCCGCATTGCCAAATACGCATCTTGTAATGCATGGTTCAAGCTCTGTACCACAAGAATGGTTAGCGATTATTAACCAATATGGTGGCGATATTAAAGAAACTTACGGTGTGCCTGTAGATCAGCTTGTAGAAGCGATTAAACACGGTGTGCGTAAGATTAATATTGACACTGATTTACGTTTGGCATCTACAGGTGCAATGCGCCGTATGATGTCTGAAAAACCAAGTGAATTTGATCCACGTAAATTCTTTGGTGAAACAGTTGAAGCAATGAAAGATATCTGTGTTGCTCGTTACGAAGCATTTGGTACGGCTGGTAATGCAGATAAGATTCGCCCAATCTCTTTAGAGAAAATGGTTGATCGTTACAAATAATCATTTTGTAATGCAAAAATAGCGGCAATCGCCGCTATTTTTATTTTTAGGGGTGAGATGAAAAAGCCAGCAGATTGCTGGCCTTTTTCTGTTATTTATTCTGTTGAGCTTTGGAATCTAAGCTCACGTCTTTGATTTCAACATAGGCATTTGCACGAAGCTCACGCATCCAGCTATCAACTTCGGTATCAAACTGACGTTCACCAAGAATTTGACGAGCCATACGTTCTTGAACTTCTTTGGTCATGTCTTGTTGGCGTGTATCGCTCACTTGCAGAATGTGCCATCCAAACTGTGTTTGGAATGGTTTGCTGACTTGACCAACAGGTGTGTCTTTCATAACTTGTTCAAATTCAGGAACCATGGTGCCTGGGCTTACCCAACCTAAGCTACCGCCATCACGTGCAGAGCCAGTGTCGTTTGAATATGTTGCAGCTAGAGTGCCAAAATCTTCACCAGCTTTAGCACGATTATATAAGCTGTCGATCATTTGTTTAGCACGATCAAGGCTAACAACTTCTGATGGCTGAATCAGGATATGACGTGTTAGATATTGAGGCACAAGCGCTTTTTGATCATTTTGTTTGCGATCAAGTAATTTTAAAACATGCACACCATCACGAACACTAATAAGTTCAGTGGTTTGACCAACTTTCAATGGCGCAATTCGTGCAGATAGTTCAGTTGGTATTTCTGATAATGAGCGGAAGCCCATGTCAGCACCATCAACAGTTACTGTAGAAGAAGAAAATTTAGAGCTAATTGCTTTAGGGTCATCATTGTTGGCTAAAGCTTGCTTAACTTCTTTTGCTATTTTTTGAACTTCTTCAGTGTTGTCACCTGAAATCCGCATATGAATTACGTGTGCTTGTGTACCAAGTGCAGCTTGACCTTCAGGTGAGTTTAAAAAGTTTTCAACATCGTGATCGCTAATTTTAATACGTGACATTACTTGTTGTTGGCGTAAGCGACCAATCGAAAGATCTTCTGCAATACGAGCACGTAGACTCTCGTAAGTACCCGGAGCAATCGCATCTAATTTTTGTTGGAATGCTTCTAGGCTATTTGCGCCTGATTGATTTGCAACTTTTAGAACAGCAGCATTTAAACTTTTCTCATCAGGTTTAATACCATATCGTTTTACTTGCTCTAACTGAGCTTGACGAACAATAAGCTGGTCTAGAACCTGCATTTGCAAATATTGTAATGGGGGAACAGTTTTGTTTTGCGCTTTAAGCTGGTGTTCTGTTTCTGCAATCCCTTGTTCTAAATCACTTTTAAGAATGACACTACTATCAACAATTGCAACAACCTCATCCGTAGGTTGCGCAAAGCTTTGCATTGATGAAGAAATTAGGGCAGCTAGAACAGTGGCTCTAAAGATATGTTGAAAAGATTTTATCTTCATTAACGTTGTGTCCAAGATTGATTAATTTTGTTGAAACCCAAAACTCTATTTTCTAACAGAGATGCAAGTTTGTTGTTTAAAGCACCTAGCCCTTTAAGAGTAAACTCCGCCATGATGGCTTTCTTTCTATGAACGTCAGGAAGCGTGGGATCATCCAAATCGTTATAGTAAGAACGACCATAAACGGAAACTGCCCAACAACAAGACTCATAATTTACACCGAGTAAATATTCGCGCATTAAATTATTATCTAAATCATATTGAGCGTGACCCATAATACGCCAATTATCTTTCACGGGTTGTATAAAGGATGCAACAGCTTGGTCGTATGCATCTTGGCGATCTGGAATGTATTTACGGTAGAAGTAACCTAGGTTATACAGGTTGCCTTTATCACCTACATAGTAAGCTTGGAAATCTCGTTGAGCATTATCACCACTATCCATCCATGCTGAATTCGCAGCAATAGTGAAGTTTTGGTTGAGTTGGCTAGACAAGCTTACAATAGGGCCAGTACGACGTTGTTTGTCGAATTCATCTGGCTCTTGATTTAGTGTTACGCGTCTATCACTAAAATAATAACTCTGCCCAATACTCGCTTTGATTCGCTCTAAGCCTTCGGTATCCAATAGGCTGTATGTTACGCCTAGAGACAAAAAGTTATTGTCATCTAAGCGGTCATGTCCGTAGAAGCGATAAGGATTGAAGAGTTGATCATAACTAATTGAAGCTGTTGTTGAGTCAAAGTTAGGGTAATCTTCTTGATTTTTGTAAGGTGAATATGCGTAAAAGGCACGTGGTGAAATGCTTTGTAAGTATTTACCGTCTTTTTCGAATGTTACACCTGTTGCAAAAGTAAATTGTGGAACCACAACTGACTTTTGTAAATCATCAGATCCACGATTTACTTGGGCGTCCTGATCATAATAAGTGTTGATGCTTCTTACAGAAACTTCGGGAATCGCATAGAACCAAGATGGAGTTAGATAATTATATCGAACTGCAAATTGGTTGTAGATACGTGTACCACTTGACTCTAAAGCTGAGCCATCATTAATCGATTTTTTGAAGTAAGCTGTATCATTGTTAAATTCGTATTGAAGACCTTGAGGGTCGCCAGTGACGTAATTTAATAAGAATTGTGGAAGACGCGCATAAGGTTTATCTGCATCTTTAATTGTTTCATCCAGTGTTTGGAAGTCTTCGACTTTCAATTGTGCCTTAAGCCCAGGAATACCATTTTGGTAGTTTAGCTCCCATGCGCGGCGTAAGTTCAAGTCCGTTTTTGAATTTGGGCTTGTATTAAAGTCAGAGAAATAATCTTTATCAGAAGCGTGGTTGTATTCTAGGTTTGTAGACCATTGATCGTTAATTTTCCAGTTATGCAGGAAATGTAAATCTTCACGATCTTTGTTGTCGTATTGATTGTCAGTTGGTAAATAACCACCCCAAATACGACCAGAACCAAAGTTTTCAGTCATGTATCTAAATTCGGCATCTAACTTGACACCGCGTTTACTCATGTAGCTTGGGGTTAATGTTAGATCATAGTTTGGTGCAAGGTTTAGATATACTGGAACAGTAAGTTGAGCACCACCATCATTACTATAACCAAAGTTTGGATTTAAAATACCAGTCGTGCGGCGATCATCAATCGGGAAGTTAAAGTAGGGCACAGCGAGAACTGGAACATCCTTAACATATAACTTTGTACCGCGAGTTACACCTCGGCCTGTATCTTGATTCAACTCAATTTCTTTAGCTTGAATTCGCCAAGCTGGTTTCTGCTCGGGTGGGCAAGCCGTATAGCTCGCATCTTTTAAAATAACAAGATTTTCATTCGCACGTTTGATCTGACTTGCATGGCCATGTGCATGTTGTTGTTCAGAAATATAAAAACTATTGTTTAAATCGCCAGTTTGGGTCTTTAAGTTATAGTTAATTTGGTCACTTTGCGTTAATAAACCTGATTGTGCAAGCTGAACACGACCTTGTGCATTTGCATATGTTTGAGTTGAATCAATCGTCACTTGATCTGCACGAATGGTTCGTCCTTCTTGGTCGATTATAACGTTGCCTTGTAGGACTGAATCACCTTCAGGATTGTAGTGGCCATAGTCAGCCGTGATGACAGAGGTTGTGCTACTAGCATCAACAGCTTTGGTTTCGGGGTTAATCGGTGTAACCCATGTTCCTTGGCAGAAAGAAGAGCTTAAGTAACGGTTATCACGTAACTGTGCTTCTGGTGCAGATTTATCAACGTAATACTGTTGAAAAAACTTTTGACCAGGAAAGCTTTCTTGGTCTTGTTGAAGTTTAGCTTTAAGCTGGGCATTGTCTAAAGTCGAGACATGAGACGAATCTGTTGCTGCGAAACTTGATTGAATCGAGCCGCCACACAAGAGTGTCAAAATAGCAGTTGCTAAAGGATTAAATTTAAACTGATGTTTCATTGTCTCATTAACCAGTACGCTAATTCACAATTAATTATTGTCGCATCATAGAGAAAAAGTTGATAAGTGGCTACACTTAAGCTTTCAAAATCTCAGCTAGTTTTAGATTTTATTGCAAATGAATACACAACGTGAACAATTGATACAAACTTGGCTTCAAGCCACTCTCCAATCAGATCAATTTGAGATCAGCTTTTTGGCAGGAGATGCGAGCTTTCGTCGTTACGCACGAGTTAAGTTACAAAACAAAACATATATGCTTATGGATGCGCCGCCTGAAAAAGAAGATTGTGTTCCATTTGTGACCATTGATGAGTTTTTTGACAAGCATGGTGTGCGTGTTCCGCATATCGTTGCAAAAGATCTCGATCAAGGACTGTTGCTGTTGGAGGATTTTGGTGATGTGGTTTTATCTACATTGTTAAATGATACGACGGTAGATGAATATTACGCTCAAAGCTTTAAGCAGTTAATTGAGTTGCAGCAAATTGATGGTACAGAACGTTTGCCTGAATATTCATATGACAAACTGATGTCAGAAATGCGTTTGTTGACGGACTGGATGTTACCATCATTGAATATTCAGCCTTCTGAACAGCAGTTAGAAACAATTGAGCAAGCATTTGATTTCCTTGCTGTAGAGGCAACTCAGCAACCGCAAGTCATTGTGCATCGTGATTTTCACAGTCGTAATTTGATGAAAATTGAAAATGAACAAGAATTAGGGGTGATTGATTTTCAGGATGCTGTGATTGGCGCAGATACTTATGATCTGATTTCCATTACGCGTGACGCCTACGTGCAGTGGAATGCTGACCGTGTCTATGAATGGTTTGGAGTTTTCTATAACTTATTGCCAGCAGCAGCGAAAGAAAATCGTAATTTCGAACAGTTCAAGCGTGATGCGGACTTAATGGCAATTCAACGTCATTTGAAAATTTTAGGTATTTTCGTTCGTTTGTTTGAGCGTGATGGAAAATCGGGATATTTAAAAGATTTACCGCGTGTAATGTGGTATCTGCTAGAAGAAAGCCAAGGTTATGATGAACTAAATGATTTTATGCAGTTTATCCGTGATGTAGTTATGCCAAAGTTTATTATCAAATATGGTGACTATGAGGTTGCAGCATAATGAAAGCAATGATTCTAGCTGCTGGTATGGGCAATCGTATGCGTCCGCTGACATTGCACACACCTAAACCTTTACTAGAAGTTGGTGGTAAACCATTAATTGTTTGGCATATTGAAAAGTTACAAAAGATTGGTGTAACTGAAATTGTCATCAATACAGCATGGTTGGGTGAAAAACTTGCAAATACTTTGGGTGATGGCTCTCAATTCGGTGTCACGATATTATGGTCTCATGAAGGTGAGGGGTTGGAAACGGCAGGAGGCATCATTAATGCTTTACCATTGCTAGGAACTGATCCTTTTATTTTGGTCAATGGTGATGTCTGGACAACAATGGATTTTTCTACATTGTTGGATGTTGATTTAAGTGATAAGCAAGCACACTTGGTGTTGGTTGATAACCCGCCACAACATACCAAAGGCGATTTTATTCTAGCGAATGATTTGGCTTACACTTTTGAGCAAGATCAACTCGGTGAAGCACTTACGTATAGCGGTGTTGCTGTATTAAAGCCAAAAATGTTTGTGGGTTTAGAAAATGGCAAACGACCGTTAGCACCTTTACTTAAACAAGCGATGCAACAACAACAAGTTTCAGCTGAAAAAATGCAAGCAATTTGGGTTGATGTAGGGACACCAGATCGCTTAGAACAACTTGATCAGCAAATCAAACAAGGTGTAATCTGCTAATAAAATTAATTTTTGTCACTCTTTGATTTGTATAAGGAAAGACAAAAAACTGATGGATTGTGCAGTTTATCATGAACATAGATGTTTAACTGCATAATCGTTCAACAAGTCCTACTGTGTCTTGTATCAGAAATCGGTATACTGCACAGCAAATTTATCGAGATGTTACACCGTTATGCATCCTTTTTTTCAAGAATTAAAGCAAGGTAGCCAAGCACTAGGTTTAGATCTAAGTGAAGAGGCTTTAACTCTCTTATTGAAATATCAAGATGCACTCGTGCTTTGGAATAAGGCTTATAACCTCACGGCCATTCGCGATCCAAAAGAAATGTTGGTTAAACATTTATTAGATAGCTTAAGTATTTTAAAAGATTTGCCAAAAGGTCGTTTGTTGGATGTTGGTACGGGTGGTGGTATGCCCGGCATGATCATTGCATTATGTGAACCAGAGCGTTCATGTGTCTTATTGGATTCAAATGGAAAAAAGATTCGTTTCTTGAAGCAATTTATTGCTGATTTAAAACTAACAAATGTAATTGCAGTTCAAACACGTGTTGAAAATGAAGATAGCATTGGTGAACTTGGTCAGTTCGATGTCATTACAAGTAGAGCCTTTGCATCTCTGACAGATTTTGTAAATGCTGCACAGCCGTATATGCATCAACAAAGCATTATCGCGGCGATGAAAGGTCTAATCCCAACGGATGAGGTTGAACAAATGAAGGATGAATATTCTTGTAAGGTTGTTGAGCTTCGTGTACCGAGATTAGATGAACAACGTCATTTACTTTTACTTCAACGTATTCAATAAAAAATATTAAGGGTAATCATGGCTCAAATTATTGCGATTGCAAACCAAAAAGGTGGTGTAGGGAAAACCACAACAGCAGTGAATCTTGCTGCGTCTTTGGCGATCTTAAAAAAACGTGTCTTGTTAGTCGATATGGACTCGCAAGGGAATGCCACCATGGGGTCTGGTGTTCAAAAGAATGATTTACTTTATTCTGTAACTGATGTGCTGTTAGGCGAGGTGCCAATCGAAACAGCAATTCAAAAAGCTGAAGTAGGATATAAAGTTTTAGGTGCAAATCGTGAACTTGCTGGTGTAGAGCTTGCAATTGCTGAGCAAGAAGGGCGTGAGTTCATCCTGAAAAATGCTTTGAAGGAAGTCGAGTCAGCATTCGATTATATTATTGTAGATTGTGCACCAAGTTTGAGTCTAATCACCGTGAATGCCTTGGCGGCTGTGAATGGTGTTATTATTCCAATGCAATGTGAATATTATGCTTTGGAAGGTTTAGCAGATCTAACGCAAACAATTGATCGTATACAAAAAGCCCTCAATCCAAACTTGGAAATCGTAGGGGTATTACGTACCATGTACGATGCACGTAATGCATTGACGCGTGATGTTTCGGCTGAATTAGAACAATATTTTGGTAAGAAACTTTATGACACAGTTATCCCAAGAAATATTCGTTTAGCTGAAGCGCCAGCGCATGGTTTGCCTGTTATCTATTTTGAGAAAAGCTCAAAAGGCGCAGTTGCATATTTGAATTTAGCAGCAGAAATGTTGAAGAAAAGTAAAGTGAAAAAAGGAAGTGCGGTATGAGCATCAAAAAACGCGGATTGGCTAAAGGTCGTGGTTTAGATGCGCTGTTGGGTTCAATTCAAAAAGAAAAATTGCAACTTGAAGCACAAGCCTTAGATCATGGTCAACTCAAGCAAATTGATGTTAATTTATTAAAACGTGGTGAGTATCAGCCACGTCGTTTTATCCAAGAACAAGATTTACAAGAGCTTGCATCATCAATTGAAAAGCATGGTGTAATGCAACCAATCGTCATCCGTCCAGTTGATGATGAACAACATCCTTACGAAATCATTGCAGGTGAACGTCGTTGGCGTGCTGCCCAACTCGCTGGCTTAGCAGAAATTCCTGCGATTGTACGAGATCTAAATGATCAGGTTGCAATTGCTTTAGCGTTAATTGAGAACATTCAACGTCAAGATTTAAATCCGATTGATCAAGCGCTTGCACTACAACGTTTCCATGATGAATTTGGTTTAAGCCATCAGGAAATTGCGGATACTGTTGGCAAAGCTCGTACTACAGTAAGTAACTTATTACGTTTGTTAAGCTTAGCTGATCCAATTAAAGATTTTATGCAGCAAGGTCAAATTGATATGGGGCATGCCCGTGCCATTCTAGCTTTGAAAGCAAAAGATCAATTGGAAGTCGCTAAAATCGTAATTGAAAAAGATTTGTCAGTGCGTCAAACTGAACAATTAGTTCGTGAGTGGAGTGAACCAAAACCTGAAAAGGAAAAGGTGCAAGTTTCTCCTGATATTGAGCATTTAACTCAGAGACTTTCAGAGCGTTTCGGAGCAAATGTGAAAATTGACCATAATCAAAAAGGCAAAGGGAAAATGGTCATTCATTACCACTCATTGGATGAGTTGGATGGTATTTTGAATATTTGTTTACCTAACTAATATTTAGGATGCGTCCTGTTATATTTTAAATATTATTGGGGAATAATATGTGGGAACTCGTAAAGGCTGGCGGTTGGTTAATGCTGCCTCTCATTCTCTCATCAATTTTTACGGTTGCGATTACATTAGAGCGTTATCTTAGATTAAAGCGCTCACAAGTTTTACCACAAGATTTACTTGTAAATGGTGCTGATTTAGAAACACTTGTTGCTAAGTTAGAACAAGAACAGGCAATGCGCAGTCCATTAGGACGAATCCTAAAAGCTGGTTACGATCATAGGGATCAAGGTGAACAGTTTGCTCGTGCTCAAATGGAAGCAGCAGCATCTCAAGAAATTACGCATCTAGAAAAGAATATCAATTTTCTCGGTACACTAAGTGCAATTGCACCGTTACTTGGTTTGTTGGGTACTGTATTAGGTATTATTGAGTCATTTCTAGTGATCGATGTTGGTTCAGCAGGTAATGCAAGTACAATGATGCCAGGTATTTCTAAGGCGCTAATTACAACTGCTGTGGGGATGCTTATTGCAATTCCAGCGATGATTGCTTATCGATATTTCCAACGAGTTGTTCATGAGTATGTTGCTGAACTCGAGCAACAATCAACTTTGTTTCATGCAGCACTTTTCTATAAAAAAGTACCACATGTTCAAGAACATCGCCGTGCAAGCTAAAGCATAGGTGATCTCATGAAATTTAAACGTTCTCAAGTTGAAGATATTCATATTAATTTGACACCAATGATTGACTGTATGTTATTTATTTTGGTGTTTTTATTACTTTCAACGACTTTTAGTCAGCAAAGCCGTATAAATCTAACATTGCCAGATGCTCAGGGTGTTCCACCTAAACAATTCGATCATAAAATTGAAATCATGGTAGACTCCACAGGGCATTATTCCGTGAATGGTCAAGCATTATCCTCCAAAGATATTGCTGATCTCAGCACTGCAATTAAGCAAGTTGCACAAGACCGCAGAGATTTTATGTTTATTATCGCGGCGGATGCTAAGGCAACTCATCAAGATGTAATTCGAGTTATGGATGTTGCAGGCCAACTAGGTTTTGTAAACGTCAATATCAGCACAAAAGTTCCAACTAGAGGTTTCACTGAGTGAATCAAGATTTTAAGGTTTATGTTCGCCTTTTAGCTTATTTAAAATCTTATTGGGGCGTAGCCTTATTTGTATTGATCGGTTTTGGAATCAACGCTGCTACAGAAGTTTCTGTTGCGAAACTCCTTAAATATATTATTGATGCGATCCAAAATGGTAGCCGTGAAAACTTAGATTGGTTTCCAGTGCTCATTGTTTTGTTGATGTTTTTTCGTGGTGTGGGTTTATTCCTCGGTGGGTACTTTACAGCGGTTATTTCAAGACGTTTGGTATTTAGTATTCGTCAAGAAGTCTATGCAAAGCTATTAAGACTTCCTGCACAGTATTATTTAGATAATACCTCAGGCCATATTAGTGCTAAGTTGATGTACAACGTTCAACAATTGACAGCCGCATCTTCTGATTCATTACAAACCCTAGTTAAAGATGGCTTGATCGTCATTGGTCTATTAAGTTATTTGCTTTATACCAATTGGCGTTTAACACTTTGTATTATCGTTTTCATGCCTGTGATTGGAATCCTTGTTCGTGTAGCAGCTAAACGGATGCGTAAGCTGTCTGTTCAAGTTCAAAACACGATGGGTGATGTAAACCATGTCGTGCAAGAAACGATTAACGGTAACTCTGTTGTAAAGAGTTTTACTGGCGAAGCATTTGAACAACAACGTTTTTATAAATCATCTGAAGAGAACCTTCGTCGTGGTTTAAAAATGGTTGTTGTTCAGAATATTAACAGTCCAATTGTCCAATTGATTCTGTCGTGTGCGATGGCTGTAATTCTTTGGCTAGCTCTGAGACCACAAGTGTTTGGTGACACCTCTGCAGGCGAATTTGTTTCATATATCACTGCCGCTGGTTTAATTTCAAAACCAGTTAAAAACTTAACTGATATTAATGAAAAATTACAGCGTGGACTAGCAGCGGCACATTCTGTTTTTGAATTACTCGATTTGCCTGAAGAAGAAAACAATGGTCAGCTTAAACCTGAGCTAAAGGGGAATATTCGCTTTGATCAAGCAAGCTTGCAATATGAGGATGGCACGAAAGCGATTAAAGATTTTTCTTTAGATATTCGTGCAGGGCAAACAGTTGCGCTAGTCGGGCGGTCTGGTGCAGGAAAAACTTCTCTAGTAAATATGTTACCTCGCTTCCAAGAGTTGAGCAGTGGGCAAATTTATTTTGATGATATTCCTGTAAAAGATATTGAATTGCTTTGTCTGCGCTCACAAATTGCCATGGTGAATCAGCAGGTTGTACTTTTTAATCGTTCAGTTCGTGACAACATCGCGTATGGTCAATTACAAGATGCAAGTGATGAGCAAGTAATTGCTGCAGCTAAAGCAGCTTATGCACACGACTTCATTATGAACCTGCCACAAGGTTATGACACTATTTTGGGTGCGCAGGGTCTAAACTTGTCTGGTGGTCAGCGTCAGCGTCTTGCAATTGCGAGAGCTATTTTAAAAGACTCTCCAATTTTAATTTTGGATGAGGCAACGAGTGCCTTAGATAACGAATCTGAATATTTTATCCAGCAAGCATTTGATGAGGCAATGCAGGGCCGTACTACGATTGTGATTGCACACCGTTTATCTACTGTTGAAAATGCCGATTTGATTGTAGTGATGGATAGAGGACAGATTGTTGAACAAGGTACACATGCAGAATTACTTGCAAAAAATGGTATGTACTATCAGTTGCATGAACGTAATTTTGAGGAAAACTAAGGATGTCTTTAGCGCAACATATACAGGATGCTTGGAATAAACAAGCCTCATGGTTAATTGTGTTGCGTCCATTATCATGGCTGTATCAACTCGGATTTAATCTGAATAAATCTCTGTATGCATCTGGCATTAAAACTGTTTATAAAGCGCCAGTACCAGTGATGGTGATTGGTAATATTACTGTAGGTGGTAGTGGTAAAACGCCTTTATTAATCCAGTTGGTTAAATACTTACAACAGCATAATATCCGCGTTGGCGTGATCAGCCGTGGTTATGGGGGGCAAGGGCCTTTCCCAGCATTAGTTAATCGATTGTCAGAACCAGATACTGTTGGTGATGAACCAGCATTGATTGTGCAGTCTACTAGTGTGCCTATGGCTGTTGGGCCTAAACGCCAAGCCTCTATTGAGTTGTTATTGCAATCTCATGCATTAGATTTAATTATTAGTGATGATGGTCTTCAGCATTGGGCACTTGATCGTCAGATTGAATGGATCGTGCTAGATCAGAATCGAGGTTTGGGTAATGAAAGATTATTACCTGAAGGTTATTTGCGTGAACCAAAAGCTCGTTTATCGCATAGTACTGTTATTTACCATACCAAATCTGCTCAAGTTTCCAATAATATGCATTTACAAATAGGCTTACCTTATTTGTTAAATAAAAATCTTGATTCTGTTTGGTTTGACCGAGAAAAATATTTTAATGCTGTCGTAGGAATAGGTTTTCCTGAACGTTTTTATCAAACATTGAGTCAGATTGGCGTGATTCAGTACCAAGCACATGAATTCCCAGATCACCATGATTATGAGATTTCAGATTTAACTTTTGACAATCAGGATGCAATCATTACGACTGAAAAAGATGCTGTGAAATTTAAGGCATTATTATCACAAAACCCTAATTTTAATATCCCGATTTGGGTTGTTCCTGTTGAAGCAGTTTTATCATCCGATTGTTATGAGTTGTTGAAACAACAATTACAACAAGTCGGTATTCAATTTTCTTAGAGCACTATCATGAAACATATTGTTATTCCTGCTCGTTTTGCGAGTTCACGTTTGCCAGCGAAGCCATTGTTACTAATTCATGGTCGTCCAATGATTTTACGTGTAGTGGATCAAGCTAAAAAAGTAGCAGGGTTTGATGATTTGTGTGTTGCTACGGATGATGAGCGAATTGCAGAAGTTTGCCGTGCAGAGGGGGTAGATGTTGTATTAACAAGTGCGGATCATCCTTCTGGCACAGATCGTCTCAGTGAAGTTGCTCGTCTAAAAGGCTGGGCGCAGGATGATATTATTGTCAATGTACAAGGTGATGAACCATTATTACCTGCACAACTAGTACAACAAGTATCTCAACTCTTGGTTGATAATCCGCAATGTTCGATGTCTACTTTGTGCGAGTCGATCCATAGTTTGGATGAGTTTCATCGTGATAGCATTGTAAAAGTCGTCATGAGCAATCGTAATGAAGCATTGTATTTTAGTCGAGCTACCATTCCTTATGATCGTGATGGCGCAAAAGAAACAGAAGCTAAACTACATGATCAAGCATTTCGTCATTTAGGCCTATATGCCTATCGTGTGAAATTGCTACAAGAGTATGTGACATGGGATCAAGGTAAGCTTGAAAAGTTAGAAAGTTTAGAACAGCTACGTGTATTAGAGAATGGTCATCGTATTGCAATAGCCGTAGCTGAGGCTAACTTACCGCCAGGTGTAGATACGCAAGCTGATTTAGATCGTCTAAATGCAATGCCTGAAAGCTTATTTGAATAATATATAATGGTCGATTTACAACATTCTATGATTTATCCATGGCATGAACAAACTTGGGAACTGTTAACAACACGTTTTCCTGACATTGGGCATGGCTTACTTTTCTATGGCAAGAATGGCTGTGCAAAACGAGAGTTTGCACAACGTTTTGTCGCTTGGGTACTGTGTTTAAATAAAAAAGCTCAATCAGCGTGTGGTCAGTGTAGCAGTTGTCAGTGGTTAAAATCGGATACGCATCCTAATTATGTTCACATCACAACAGATGAAGAAAATAAGAAACAAAATGCAAAAATAAAAATCGAAAAAATTCGAGATTTACTTCCATTTGTTCAACAAACCGGTGAAGGCTGGCGTGTGGTTGTGATCGAACCAGCTGAAGCACTCAATATTGCATCCTCTAATGCTTTACTAAAAACATTGGAAGAACCTGGTGAGCGCGTTGTTCTTATTCTATTAGCAGATCATTATTTAAAATTACCTGCGACGATTCGTAGTCGTCTACAGCATTTTTCTTTAGATCGTTTAACGATTCAGGATGCTCAGCAGTTTGTTCAGCAGCAATTACCAGATATTTCCGCAGAGCAAGTTTCATTGCTACTAAATTTGGCAAATGATATGCCATTAAGCGCAATCGAACTTCAACAAAGTGAATGGCTTTCTAAGCGAAGTAACTTTTTAAGTGATTGGCTGAAACTAGTCTCTGAAAAAAATATGCCTTTGAACTATTCTGCTAAGTGGTCTAAAGAGCTGAATTTCTCAGAGTTTGTCACCATGTTTGAATATCTGCTAGGTGATTTGATTAGTTTGAAGCTCAATCAATCAACGCGTAACTATGATTTGGATTTTCAAGCATTAGCCGAATGCTATGATTTAGAAAAACTTTTTGAGATTTATAGTGATTTACAACATAAAAAGCTGATGTTAGAGCAAAATGTTCAAACTCAATTGGTTATGGATGAGTTGTTTATCCAACTTATGAATGTTTCCTAGAATGATTGTGTTATGAGTTGTTAAATAAGAACAGAGCATAGGCTCTGTTTTTTATTTCACTAGATGTGCTATGAAAAATATGTGTTTAATTGCTGTGCATATGCAGTTTGATGAGAGTGCTAGATGAAAAACATTGTTTGTTGTTTCATCTAATGTTTCTTATAATCAAATCAAGAAATAACGTAATTTTTGTCTACGGTTTTTTGCAATCTGATTATTCATAATCAATCAAATGGCACATGTATTTGATCGATTTTTAGAATATTTAGTTATATAAAAATGATTTAAGTTTAAATTTAACAGGGGAATGTTATGCAACCGCAAATGATGGGTGGGATTATACAGGTAAATATTCCTGATAAAGCAACCTTGCAATCTAGCTATATGCCTTTTGTTCAAGGAGGTGGTTTATTTGTTCCAACTAAACAAGCTGTGAAAATGGGGCAAGAAGTTTTCGTGTTGGCGACCTTACCAGAACAATCTCAGAAAATACCACTCACAGGCAAAGTAATTTGGATTTCTCAAAAACATACACATTTTAAACCACAAGGCTTTGCAATCCAGCTTGTGGGAGAAAAAGGTGTGTATTATAAAAATGAAGCTGAAAAATTGTTGGCAGGATCTAAGGCTTTAGATCGCCCAAGTTATACAATGTAATTATAGTCGTAGATAGGAAAAAATAGTGTTTGTTGATACGCATTGCCATTTAACCATGTTGGATTTAAGTCCTTATGAAGGAAACTTAGATCAAGCACTTGAACAAGCTCGACTTGCAGGTGTTTCGAAGTTCATGGGGATTTCAGTTGATCTTGATGATCATATTAAATTGGCAGAAATCGCATCTCGTCATCACGATGTTGGATATACCGTAGGCGTGCATCCTTGTGAAGATGATCATGTGATGGCAAGAGCAACAACAGACTATTTGGTTGAACTAGCCCAATCTGAAAAAGTTTGGGCGCTAGGTGAAACTGGCTTGGACTATTATCACAGTACAGATTTTATTACAGAACAAAAACAATGCTTTGCTCGTCATATACAGGCTTCAAAATTAGTAAAGAAACCAGTTGTTGTACACACCCGATCAGCTAAACACGATACCGTTGATATCATTAGAGCTGAACAATCGACACATGGTATTTTACATTGCTTCACTGAAGACTGGGAAACAGCCAAAGCTGTGCTGGATTGTGGCTACTATATTTCTTTCTCAGGCATTATTTCATTTAAAAGTGCCCAAGATTTGCGAGATGTTGCAAAACAAGTACCACTTGATCGAGTGCTAATAGAAACAGATAGTCCTTATTTAGCACCTGTGCCATATCGCGGTAAAACGAATGAACCAAAATATGTTCCTTATGTAGCAAAAGCACTGAGTGATGTATATGATAAATCGCTTGAAGAGATTGGCATGATTACCACACAAAATTTTGAGAATCTCTTAAATTTGAAATAAACGGTTATTGTTGTACTAGGAAGAGAGTTATCACGTGAAAATGGATCGTCAAGCTCAGTTTAGAGCACGAGAAGTATTAATTTTTCAAATCGCTGAGCAACTCCTATTAGAAAATGGTGAAGCAGGCATGACCTTAGATGCTCTTGCAGCAGAGCTAGATCTTGCCAAAGGCACATTATACAAACACTTTCAAAGTAAAGATGAATTGTATATGTTGTTGATCATTCGTAATGAGCGAATGCTTTTGGAAATGATTCAGGACACTGAAAAAAGTTTTCCTGAACATTTAGCTTTCTTTATGTTGCATCATTTACATCATCCTGAACGCACAGCATTATTTCATCAGATAGAAGAACGTTTATCTACAACAGGTCAAGGTATACAGCTATTATTTAGTGAGTTATATAAAGTTCGTCGACAACGTTTACGCATTATTATTCGTATGACAGAAAGCTATTTGTTGGATATTAATAGCACGATGACAACGCGTGATTATTTAGCATCCATTTGGTCTTTGACTTATGGCGCTGCCGTTATTCTCAATTCAAGTTTTTACCAGCGTTATCTTGGTTCAAGAGATACTCTGCGAGTTGCATATATCGAACAAGCTTTAGCCATGCCGAAGCAACTTGAAACAATTACGACATAGTTGGTCAATACAATGAACTGCTCGCAGCATAGTCGACAAACAAGCAAACGACATCTTATTTCTCGGTTTGCTAAAGTTTCAAGCTATGCTCGATTTAAATGCGTCAACCCTGAGCATAGTTCTATGTCTAATACCCAGACAAAATTTCATCTTGTTCATCCTCACACTCGAAGTGTAGCTTCTTGTGCAGTAGAACCGCGCGTTGTTAGACGAAAATTTGCTCACTTCGAGCATAGAGCTTTGCCTTCTTGCGAAGCTAGGCTTCTTAGAGAGAAACGTTGTTTTACTCATCCTGTAACTCAAAGCATGGCTTCTAGTCTTGCGACACGATCGAGTGTTGCTCGATTTAATCGTGTCTCAGGATTTACCTTGATTGAGGTCATGGTCGTTATTGTGATCATGACGATTATGGCATCTTTAGTTGTATTGAATATTGGTGGTGTTGACCAACGTAGAGCGATGCAAGCCCGTGAGATGTTTATTTTAGATCTAAAAAAGATTAATAAAGAAGCAACGGATCAAGCTAAGGTATTTGCTTTAAATACCCAGAATGCGACTGATGTCGCACCGTTTAGCTATAATTTGTTCGAATATCACGATCAGAGCAAAGAACAAATTCAACAAGAAGATCGGACTTGGCAGCCTTATGTAGAATTCAAAACACGTCAGCTACCTGAGCAAGTTTCATTTAGCATTGAAAGTCTGGATAATGAGAGTTATCCAAAAGCTAACAATGAAGATTTGTTGGGTGGTAAGGCACCTCAGTTAATTTGGTTTGGCAATGGTGAGGTTAAACCTGTTCGGATTCAGTTTTATTATCAACAACAAGCAATTGGGCACGAATTCGAGTTAGATCACTTGGGTAAAGTAAATGAAAATTAGATACTCAAAACATAGTGTTCTTTCAGGTACTCAGACGAAATTATGTTTGGCTCATCCTGCAACTCAAAGCATAGCTTCTCGTCTTGCGACACGATCAAGCGTTGCTCGATTTAATCGTGTCTCAGGATTTACCTTGCTTGAAGTTATGGTCGCATTGGCTATCTTTGCAGTCGCAGCAATTGCTTTAACAAAAATAGCGATGCAATACACTCAGTCGACTTCAAATGCAATTTTACGGACCAAAGCACAGTTTGTTGCTATGAATGAAGTTGCCACGATGGAAATGAACCAAGAGTGGCTAGATGGAACTCAATCTAAACAAGTGACCTCTCAAGGTGAAACGTGGCAAATTGATAAAAAAGCACAATCAACGATTAGCCCCAAAATACAACGTATTGAACTGCAAGTTAGCTTATTTAATGCTGATCAAGGCAAAGTAGAAGCGGGAATTACTAATGTTGTATTTTTTAATTATCCAGCAAAAGCTAGAACATAATGAATAATAAAAATGTGTTTGGTATTTCATCAATTTCTAGTGCTCAACCAAAGTTTGGCTTGGTTAATTCAAACACTCGAAGCTTAGCTCTCGGCTTTGCAGTAAGGTCGAGCATTGCTCGTCAGAAATCAGTTTTAGGATTTACCTTAGTGGAGCTGTTGGTTGCGATCGCAATTTTTGCTGTGCTTTCAATGATGGGTTGGAAGGTTTTTGATTATCTGCTTAAAGTCAAAGATCGTAATGCTGAACATGAGACACATTTATTTGAATTGCAAGATGCGTATCAGCAAATTTTAAGAGACAGTTTGCAAATTATTCCTTTAACAGCAAATGATGGGAGGCAAATACAGGCTGCTTTGGTGCTCAACGATAGAAGTTTTATGTTCAGTAAGGCGGGTGTCTCAGATCCTCTAAAGCAAGGTTTGTCACCTTATGAGCGAATAGAGTATCGTTATGATTCGGCACAGAAAAAAGTATATAGACTTAAATATTCAAACTTGAATATCCCAAATCGTATTCAGCCTGTTTCAAGTACTTTGCTTGAAAATGTAGATCAATTTAAAGTAACTGTTTTGAATCCTCAAGAATTAACCCAATGGCCAGAAAATCTCAATGATCCAAATAATGTAGTAGAACTAAAAAAGCTACCATTAGGATTGAAAATCCAGCTTACGGTAGCAGGAACAGATTATGAATGGATTTATAGTCTGCTTCGTACCAATCAGGATGGTCAATAATAATGATAAAGAATCAATCACAACATGGCGTTGCATTATTAACGATTTTGGTTATGGTTGCTTTAGCGACTATTTTGGCTGCAACTATCGCAAAACGACAGTCTAATACTGCTGAAAATACAGGATATTTGATGCGGCAAGATCAGTCTTTACTATATGCCAAGAGTGCTGAAGCTTTTTTTTCTGAGTTATTGATTCAAGACAGTGATAACGGCAGCAGTATTGATCATTTACAGGAAAATTGGGCAAAGCCTATGCCCCCATTTTCAGTTGAAGATGGTGCTGTATCTGGTCGTTTGTTAGATGAATCTGGTAAATTTAACCTGAATAATTTGGTTAAATCTGATGGTAAAGTTGATGAAGCAGCCAAGCGTTGGTTTGAAAAACTTTTGCAGCGAGTTGGGCTTCCAGCAGAATTAAGTCAGGCTGTAATTGATTGGCAGGACAGTGATGATGAAACGACTGGTGCAATGGGTGCCGAGAGTAACTACTATCAAGGTTTAAATCCGCCTTATTTGGCATCGAATACAATGTTTCATAGTGTTGATGAATTGAAGCTTGTCAAAGGCTTTGAAGGTAAAAACTATGATTTGATTAAGCCTTATGTGACGGCTTTACCAGAGCAAACCAAAGTCAACATGAATACTGCATCGGCCTTATTATTGGCAAGCATAGATCCAAGAGTGGATGTAAACGCACTCGATCAAGAATTAAAAGCAAAACTCTCTAATTTAACTTATTTTAATAATGTTGATGATTTGTGGAAGTTAAATGCTTTTTCTGGGGTTGAGGATCAGACAAAAAATGATGTTGCAGGGCTGTTAGATAGCAAATCAAATTATTTCGCTGCTCAAATTGAAGTTGTTTTAAGCGAACGGAAACGTCAATTTACTAGCTCTATGGTGAGAAAAGATAGGCAAGTCACTGTTTACTCAAGAAGTCTTGCACCTTTTAATTAATTTTCATCATTGAGTTTGCAAATGGTGACAAGATTTAAAATCAATCCCAATGCTAGTTCTTTTGCTTTATAATAAAATTCGTTTGCAGATAAAGATTAGCTTGGTGCATGTTAATTCGTAAATTATTTAAGTTTGAAAATGCTCATATTGTACGAAATTGTACATCGGATCGTTGTAAGCGTTCGATTCATGGGCATAGTTATAAAGTTGAATTATTATTAAAAGCGTCAAAGCTTGATCATGGACAAATGGTTTATGATTTTGGTCTTTTAAAAGGCGTCATTAAAGAGTTGTTTGATAGTTTTGACCATGCGATTTGTTTCTGGCAAAAAGATGATGCCGCGTACATAGATGCATGTAAAACGTTTAGTGCTCGCTGGATTTCTTTACCTGTTTCACCTTCGGCAGAGCAGTTCTCACGTATTTTCTTTTTCCTTGCTCAACAAGTATTAAACTCGACTGCTACTCAGAATGGTGAGGGTGATGTTGAGGTGTATTCTGTGATCGTGCATGAAACAGATACGGGCTATGCTCAAAGCTTTCAAGAAGATATTAATAATGAGCAAATGGGCTTGTTGAATTTAGAGCAAATCATTTTTTCTGAACAAGTACAGTCTGAGTGGAGCGATACACAGATGTATGAAAAACTGAAAAAAGGTATGAAGTTTCAAAACCCGAATGTAGAACTACAAGTAAATATTTAAATACTTTATCAATTTATTGAGCGAATTAATTTCAAGGAATTTTGATGCAATTTACTGAACAACAGCAGGACAAATTAAATAAAGTTCAGTTGGATGACTCATGGAAAACTTCACTATCAGATTTTCTTCTCAGTCAGAAGATGGATAATTTGCGTGAATTTTTGCAACAAGAGATACTTGCACAGAAAACGATTTATCCGCCAAGTAAGCAAATTTTTAATGCATTCAACACTACGCCGTTAAATAATGTGAAGGTCGTAATTTTGGGACAAGATCCTTATCATGGCCCAAATCAGGCGAATGGCTTAAGTTTTTCTGTACAAAGAGGGGTTGCATTACCTCCATCTTTGCGTAATATTTTTCATGAGTTACATACTGACTTAGCTGTGCCTATTTCTCGTCATGGAGATTTAAGTAAATGGGCGGCTCAGGGTGTATTGTTATTAAATAGCGTACTTACAGTTGCTGCTGGGCAGCCGACATCACATCAAAAGCAAGGATGGGAAGACTTCACCGATGCTGTGATTGATACGTTAAATGAACAACGTGAGCGAGTTGTCTTTATCTTATGGGGTGCTTATGCGCAACGTAAAGGGCAACGCATTGATCGCAATAAACACCTTGTGCTGACTGCAGCGCATCCATCTCCGCTTTCAGCGAATAGAGGTGGTTTTTTTGGTTGTAAAGTGTTTTCAAAAACAAATGATTATTTGAAACAACATGGCATTGAGCCTATAGACTGGCAATTGGACGCATAATGACTTCTCCCGATTTAAGTAGCTATCATCCTGATTTAGTTATCGAACAGGCAAAAAATGGTTGGCGTATTGTTCGCCTTAACAGACCAAAATCTTTACACGCATTAGATGAATCTATTGTTAGTGCCTTGTTGAAAGTGTTTGAAGACTTTCACGTCGATGAAAGTGTAAAAGCGATTTGGTTTGATTCAACAACGCCTAAAGCATTCTGCGCAGGTGGTGATGTTCGTAAACTTCGTCAATTAGTTATTAATAATGAAGTTGATACTGCAAACAAATTTTTTGAGCAGGAATATGCTTTAGATTTATTACTTCATAATTATGCTAAGCCAATTGTCGTTTGGGGTGAAGGCTATGTGATGGGTGGTGGTCTTGGGTTGTTTATGGCAGCTCCATTTCGTCTAGTTACGCCATATTCACGTTTGGCAATGCCAGAAATCAATATCGGTTTGTATCCAGATGTAGGCGGTAGCCGCTTTTTAGCTGATCGTGGACAAATTGGCTTATTTACAGGGTTGACGGGTTCGATCATGACGGCTGCTGGTGCATTTAGCATTGGCTGGGCGACACATATTTGTGAGGCTCAACGAGATAACGTGCTTCAAAAAGTTCTCAATGTTGACTGGAATCATTATCCAGCAGGCGCATTTCGTGCAATTGATGACACTTTAAATAGTTTACACAGACCTGTAGCTTCTGGGCCATTGCAAAATTCTATTGATGTTATTCATAGCGTATGTCGTGGACAAAGCTTTGAATATGACTATCAAGCCATCATCGGTTTGAGCGAAGCGAGTAGTGACTGGTTACGTCAAGCAAGTGAGAATTTACAGAAGGGTTCTCCAAGCACTGCCGCAATCACATGGTTGTTATGGCAGTGGGGTAAGCAAGGTCATGCTTGGGATGAAGTTTTTGCATTAGAAGCACAAATTTCAGATTGGAAAATTCGCCATCCAGACTTTGTAGAAGGCGTCCGTGCCCGTTTGGTTGATAAGGATCTTTCACCAGAATGGAAAGCTGCTGAAAAAATTACCTTAAAAGATATTTTGTCTGATCATCCACCAGTAACAAATATTGATAGTTGGAATGCGCTTTTAAGACAATATGGCGTTGTTTCATAATTTATCATGACTGAAATAAATACAGATGATGAATACTGGATGCAGTTTGCTTACGAGCAGGCTGCATTAGCTGCGGCAGATGGGGAAATTCCAGTTGGAGCAGTGATTGTAAGTGATGGTAAGATTATTGGTGCAGGTTATAACGCTCCGATTAAACTGTCTGATCCGACAGCTCATGCTGAAATTCAAGCATTACGTTCTGCTTGTGCATCAATTCAAAATTACCGCCTTCCTGATGATGCTGTTCTTTATGTAACCCTTGAACCTTGTACGATGTGCGTAGGTGCATTGATTCATGCGCGTGTGCAAAAAGTTGTTTTTGCAACAACCGAACCTAAAGCTGGTTCTTTAGTGAGTGCTCGACAGTTACTAGAGAACGGATATTACAACCATAAGTTTACGTTTGAGCATGGCTGTATGCAGCAGCAATGCTCAAATCAATTAAGTCATTTTTTCAAGAAAAGAAGAGATGAAAAAAGAAAAATCGTTTATCTAAAACGTCCTTAAATGATTAAAAATGTTTCATTAGTTGTGGCACACTAAGCCTCCCATGATTTTGGTTAGATCAAAAAGGCGAAGTTATGCGTAATGCAATCACTGTAAAAAAAGAATTTAATGCTCCGATTTCTGAAGTTTTTGAATTATTGTCAAAACATTCAACTTACAACAAAGCTTTCGCTCCAGTTCAAGTGGTACGTGTAAAAGATTCTGCTGATCCGCAACGCCCTGATGGTGTTGGCTCTGTTCGTCGTATGGGTTTTGGTCCAATTAAGCCGCTGCAAGAAGAAATTACGTTATTAGAAGAAAATAAACGTATCGAATATAAGTTGATTAATAACCCATTGGTAAAACATCATTTGGGACAAATTGACTTTAAAGAAATCACGCCATACATCACGCTTGTGACTTATAAGATTGAATTAACAGCAAAAGCACCTTTTGTAAGCAAATTAGTTCTTGCACAACTAAAAGCAGCCATTACACTAGGATTCTCTAAATTAGCCAAATCAGTTGCTTCATAAAAAAGAGATTGGAATGACAGTTCATATTATTACGATTGATGGTCCGAGTGGATCTGGTAAAGGTACATTGGCTGCAAAAATTGCCGCACATTATCATTTTAATTTATTAGATTCTGGCGCACTCTATCGTTTGCTTGGGCTGTCATTGTTTCAAAAAGAATTGTTGGATCAGCTTGATACAGCACTTAGCCAATGTGTTGATTGTGCATTGAATTTAAATATCGAATTCAAGTCAACTGAAAACTCGATTTTGGTTTTCCTAGATGGAATTGATGTAACAAATACGATTAGAACTGAACAAGTGGGCGAGTACGCATCTAAAGTTGCTGCTGTTCCTGAATTGCGTAAAGCATTATTTGAACGGCAACGCGCATTTATTCAAGCACCTGGTCTAGTTGCTGATGGCCGTGACATGGCAACTTCTATTTTTCCAGAAGCCCAAGCGAAAATTTATTTAACTGCTTCGGCTGAGTCTCGGGCTGAGAGACGCGTAAAACAGTTGCAGGGCATGGGCCTTGATGCTAAAATAAGCGACATTTTATCTAACATACAAGCTAGAGATAAGCGAGATATGGAGCGCACAGTTGCTCCTCTCAAGCCAGCTGATGATGCGTATATCATTGATAGTTCTAGAATAGGCATCGATGAGGTGTTTCAGTTAATGGTTGACTATATCAATAGCTGTATAAAATAGATACACAGTTTTTTATCAGTTGAAGCATTGCTTGATCAGATTTTTTGGACAATGTAACAACTTAACTAAACCGGCCTTGTCTGATCCAAGACCGCGGACTTTATCAGGTATATCATGACCGAATCTTTTGCAGCCCTCTTTGAAGAAAGTGAATTAAACCTCAACGTTGAAAAGGGTGCAGTCATCCAAGGTACTGTTGTTAGTATCGATTCTGACTGGGTTACTGTTGACACTGGCCTTAAATCTGAAGGCGTAGTTGACCGTGCTGAATTTTTAAATGAACAACGTGAACTTGAAGTTCAAGTTGGCGATACTGTTGACGTAGTTGTTGAAGCACTTGACAACGGTATGGGTCAAACAGTTTTATCACGTGAAAAAGCGAAGCGTGCTGAAACTTGGACTAAACTTGAGAAAATCTTTGAAGACGGCGAAATCGTTACTGGTGTTATCTCTGGTAAGGTTAAAGGCGGTTTCACTGTTGACATCGGTCCTGTACGTGCATTCTTACCAGGTTCTTTAGTTGACACTCGTCCTATCCGTGACACAACTCACCTTGAAGGTAAAGAGTTAGAGTTCAAAGTAATCAAACTTGATGCTAAACGTAACAACGTTGTTGTATCTCGTCGTGCAGTTATGGAAGCTGAATCTTCAGCTGACCGTGAAGCATTACTTGCTCAACTTGAAGAAGGTCAAACAGTTACTGGTACGATCAAGAACCTTACTGATTACGGTGCGTTCGTTGATCTTGGCGGTATTGATGGTCTTCTTCATATCACAGATATGGCTTGGAAGCGTATTAAGCACCCTTCAGAAGTGGTTGAAGTTGGTCAAGAAGTTACTGTTAAAGTACTTAAGTTTGACCGTGAGCGTAACCGCGTATCATTAGGTCTTAAGCAATTAGGCGAAGATCCATGGTTAGCGATCATGAGCCGTTATCCTAAAGGTTCTATCGTTAAAGCACGCGTAACTAACTTAACTGACTACGGTTGCTTTGCTGAAATCGCTGAAGGCGTTGAAGGTTTAGTACACGTTTCAGAAATGGACCACACAAACAAAAACATCCACCCATCTAAAGTAGTTCAGATCGGTGACGAAGTTGATGTTATGGTTCTTGAAGTTGACGAAGAACGTCGTCGTATTTCTTTAGGTATCAAACAAACTCGTGCTAACCCATGGGAAGAGTTTGCTAAGTCTAATGAAAAAGGCGAAAAAGTTTCTGGTACGATCAAGTCAATCACTGACTTCGGTATCTTCATCGGTTTATCTGGTGGTATCGACGGTTTAGTACATTTATCTGATATTTCTTGGAACGAACAAGGCGAAGAAGCTATCCGTCGTTACAAGAAAGGTGACACAGTTGAAGCAGTTATCTTATCTGTAGACGCTGAAGGTAACCGTATCAGCCTTGGTATCAAGCAATTAAACAGCGACCCATTCAATGACTTCTTAGCTGCGAATGAACGTGGTGCTTTAGTTAAAGGTACTGTAACTGCTGTTGACGCTAAAGGTGCTACAGTTAAGTTAGCTGATGACATTGAAGCAACTCTTAAAGCATCTGAAATCAACCGTGATCGCGTTGAAGATGCGACTAAATTCTTAGAAGTTGGTCAAGAAGTTGAAGCGAAGATCATCAACGTTGATCGCAAATCACGCTCTATCAACTTGTCTATCAAAGCGAAAGACGAAGCTGAAGAGAAAGAAGCTGTGAACAACGCTCGTCAAGCTGCTGCTACTCAAGCTGCAGAAAGCAATGGTCCTAAGACTATTGGTGACTTAATTAAAGCTCAAATGAAGTAATTTGTTAAAAGGTACGTTTCTTGTAACAGAGACGTACTTTTTTATACAAAAATACTGTAAACGGTAGCGTAGTATTGATGTACTGCGCTACCGTTTTGTATTTAAACAGGTTATTATTAAAAACATTGAGAAGTAGCAATAATTAAAGAGGTCATCAATGACGACTGAAGCACTTAATAAATCTGATTTAATTGAACGGATTGCACTTAAAAACCCACACTTAGCTGAGCCTTTAGTTGAAGATGCAGTTAAGATCATGATTGATCAGATGATCGAAGCACTTTCGAGTGGTGATCGTATTGAAATTCGTGGTTTTGGTAGCTTTGCTTTACATCACCGTGAACCACGTTTAGGTCGTAATCCTAAAACAGGTAGAGCAGTTGATGTTGCGGCAAAAGCAGTTCCTCATTTCAAACCTGGTAAAGCACTTCGTGATGCGGTAAACGAATCAGCTAAATAAAAAAGAGAGGTGCAGCTTATGCGCTATGTATTAATTGCATTACTCGTTGCTATTTTTGGCTATGCTTTAGCCTTGGTTCTTCAGAATCCAGCGGAATTACAAGTAGATCTATTATTTACTCAAGTTCCTGCAATGCGTTTGGGTTTATTACTTTTGTTAACTCTAGCATTAGGAATTGTTGTTGGTTTATTGTTGGGTGTTCAGGTTTTCCGAGTGTTCCAAACAAGTTGGGAAATCAAGCGTTTACGTAAAGATATTGATCACCTTAGAAAAGAGCAGATTCAACTTGCACAACAGGCTGCTGCTGAAGCTGCCGCAAGTGTAAGGCATGAGAAAACTGTTCTAGATATTAATCCTGAAGGTCAATCTCGCACTCCACTGTAATTAAAGAATTCTAAGATTATTTATAATCTAAAAAATAGCTCTTTGTGTTAATCAAGGAGCTATTTTTTTACTAAGAAAAACCTAAATATCTTAAAGTTGCTGTTACTACGATTGCGACTAAAATAACAACAATCAAAGAGTATCTTTTCCAAGCAAATAAAATTGCAACCGAAACGCCAATTATTTTGCTTATTCCACTAAATTCATTCTCTGTAAAAATTGTATTGAATACAGCTAGTGTAAATAAAAGAATGCAAGCTGAATCTGAAAGCATTTGTCGATGATGCTCTTTAAAAGCAATTCGATTTGCAAGGTAAATGCCAGAATATCGAATGAGATAAGTTCCGATTGATAAGATCGCAATTCCAGCAATTATATAAACAGTGTCGTATTTCATTTTGATTTTCTTCCTAAGAGTAAACCAAACATAGAAATTAAAACTGGTAAGCCTGTCGGTAGAAAAGGAATAGAGGCTAATGATAAACTACTTCCGAAGAACACCCTGTTTCGAGTCGTTTTATTTTTCAACAGAGGGAGTATCAATGCAAAGAGAATGGCAGGAAATGCCGCATCAATTCCGAAGGCATAAATATTTGGAATATTCTGACTCAATAAATAACCAATGATTACGCCGACTGGCCAAAGAATAGCGATACCTATTCCACACATCCAATATGCTGATTTTTTTATAGCTGGTTGTTGTTGGCTCAATCCAAACATAACACTTTCATCATTCATGATGTGACATGCAATAAAACGGAAAGCATTTTTTTCTATAAAGTCAGCAACAGATAACCCAAAGGGTAAGTGACGTAAATTAATCAGAATCCCTGTGAATGCAGCAAAAATGGGGTTTGCACCCGTTGCAATCATACCAATAAAAGTAAATTCAGCAGCACCAGCGAGAACTGTCAAAGAAAGCGCGAGTGGAATCCAAAGCGGAATATTAAAACTAGCAGCAACAGCACCTAATGAAATCCCGACGATGCCCGTAGCTACAGAGATCAAAACAATTGCTTTGATTAGGTCGTATTGTGTTTTATTAGACATATCTGATTTCTATATCAAACGAACGTACGATATAATAATGCATTGTCATGCTGTTCGTCAAAGCGAACAATCGTTTTTTATGGTGTACTATGTCATTGCCAATTGAAATCGTTGCAAAAGGTTTGCAGAGAGAGAGACAAAAAGCTGGATTATCATTAGCAGAAGTCGCTAGACGTGCTGGTATTGCAAAATCGACTTTATCTCAGTTAGAAGCCGCACAAGGAAATCCTAGTTTAGAAACCTTATGGGCATTGTGTGTAGCTTTGGACATTCCATTTGCTAAATTAATGGAAAGCAATATTGCTCAAACCCAAGTCATTCGTTTCGGCGAAGGCCCATCTGTTTCATCAGAAGTAGCACATTATCAAGCAATCTTATTAGCAAACTGTCCAACAGGTGCAAGACGTGATGTTTATATCTTGACAACTCAGCCCGGTGAGCCGCGTTGCAGTAAACCGCATCCGATTGGTAGTGTTGAGCACATTATTATTATGAAAGGTAAAGCGAAAGTCGGCTTGATTACTGAGCCAATGATATTGGAGGAAGGAGATTATATTTGTTATCCTGCTGATCAAGATCATATTTTTGAAGCATTAGAATTAGATACACGTGCAATATTAATTTCCGAACAAAGATGATTTAGGTTTGATAGAAATGCTTTTTTTCATTAAGCGTGTTTTCATACTTTGTTCATTTTATTATTCACTCTATAATTAAGCCGATTTTTATGTGATGGAACTAGATTCGTGAGTATTATTGTTGCCTTAGACGCAAAAAGCCAATATGACGCCTTAACAATTGTAGAACAGCTTGATCCGTCACTTTGTCGCGTCAAAGTTGGTAAAGAATTATTTACGCATGAAGGGCCATCGGTTGTTAAAAATTTACAAGATAAAGGCTTTGAAGTATTCCTTGATTTAAAATTCCATGATATTCCAAATACGACAGCCCAAGCTGTATGCGCTGCTGCTGACTTAGGTGTGTGGATGGTCAATGTACATGCATCTGGTGGTCGTAAAATGATGGAAACCTGTGTAGAGCGTTTAAAAGCAGGTAACTATAAGACTCAACTCATTGCAGTCACAGTTTTAACTTCAATGGGTCGTGAGGATTTACGTGATATTGGTTTAGATATTGAACCAGTCGAACACGTAAAACGTTTAGCGAAATTAACTCAAGAAAGTGGTTTAGATGGTGTTGTATGCTCAGCACAAGAAGCAAAAATTCTACGTGACATGTTGGGTCAAGAGTTTGCATTGGTGACGCCGGGTATTCGTCCTGAAGGTTCAAATGCAGATGACCAAAAACGCATTGTCACACCTAAACAAGCAATCTTAGATGGTTCTACTCATCTAGTGATTGGTAGACCAATTACTAAGGCTGAAAATCCTACTGAAATGTTGAAATCGATTTTAGCTTCTATCTAACTCATTTGTTTTATAAAAATAGGTGGTATGAATTGCCACCTATTTTATTTGAATTGCATAGTTTTTTAGTAATTAGAAATTTAAGCTCAAAAATAAACTAATTAATAATGGTGCAAGTAACGATAAAATTAATCCACTCATCATCGCATGAGGAACATAATGCGTACCGCACGATTGTTTTACCATCGCAAGTGTAACGTCCATTGAGGTGGCACCTGCACTCGAAATTGCAGAGCGAGGGAAACGCCAACCTAGGCAATACATCAATAAAATTGCAAAAATTTCTCTAAATAAATCTGTTAATAATGCAATTCCACCTAGCTTAGGTGAGTGCAATTCAGTGAATAAAATTCCAGACATTGAATACCAGCCGTAACCTTGGGCTAAGGCCATAACTTCATTTAGATGATACTGCTTAGACAAGAGTAAATAATTAAAGAGTGCTGCAAGGCAAGAGCCGATAAAAGCGGCTAGAGGTACTAAGAGAATTCGCCAGCTTAACCAGCTACGGTCAAATTGTGTAAACGCCAGTTCGACACCGATGAGAAAAATAAAAATGAGTAATAAATACCAACTATTGAAGTCAATTTGTATTTCAGACCTATTTATTAATATACCTAGTAGAATACCGATAATTAGCGCTAGAAATGCTTTGGCTATATTTTTTAAAGCATCCACAAATAGGTGTAATGAAATCTTGCCTTGTACGCTTTGCCGATCAATCAATTTGTACGTCAATAAACAAACAAAGAATGAACCAATCGAGGTCGTAAAAGCAATCAAGATTGCTGGCGGAAGGATAGTCGTAGGATGATCAATATGATTGAGCGCTTGGGCCAATTCAAATGCCACACTCACTAATAGGATATAAGAAAAATAAGGAAGAACTTTAAATACAAATTGCTTTAGATTTTTAGAAAGATAGGGTGCTATAAAATAGCCTAAGCTAATCGCAATAAATATTTGGAAGATTAGAATAAATGAATGCATAAAAAAAGCAGGTTATAAATAACCTGCTTATTATGAAGAATTATTGATTAAGCTGCATTGTTTTTTGCATTCGCTGTTGTGCTCATAAAGTTATAATCAGCAACATTCACTTTGCGAGTTTCTAGCCAATATTTCCAAGTATAAGTTGGCCATAAAGAGAAGTTTTTACCATCAGCTGCTTGATACCAACTGCTGCAACCGCCAGCTTGCCAAACGGTTCCTTTGAGCTGTTCTTGTACGCGTTCATTAAACTGATCTTGTACATCATGTTTGATTTCAACAGCTTGTGTGCCAGTTTTATCTACAGTTTGAATGAGTTGTAAGATGTAATTCACTTGTGACTCGATCATGAAGATTACCGAGTTATGACCAAGAATAGTATTAGGCCCTAAGAGTTGGAATAGGTTAGGGAAGTTCTTAGTACTTATACCATAATAACTTTCTGCACCACCTTTCCATGCTTGCTTAAGTTCGATCCCATTACGACCAACACAGTTGAAGTGCTTTAAGTAAATACGCGGGTCTGTAATAAAGCCTGTACCGTAAATCAAGCAATCAATTGGACGCTCTTGACCATCTTTGGTAATGATCCCGCTTGCAGTCACTTCTTGAATGCCATCAGTTACCAATTCAACATTTTTACGATTAAAGGTCGGGAAGTATTTGTTTGAGATCAAAATACGTTTACAACCCATAACAAAGTCTGGGGTTAGTTTTTTCGCCAATTCCTTGTCTTTCACTTGGAAATGGATAAATGCTTCAGCAAGTTTTTGTCCATATTTCATAATTTGTGGTTGTACAATCGGTACAACACGTGATTCATTGGTCCAGTACAGACGAGTACGGTGAATTTGACGATAAATATTTGAAGCTTTAAAGAGTGATTTACTCAGTTGTGAATATTTACGTTCGTCACGCGGAATCACCCATGCTGCTGTACGTTGAAACACATAAAGTTGTTTAACATCTTTTGCAATTTCAGGGATATATTGAATTGCACTGCCACCTGTACCAATGGATGCAACAGATTTACCTTCTAAACTATAGTCATGATCCCATTGTGAAGAATGGAATACTTTGCCTTTAAATTTCTCTATTCCTTTAAGATGCGGAACTTGAGGAACGTGTAAAGGTCCAGAGGCAAAGATAACAAATTGAGCTTCAAGAGTTGGCTGATCTTTTAACTCTAAAGTCCAAACATTACGAGTTTCGTCGAACTCGGCATTGGTCACTTCATGATTAAACTTACAATAATATTTTAGTTTATATTGCTCAGTAATATCTTGAATATATTTAAAAATTTCATCTGCTTCTGCGTAGCGCTTTGACCAGTCTGTTTTAGGTGCAAATGAAAGAGAATACATATGTGATTGAACATCACAAGCTGCACCAGGATATTGGTTTTCACGCCATGTACCACCGACATCATTGGTCTTTTCTAAAATCACAAAATCGTTGATTTGACTTTGTAATAGTCGAATTGCCATTGCTAATCCACCAAAACCAGCACCAATAATTGCAACTTTAGTTTTTTGAATCGCATTTTGGGATACTTCACGCATAGCCTACGCCCTATATACAGCTAAATTTTGCTCAATTTTAAAGGTTTTGTTGAGATTAAATATGATTGTATAGACGCAAAACTTGATCATTTCGGCAATTCATTTGCTCGTTCTTTTGTAGTACAACATTAAAGTTTTGAGAATTGTATTTGATGAGATGAAAAGATCTATCCTCGGATTGATGTATTTGATTCAAGGCATGCGGCATGTCGGTATTGATGTGGATGCTCGCCTCGCAGATATGGGAATTCAAGCTGATGCTTTAGATCCAAGCTCTATTATTCCAGATGCAATTGAATGGGATATTTTACAGCATATTAGTCAGGATCTTCGTGCTGAACAAGGTCTGTTTATCGGTCAGCATTATGCACTCGCAGGTTATGGGCCTTTTCTCATGTTGTTGGTAACAAGTGAGAATTTACATACTGCTTTGCACAATGGTGTCCGTTTTCAGCGTTTAACTCATCTTTTCGGTTCATTGGATCTCAATATTACTGAGCATCAAATCTATTTAGATTATCAGCCTGTTCAATTGGACACTCACTTAGGTCATTTAAGAGCACAATGTGAAATTTCAGGTACTTATAAGTTTTTGCAAGATATTTTCAAGATGATGGGGCTTGAAACGCCTAAAATTAAAATTGAATTACCATTTCAAAGACCTGCTGATTTATCATTATTATCTGCATATCAAGAATATTATGGACAAGATGTCAAATTCGACTGTAAACAAGCATCGTTTATTCTGAATGATATCGAAATTTTAAAAGTAAAAATTCCTTCTGCTGATGCGATTACTTGTCGTGTTTATGAAGAAAAATGCCTACAAGACTTAGCGAACTTGCAGAAAAGTGAAAAGCAAAAACTTACTGTTGTTGAGTATGTCGAAGATTATTTAGAGCTGCAAAATGGAATCATTCCAACGATGGCAGAAACGGCATGTGCTTTACATATTCCTGAGCGTACATTAAGACATCAATTACAGCAAATGCAGACCAGCTATAAAGAAATTCGTGAACGTCTGATCAAACAGAAGGCAATAAAATTTATAGAAGACAGTTCATATTCGATTGAACAAGTGGCAGAATTGCTTGGTTATTCTGAACCAGCAGCGTTTAATCATGCGTTCAAAAGATGGTTTGGACAGAGCCCAAGACAATATAATCGAAATAATTAAATGATTAAAAATGGTACATTATGATGTTTAAACTCTATGATAATTAAGCCTAAAATCTAATGTCTTTGAACTCAATGTTCGATATAATTTTCACCAATTAAAATTGCAATAACACCTTATGTCAAATTCTAAACCAGACTCATATAGCACTGCATTTATCCCAACATCACCTGCAGAGCGTTATGCTCAAGCACTTGATTCAGGACAATTCATGCCAGATGAAGCGCAAGCTGAGGCAGTGCAAGAGTTAGATCGAGTATGGAAAGAGTTACTCACTCGCTATAAAGCATCAAAGAAGGCATTTCGACGTTTCCGTCGTCAGACCTATCCAAAAGGTGTTTATATGTGGGGTGGTGTAGGTCGTGGGAAAACATGGCTAATGGATCAGTTCTATGATGCTGTTCCATTTCGTCGTAAAACACGTATGCATTTCCATCATTTTATGCAACATGTTCACAAAGAGTTGAACAAGTTATCTGGCCAACGCAATCCATTGGATTTGGTAGCTGATCAGATCTATAAAAATGCTGTTGTGATTTGTTTTGACGAATTCTTTGTGTCGAATGTTACCGATGCGATGATTTTAAGTGATTTATTTCAAAAGCTATTTGAGCGCGGAATTACTTTGATCGCCACATCAAATATTGCACCAGAAGGATTATATAAAAACGGCATTCACCGCGATCGTTTCTTACCAACAATTGAGCTAGTACAAAAAAACTGTACGGTTTTGAATGTTGATGCTGGTGTCGATTACCGTTTACGTGTTTTAAAGCAAGCACAATTATTTAAGTATCCATTAACCAATGATGCACAGTCTTGGTTATCGGATCGCTTTAAGGCATTGACGCAAACACAAGTTCAGTCGAATTCTCCAATCATGATTAATAATCGTATTGTAGAGACCTTAGGTCATACCGAAGATGTTTTGTGGTGTGAGTTTTCTGAACTATGTTTCAAACCAAGAAGTCCAGCGGACTTTATTGAAATTGCGAATATTTACAACACCGTTTTAGTGAGTAACGTACCTCATTTAACAGATTTCTTATCCGAAGGTACGCGTCGATTTATTTATTTGGTCGATGAGTTCTATGATCGTGGTGTAAAGCTTTTGCTTACCTCTGAGGACTCAATTATTGAACTATACGAAGGTTCAAAATTGGCTTTCGAGATTGAACGGACTAGATCACGTTTACTCGAAATGCAATCTGATGATTATTTACATTCTGAGCATCGACAAATACAAGTCGCAAAAACTTCATAAATGAAAAGGCGTTCTTCGGAATGCCTTTTTTTATAAATTCGATACAGAGAAGGCTTTATTCTTGGTTGAATTTTGTTATAAATAAATGGCTTTAATAGAAATAAGTAAATTACAAACTAGAAAGGGATCTTTCTCCGTATATTTGATGTTTTGTCGATAACATAAAGTTAAGCTTGTCAATACTTCTAATGGAGAAAATGCTTACTATTTAGGAATGTGATATTACTATTCAGGCTAGTATAAATCGGTATACTAGGTTTCTTGTTATAAAAAGTTAGCACCATCAGGAAAGACAATGACTGTACGTATTCAACAAGGCAAGCTAGCGATTGCTAAAGAACTTTACGATTTCATCGAAAATGAAGCTTTACCAGGTTCTGGTTTAGATAGTGAAACTTACTGGAAAAACTTCGAGCAAGTCGTTGTCGATCTAAGCCCAAAGAACAAGGCACTATTGGCTAAACGTGATGAACTTCAAGCAAAGATTGATGAATGGCATCGCAACAATAAATTCGAATTAAATGCATATAAAGCATTCTTAACAGAAATTGGCTACCTTGAACCAGAAGTTGCAGACTTTAAAGTAACGACTGAAAATGTAGATGAAGAAATTGCATTATTAGCAGGTCCGCAACTTGTTGTACCAGTACGTAATGCACGTTATTGCTTAAATGCTGCAAATGCACGTTGGGGTTCATTGTACGATGCGCTTTATGGCACAGATGTAATCTCAGAAGAAAATGGAGCAGAAAAGGGTAAAGGCTATAACCCTGTTCGTGGCGACAAAGTGATTGCATTCGCTAAAGATTTCTTAAATCAAACTTTCCCATTAGCGCAAGGCTCACATGCAGATGCGACTAAATACGCTGTTGTAAATAATGGTCTAGCAGTAACACTTAAAGATGGTTCTAATACATCTTTAGCGCATGAATCTCAATTTGTTGGTTTTAATGGTGATGCTGCTAATCCAACAGAAATCGTTCTGTTGAATAATGGTTTACACGTTATCATTGATATCGATGCAAATAGCCCGATTGGCAAAACTGATGCGGCTGGTGTAAAAGATTTAACACTTGAAGCAGCAATCACAACGATTCAGGATTTAGAAGATTCTGTTGCAGCTGTAGATGCAGAAGAGAAAGTTGAAGGTTACCGTAACTGGTTAGGTTTGATGAAGGGTGATCTTCAAGAATCTATCGAGAAAAATGGTAAAACGATTACTCGTACTTTAAATAAAGACCGTACAGTTCAAAACCTAATTGGTGGTACGACAACTTTACATGGTCGTTCGCTCATGCTTCTTCGTAACGTTGGTCACTTAATGACGAATCCAGCGATCCTTGTAGAAGGTGAAGAGGTATTTGAAGGTATCATGGATGCGTTGGTAACGCCGTTACTTACAATCGCTGATATCCGTGGTCAAAACGAGAACCACAACTCTCGTAAAGGTTCTATGTATATCGTTAAGCCGAAAATGCATGGGCCTAAAGAAGTTGCTTTCGCCGTTGAATTATTTGAGCGTGCTGAACAAGCACTTGGTTTACCAGCTAAAACGCTTAAAATCGGTATCATGGATGAAGAGCGTCGTACATCAGTGAACTTGAAAAACTGTATTGCTGCTGCTAAAGACCGTACCATCTTTATCAACACAGGTTTCATGGACCGTACAGGTGACGAAATCCATACATCTATGGAAGCTGCTCCAGTTGTTCGTAAAGAAGCTGTTAAAACACAAAAATGGATCGCTGCTTACGAAAATCGTAACGTTGCAATTGGTCTAGCATGTGGTTTACAAGGTAAAGCTCAAATTGGTAAAGGCATGTGGCCAAAACCAGACAGCATGAAAGATATGTTAGCAACTAAAACTGCTCATCCAAATGCTGGTGCGACTTGTGCTTGGGTTCCATCACCGACAGGTGCAGTACTTCATGCATTGCATTATCATCAAATCAACGTTAAAGCACGTCAAGATGTATTAGCTGCTGAAGATATGTTGACACTTGATGACTTGTTAACACCTCCATTTGCACCTGAAACAAACTGGACTGCTGAAGAGTTGAACAATGAGCTTGAAAATAACTGTCAAGGTATCTTGGGTTATGTAGTTCGTTGGGTTGACCTTGGTGTAGGTTGTTCTAAGGTTCCAGATATCAACAACGTTGGTTTAATGGAAGATCGTGCAACTTTACGTATTTCTTCACAACACGTTGCTAACTGGTTACGTCACGGTATCGTAACGCGTGCGCAAGTTGAAGAAGTACTTAAGCGTATGGCTGTAATTGTTGATCAGCAAAATGCGAATGATCCACTTTATACACCAATGGCGCCAAACTTTGATGGTATTGCATTCCAAGCTGCTTCTGACTTGATTTTCAAGGGTGCTGAGCAACCATCTGGTTATACAGAGCCATTGTTACACGCTGCTCGTTTAAAACTTAAAGGTTATAAAGGTGATTAAGTTCATTTTATAGGCTGATAAGAGGTACCTAGTCGATAGGTACCTTTTTTTATAAATAGAGGAAAAAATATATTTTTGGAACACAAAAAAATTAATTGATGATTTAAGAAATGACCGTTTAAGTGAGCAGAATTATAAAAACTACTATTTGGTAAGTAGTGTATTTATGGTCATCATCATGTTTGCTATGCGTTTGAATCCAATTGTTGATATTGGCCCAAGCCTGATTAATGCTTTTCAAAGTATTGTAATACTGATTGTTGGTACAAATTTCTGTTTTAAAGCTAATGGGGGAAATCAGGGTAAACAATTTTTAAATCGACTTATTTGTATTTTTTTACCGATTGGTGTGAAATTCTTTGTAGCCTACTTATTGGTTCTTATTTTTATTATCCTTGGTTTTGTTATCTCGGCAAGATTTATTGAACCCTCAATAATTCCAATTTTGATTGAACCCTATAAAAATTGGGTTAATTTTTTCATCTCAATTGTAATTCAGGTGATCATGTATTGGCGTTTTTGTATTGCACTCAAAGCAATTAACCGTATATAGAATTAAGTCGTAGAAGTAGGATTAAACATCTTACTCGTAAAATTTTTGCTATAATCTATTTTGATTTTTATCATTCAGTCGAATCATAACGATGTCACATATTTTAAAATTAGATGCTCTCAAAGAAGCGCAAGTTTCAACTTCACCATATCCTTATTTTGTAGTTGAAAACTCAATTGTAGACGATGAAGTTAAGGCGGTAATTCAAGATTTCCCTAAAATTGAGCAGGGTGGTAGTTATAACATTGCAGATGTAGAGTTAAAGCCAAATTTTGATCGTTTTCTCAAATCATTAGATTCTAAAGAATTTCGTCAAATTCTGACAGATAAGTTTGATGTGGATGTTATGGAACATCCAATGATGATTACTTTACGTGGCTATTCACGTCAAAAAGATGGTCGTATTCATTCAGATTCAAAAACCAAGCTTCTTACAATTTTGATTTATTTGAATGAATCTTGGGATGCTCCAACAGGTCGCTTACGTATTCTTAATGATGAAAAGAATATGGATGATTATGTTGAAGAAATTAATGCTGGCCCTGGGACTTTAGTTGCTTTTAAAGTGACAGATAATGGTTGGCATGGTTATGTACCTTATGAAGGACAACGTCAATCAATCCAAATCAACTTTTTAACCAGTGACAAAGCAAATGCTAAACATCGTTTTGTGCATGGATTAAGCGCGAAGATGAAAAAGTTATTTGGATAATTAGAGAATATATGAAAAGGAGGGCAACCTCCTTTTTATTTTTAAATCTGAGCTAAACGACATAACACATGTGTGCGAACTATAAACCATTAACCATCGAACAGTCTAAGCAACTCGAATTGCCACTGATTCCATTTGAATATGCAGAGGAAGTTTATCCTAGCTATAAAACGCCTTTGTTATTTAAATCTGATCATGGTTTGGAGTGGCGTGAAGTGTTGTTTGGATTGGTACCGAAATGGTCTGAAGATATCAACATTTCAAAGCATACCTATAATGCTAGACATGAGACAATCTTTCAAAAGCCAAGCTTTCAGGATGCTGCTTACAAATGCAAATTTGGTGTAATTCCAGTTTCGGAATTCTATGAAAGCAAGTATATCGAAAATAAGCCGCAACGCTGGGGTGTTCGACGCAAAGATGGTAAAGCATTTTATATCGCAGCGCTCTATGAAATTCGTAAGTTAAATGATCAAATTATCCGCTCAGCGGCGATGCTTACGATGGACGCAATTGATCATCCGATGATGAAAGATTTCCATGAACCAGGTGATGTAAAAAGATCAGTTGTTGTGATACCTGACACACGTTTGGATGAGTGGTTGAGCCTAAAGCAACCGTATCAACTTAATGAGTATATGCAAGGTTTTCCTGTTGAAGAGTTTGAGTGTTCACATGTACCAAAAGCAAGAATTGAAAAGATCACACCGCAGTTGAATATGTTTGATTAAATGAAGATTATTTCAAATAAAAAAAGCTACTTTAAGTAAGTACTTTTTATTTATTAGTTTAAATTAGTACTT
>NZ_BAEB01000026.1:0-55325 GCF_000241225.1 Acinetobacter sp. NBRC 100985 | reverse complement strand
GATCAACTAGTAAAAATCCACACAAGTTGTTCTTCTATTCTCTTAATGATCTCTTTATCGCCTCGTCAGCGATAAATAAAACGCAATAAATATTTAACAACTTAACCGTAAAGCTAAGTTATTTTTGCTTCATTGCGTCGGGATGTGTGCATTATAGGAGATTTTTTTTGGTGCGCAAGCTTTTTTAACTCTTTGCTTTATCAAGTGTTCTTTTTTTACACACAAATAGCTTTAAAAACACCAAAATAAAGCAGCAAATAATTGAAATAAAAGCAGAAATATATTTTTAATATTTCTGCTTTTATATTTTATTTCTTATTCTTTATCTGTACGCTGATAATTTTAATTGGTTGTTTAGGTACATTTTGATGCATTCCATAGTTTCCTGTTGGTGCATTTACGATTTTATCGACAATCTCCATCCCTTTCGTTACTTTGCCAAATACAGCATAGCCAGCGTCCATATTCGAACGATTTAGAAAGTTGTTATCGGCTACATTAATGAAGAATTGGCTTGTAGCAGAGTTTGGATTACTAGTGCGTGCCATTGCCAAAGTACCACGATTATTTTTCAAGCCGTTATTTGCTTCATTCACAATTGGAGCTTTTGTTGTCTTCTCAATCATATTGGCATCCAAACCACCACCTTGAACCATAAATCCTGGGATGACACGATGGAAGATCGTTCCTGAATAAAAATTACTTTTTACATAGTTCTCAAAGTTCTTTGCAGACACTGGCGCTTTATCATCAAACAATTCGATTTCAATATTGCCCATACTGGTTTTCATATCCACCATCGTATTTGCAAATAAATGGCTACTCGCCAAAATTAGAGCTGTTGTAATGAACAGTTTTTTCATGATTGCTTTTCTCTGTACAGAAATAGATTTGTTGTAGCGAGTCATCTTAGTTTTATCAATCTATTTTTGCTATTTCTATTTGTTATCTTCTGAAAACACAAAACCGATGTTTCACGTGAAACATCGGTTTGAAAGTATTAGTGATGCTTATCCCAAAACTTTCTGAAGTTCTTAGCTATCTCGATCGTATTTCGTTTAGCCTTGCTCGAAATTGGAGTTAAATTAATAAAACCGTGAGTTTGTTCAGGGTAATCGATGTATTGCACTTTAACACCGCTTTGTCTGAGCTTATGGCTATATATTTCACCTTCATCATGCAGTAAGTCATGTCCAGCAGTAATCACATATGCTGGCGCAAGCTTTTTAAGACTGCCATAAGTTGGAGAAATAAGTGCGTCATCCAAAGCAACATTGTGCTGCGTTGCATAATAATCTGTAACGTAATCTACATCTTTACTTGTTAACACCAGCCCTTCCCCATATGCATAAAATGAAGGATGTCGACTTTTGAAATCGACAACTGGATAAATAAGTAATTGTGCTTGCGGTGCGTATGACTTACCTGCGGCGTGCTGTGCAACAACAGTACTGATGTTTCCACCTGCACTATCGCCAGCAACAGCAATACGGTTTTTATAAATTTTCAACTGACGGCGGTTTTGATAAACCCATGCTAATGCATCTTCACATGATTTGATTAGGAGTTGCGGCGACACTTCTGGCGCAAGTGGATAGTCAATACTTAAGACTTGTACTTTTGCATATTTGGCAATAAGTCGACAGGCTTCATCATGAGTATCTAAACCACCGACAACAAAACCTCCTCCATGATAAAACACAATCATTGGAAGTTTTTTATTTGGTGCAGGATGATAATGTCTTGCGAAAACAGTTCCACTTTGTAGTGGTAAGCGAATATCTTCAACTGAATCAATCGATGTTGATTTATTTAAAATCGCCAACATTTGCGCATCGAATTGTCGGCGTGATTCGATTGGATCATCTCCAATAAAGCCAATGCGTCCTTGTTTAATCTGAACAGCCATAAGGCATTTGGTAAATGCATCCAAATCTGGATATTGATACGGATAGCCTAAAAGTTTAGCGAGGGATTCTTGTACGATCTTGGGCAGCTTATCAAGTGCTCGTGCAGCAGGACCTTGTCCTTTATCTAAAATTGTTTGAATTTTTTGAGGTAATGCTGTCACTGTCGTCCCCTTCTCTCACTCTGTCCATAATTCTTGTTCTCGTTGACTATATGCTTTTATAAAGTCATAGATCAAGAATAAGATTTCAAAATATGTCGTACGCTAAAGGGCTATTCTTTAAAAGTCATTAACCATTATGCTTATTCGATTTCGTTTTTTCTGCCAATTAACAACAGATTTTAATGCTTTGTTTAGAAATTATAAAACCAGAACTGAATGACTCAACTCTGGTTTTATAGCACTTAAAAAGTGTCATTTTTATGAATAAAGTCGCTATGCATGATATATAGCAGTACATCTATAAATTGATTTTTGGCATCTAACATTCAATCTATTGCAAGCCGACTTAGCATAAAAATTTATTGGCCTGCTGCATCAGCACCAGCTGAGCCAGATACTGAACCTGAAATATCTGCTGAAGCACCGCCTGGTTGAACATCTACAGACGTACCAGCTTGTACACCAACACCACCTTGTACGCCTGTTGGGCCTGCACTAGTTTGAGCTGAACCAGAAGCATCTAAACCACCTTGAGTCGAACAACCCACAGCTGTGAATGCAACACCAGTTACAACCATAGAGATCAATGCTAACTTTTTCATTGTGTATTTCCTTTCATTATGACAAATAGCAAAGTTATCTTTGCGTTGCCTATCATTCACAATTTTTTCTGCTGGCGTGATGCGGATTAGTAGCGGTTTGTTATTTATACAGCGTGCTTTTGCAACTTTTATTTAATCAATTAAAAGCAGATTTCACATATTTTTCTGATCATAAAAATTGGCTAAGCACTTATCTATTCATAACTTTTTTTGATATAAACTGAATTTATTAAAGAAAAAATCGAACATCTTCATTTTTTATAATTTATATAAACCTCGTAGAACATACCCAAAAGCTTACAATTACAAAGAATAGGTTAATAGTTACTTTAATCTAAATAAAAGCCGCAATCAGAAGATTACGGCTTTATTAATTTAGGCTTAAGGCCACTGCATCTCACCTTTAACAACTTTAGCACCTAACTCAAGGCTACTTGTTTCAGTCAGCGTTGGATATTTCTGTTGCATGGTTTTAATCAACACTTCTGAGTTTTTGCTAGATTTAACGGCTTGTTCGTATTGCTTTAAATAATCAATTGAAAAGTTCACCGCATTTAAACCTTCAGCAGCACCAGCCTTCATATGTGCAGGAACAACAGTTTGCGGTTTAAGTGCTTTGATCGATTCCAATGTTTTGATCACTTCAGCACGATCTTTCGTAGTTGGGGTATCTGCTGTCCAAAGGTGAATACCTGAAGATACTGGAATGCCGCCAACCACTGCTTTTACACTTGGAATCCATAAATAAGTCAGTTCTTTTTGACCCTTGATTTCGATGGTTTCATTCTCAAGTTTTAATGTTTTGGCTGTGTATGCTTGTGGAACAATAATTTTGCTTGGAGCATTGGCACCCATTTTTTGGACCCCAGTAATCCACTTTAAGTGCTTGCGTATCCTGAATATGTTTAACCGTTTCAGGCGTAGCAATGATTTGTACATTCGGGAAATATTGTTTAAATACATCTAAACCAAAATAGAAATCTGGATCACCATAACTCACAAAAATTGTTTTCAGCGTTTTTCCACTGTCCAGAATATCCGCTGCAATACGAAGCGCTTCTGATTTTGAAAATTGAGCATTGACCAACAGGACTTCTTTATCCCCTTCAATCAAGGTAGAAGTGACACCAAAATGCTCAGGCTTCGCTAAAAAGTTTTGGAGTGTTAAGTCTTGGGCAAATGTCGTTGATGCTGCTGTTAATGTTGCAATGGTTGCGAATGCAATTGCATAAGGATTCATTTTCATATGTTGTCTCCGATCTGATAGGAAACACTTTAAATTGCAATTATTGCTAAATAAACCCACTAAATTAAGATAAAATGTTGCATATCTTGCAACAATCAAAATAAATATGGATACCTTAAAAGCCATTCAAGTCTTTGTCTGTATTGCACAACAAGGCAATCTCAGCAAAGCTGCAGAACATTTAGACTACTCTAAAGCAATGGTGTCGCGTTATTTGGAACACCTTGAACAAACATTTTCCACTCGACTGTTTCAACGCAATACTCGCAAAGTTTCACTGACGCCTGCAGGTGAAAAAGCACTGGTGTATTGTGAAAATATTTTACAACAACAACAACTCTTGGAAAGTTTAGCAGCGCCAGAACAACATAGCGGTACTATTCGTTTTACGTGTGGCTTGTTCTTATTTCAATTGGGTGTCAATGAATGCATCAAGCAATTTAAAAAACGTTATCCGCACATTCATTTTGATGTGTATTTAACTGAAAATACCGTTGATCTCATGGATGCCCAAGTTGATCTCGCACTTAGGATTACGCAAAAAGTTGCTGATGGACTGATTGCTCGCCCTGTCTGCCAAATTGAATCTGTGTTCTGCGCACATCCACATTATTTAAAAGATCACCCTCCTCTCTCTCATCCCAGCCAATTGATTCAGCATGAATGTATTGCTCATCATACCCACAATCAATATTGGACGCTTTTTGATACAGATCAGCAACCACAGAACTATCCGTTAAATGTTACGTTTAAGAGCAATGATGTGATCGCGCTCTATCAGATGTGTCTCAAAGCGCAAGGTGTTTCCATGCTACCGACTTTGTTAGTACGTCAAGATTTTGCCGAGCAGCGCTTAGAACGAGTGTTTACAGATTTTTCTGCGCCCGATCTCACCTTGTCTTTGGTGTATGCATCAAGACAACATTTACCGAAAATAACCCAAGAATTTATTGCTTTCGTCATCGAAAACTTAAGTTTTTACTTAAATAAGCAAAATTAAAAGATTTAAATCGACCTGAACGCTTGAATTTTGTCGCGTTGCCCATACTTCATCCGTATCTATGAATGACCTATACGTGGCAGTTCGGGTTTGACCCTATGAGCATCAATGCCAAAAGGACTGTACATGTTTGAGAACTTTTTTAAACGGAGATCATCAATGGCTAATGAGCACAATGAGCAAGCTCAAGACATTCAAAATGAGCAACAGACTGAACAAACTCAAGCTGAAGGTGTAGAGCAAGCAAACGAGCTTAGCGTTGAAGATTTACAAGCGCAAATCACTAAACTCGAAGAAAGCTTAAAACTCGAAAAAGCACGTACTGCCAATGCCGTTTACGAAGCACAGAAAAGTGTTGAACGTATTCAACGTGAATCAGAAAAGCATAAAGACACTGTGCTTGAGAAATTTGCGAAAGAGCTATTGGATTCTGTCGACAATCTTGAACGTGCGATTCAAGCAGCTGGTGCAGAAGAAACACCTGTATTAGAAGGTGTAAAACTGACTTTAAAATCGTTGCTTACAACGCTAGAAAAATTTGGTGTGGTCGAAGCAGACACAAAAAATGGTTTTAATGCAGACCTTCATCAAGCGGTTGGTATCGATCCAAATGCTAAAGCGAATGAAATTGGTACGGTTTTACAGAAAGGCTATACCTTAAATGGTCGCCTACTCCGCCCTGCAATGGTCATGGTCGGACAATAAATCCAGTATTTTGAGAGTTTTTCAGTTTTTTTTCATAAAAATGCTTGAAAAAAAACGATTGACTCTCATATCGAATAACAAGCAAATCCCCTTTACCGAAAAGCATATGAGGGGGATTCACAAAATTTTAGAGGAACACATCAAATGGCGAAAATTATTGGTATTGACTTAGGTACTACCAACTCATGTGTTGCTGTACTTGAAGGCGACAAAGTAAAAGTAATTGAAAACGCAGAAGGCGCACGTACAACTCCATCGATCATTGCATACAAAGATGGCGAAATCTTAGTTGGTCAAAGCGCTAAGCGTCAGGCTGTAACAAACCCGAAAAACACATTATTCGCAATCAAGCGTTTAATCGGTCGTCGCTACGAAGATCAAGCAGTACAAAAAGACATCGGTCTTGTACCATACAAAATCATCAAAGCTGACAATGGTGATGCTTGGGTTGAAGTAAACGATAAGAAACTTGCACCTCAACAAATCTCTGCTGAAATCTTGAAAAAGATGAAAAAAACTGCAGAAGACTATTTAGGTGAAACAGTAACTGAAGCAGTCATCACTGTTCCTGCTTACTTCAACGATGCACAACGTCAAGCAACTAAAGATGCAGGTAAAATTGCAGGTCTTGATGTTAAACGTATCATCAACGAACCAACTGCTGCTGCACTTGCGTTCGGTATGGACAAAAAAGAAGGCGATCGTAAAGTTGCTGTTTACGACTTAGGTGGTGGTACTTTTGACGTATCGATCATTGAAATCGCAGACTTAGATGGCGACCAACAAATCGAAGTATTGTCGACTAACGGTGATACATTCCTTGGTGGTGAAGACTTTGACAACGCATTGATCGAATTCTTGGTTGAAGAGTTCAAGAAAGAGCAAAGCGTAAACTTGAAGAATGATCCACTTGCGTTGCAACGTTTGAAAGAAGCTGCTGAAAAAGCAAAAATTGAGCTTTCTTCTTCTAACGCAACTGAAATCAACCTTCCATACATCACAGCTGATGCGACTGGTCCTAAACACTTAGTGATCAACGTAACACGTGCGAAACTTGAAGGTTTAGTTGCTGACTTAGTTGCTCGTACGATTGAGCCTTGCCGTATCGCGCTTAAAGATGCTGGTCTTTCAACTTCTGAAATCTCTGACGTAATCTTGGTCGGCGGTCAGTCTCGTATGCCAATGGTTCAACAGAAAGTTCAAGAATTCTTCGGTAAAGAGCCACGTAAAGACGTGAACCCTGACGAAGCTGTAGCGATTGGTGCTGCGATTCAAGGTGCGGTATTGTCTGGTGACAAAAATGACGTTCTTTTATTAGACGTAACACCTTTAACTTTAGGTATCGAAACAATGGGCGGCGTATTAACTCCGATCATTGAGAAAAACACCACGATTCCTGCGAAGAAATCTCAAGTGTTCTCTACTGCTGCTGATAACCAACCAGCCGTAGACATTTCGGTTTACCAAGGTGAACGTAAAATGGCTCAACAAAACAAATTGTTGGGTAACTTCCAATTAGGCGATATCCCACCTGCTCCACGTGGCGTACCGCAAATTGAAGTATCATTCGACATTAACGCTGACGGTATCTTAAAAGTATCAGCAAAAGATAAGAGCACTGGTAAAGAGCAATCAATCCAGATCAAAGCAAACTCAGGTTTGTCTGATGCTGAAATCGAAGCAATGATCAAAGATGCTGAAGCAAATGCTGAAGAAGATCGTAAGTTTGAAGAACTTGCTAAAGCACGTAACGAAGCTGATGCACTAATTTCAAGCTCACAAAAAGCGGTTAAAGATCTTGGTGAACAAGTTACTGCTGAAGAAAAAACTGCGGTTGAAACTGCGGTTTCTGAACTTGAAGCAGCAACAAAAGAAAATGATGTTGATGCAATCAAAGCGAAAACTGAAGCGTTACAAAACATTTTGATGCCGATTACACAACGTGCTTATGAGCAAGCTCAACAAGCAGGTGGTGGCGCTGAAGGTTTTGATCCAAATGCATTCCAAGGCGGTGATGCAGGTCAACAACAAAAAGCGGACGACGGTGTCGTAGATGCTGAGTTTACTGAAGTAAAAGATGACAAAAAATAATTTGTCTCTTTAAAAAAACCGCGCTTATGCGCGGTTTTTTATTGAACTTAAAATTGATACTGGGTATATTGACCAAAATTTTTATATAAATATTTGAGAATATGGAAAAAATAATTAAGTTAACTCTTTTAGCAACAAGCCTATCGATGATGATGCTTTATCCAATTGGAAACCTTATTATCATATTACCCTCAACCCCTTTACTCTATCCTTTAAATTATCTGCAAACATTAGGTATCGATGCCAACTTTGTCCTTGGATTTCTCATTGCAATCATTTTCTTGAAAATACTATCAATACCCCAACGCTACCCTTTTGGGATGGGTTTTATATTCTTGATCTTAGGCTTATTTAGCTATATTGCCTTTCAAGTTTATAAGTTTGAGATCAGCTTATATGCTTTTAATCATCGCAATGAAAACCCATATAATATTAAATATTTAATTGAATTTATTATATTTCTTTTTAATTTTATAGGATTAATTTTGGTCTACCGTTCAAATCTACCAAAATCTATTGAATTGGAATGCCAGCAACAAATAACAAACGAATAAATCCTACCTTCATTAAAAAATTACATAAAGAACCAAATCGGAAGAGGACAGAAATTGATGAATTAAAAAACTGTGCTTATGCACAGTTTTTATGTTTTAACCTTAATAGGTTAGTCAAAATACAGTTCACCCAAAATTGGCATGAACAAAGGCATCACACCACTATCTTTAATTTCTTGTATAAATTCGGGGATATTCACGCCAGGCAATAATTCTGGTGTTTGGTCAATCGGTGTCACCATGGTATCCCAATGACACGGAATAATGTATTTCGGTTTGAGTAGCCTCACCACATCTTTAACATAATTCGGGCGATATTTACGTCCAATCGCGCATAAACATACAATATCAGCCTGTCTGCCCTGCAATTCCTGCTCAATAAAATCGGCTGAATCGATATGTACCACACTCAGTTTGCCAGTATCAATCCACCAATTAAACACTTGCCCATGTCGCAGATGGTTAAATTTTGGTGGATAAGGGGGTGGTGTGGTCATATCACCAGGCAATGGTATACGTCCAAAAAGGGCTTTACCATGAATCGAAGATAAACCGACAACTTGCCATTTTCCACAGTCAATCACTTCCTTCCCTTTCGTTTCTAGCATTTGCTGTTCCGACAAACCTGCTGAGCGTCCATACATTAAAGTGGCCTGTGAACCAATTAAACGTGCACCCGTTTGTTTACACACTTCTGGTGCATCTAAAATATGGTCATAATGCGCATGCCCAATCAACACATCATCTGCCTTGGGAATATACCGTTTCACTAATACTGGGTCACTTAATAAAGGCTGGGTAAAAGTCTGCCATAAGCCTGGACGACTAATAAAAGGGTCTAAAACCAATATGCGATATTGGTCTGATAAAATGAATCCTGCTGTCCCCAAGTATTTAATTTTTAAATTTTCAGCTTTTGCCTGAGCTGGAGAAACTGCATTCCATGTAGGATCTGGCGTTTTAAGTAAGTATTTCAACATAGATATTCCTTAATATTTTTCAGTACTGCCCTATTTTTGTTATAGTTTGATCTACTTAACGTTAAGTCAACATCTGATCTTCAACGAATTTATATTAGTTTATTTAGAAGAATATAAAATACAATGACTCGTGTTTTGATTTTATCGGGATTAATTCTATTCCTATTCTGGTCAGGCTATCAAACTCGCCAGCACCCCCAACTCAAATTTAATTCGCTCATGATGCGTATTGTTCATCCTTTGGATCATCGGCTACGTTATCGTATTGCTGAGGTTGACCCGCGTTTTAAACTCAGTGTTGAGCAGGTCAAAGTGATTAGCCAACAAGCGACACAAGTCTGGAAAGATGGCACTGGAAAAGATTATTTTGTCTATGATCCCAATGCACAACTCAGCATTCATTTAATTTATGATGAAAGACAATTTGAAAGTGAACAACGCCGAGAACATTTGAGCCAGCTCGAAACAGGTCAACGACAATGGCTGGATAAGAAGCAACGACTTGATCAAACTGAACAGGAAATTCTGAATAATAAACAGTTTCTCGATTTAAAACAGCAACAACTCAATCAACAAATTCAGCAATATAATCAAGAGCAACTGATTGCTCAACAACGCCCTGCATCCATAGTTGATCGGGACTATTTTCAACGAAGACAACAAGCCTTACAGGACAATATTCAACAAGTACAGCAAGAAATCACCCAATACAATCAGAAAATTAGCACTTTGAATCAGCAAGTTGATGAGTTAAATCAATTAAACCAACAGCTTGATCAGTCTGTTCACCAATATAAACAACGCTTTCAACCACATTTATTTCATAAAGGGTTATTTAATGGTAGAGAAATTCTAATCTATGAATTTGAATCCGAAGATGATCTACGCTTAACGCTCGCACACGAGTTAGGTCATGCTCTTGGGCTACAACATGCAAATGATCCAGCCGCGCTCATGTACCCATTAATGAAAGATCAAAATGCTGAAAATTTTCGCCTGACCCAAGCTGATCGTGAGCTTTTAATCAACCGATAGCATGGATAAAAGTGAAAGTTTTAACCAAAAAGTGAATTATTTCTCACTCTTTCTTTTATTTACAAAAAAACAACAAAAGTGATTTTTATTGATTTTCTCCCACTCCTCTACACTTTTAGCCAATCAATAAACTACAAGATTTTGATCTATATCATTTTATTTAGAATAAAAAGACATAATATATTCCATCTCAGTTTTATTTTGTTGTGTTATTCACAGCATTCATTTTTTTATTTTATGGAAAAAAGTCACACTTTTAAACCTTGTTTATTAAGTAGATAGCGTTTTGACGGCAAAATAATATTGCTCAAAAATAAACCTTATTTGGGGGAGTTTGGCTCATGCGCAAACAAGGTTTAGCCGTTTTAGTTGCATGCTTATGCATGGGTCTACCCAATCTAAGCTATGCCCAAAATGCATCACATACAGCGGGTTCACATACACAAGAATCTATGCAAATGCCATTGCATTACCGAATTGCAGACATCGACCCACGCTTTAATTTAGATAACCAACAAGTTTTAGAGCTTACACAGCAAGCGGCGAAAATTTGGGAACAAGAAACAGGACAAAAAAACTTTATTTATGATCCACAAGCTGAATTTACGATTAACTTTGTTTACGATGAACGCCAACAACATAGTAAAAATCGTGTAGAGAATTTAGATCAGCTCAATCAACAACAACAACAATGGGAAAATCAAAGGCTACAACTACAACAAGTGAAAGATGAGATCCAGAAAATGACGGCGCTCATAGCAAGTAAGCAAACCCAACTGACCTCTCAGTTTCAACAATATAACGCTGATGTACAACGATTTAATCAACTTCGTTCTTCATCTAAGCAAATGGCTGATCAGCTCGCACAACGCCAACAAGAACTACAACTTCAATCAAATTCTTTAAAGCAAGAAATAGCTCAACATAAACAAAAAACTCAACAATTAAACCAAGCAATTCAAAGCCTAAATCAAAATAATAAACAATTAGTGTTATCAGCAAATCAATTTAACAAAAACTTTCAACCTCGTTTATTTCATAAAGGCCATTTCAACGGTAAACAAATCTATATTTATGAATTTACATCTAAAGAAGATTTACGCTTAACACTGGCTCATGAACTCGGACATGCGCTCGGTTTAGAACACACAGATGATCCAACGTCTATCATGTATCCAGTCATTCAAAAACAAAACTTACAAAAGTTTGAACTCACAAAAGCGGATCAAGAACTGGTACGTGCAATGAATTAAATAACAAGTCATCGCACGACTGTTCGTTAAACGGAATTTTTCACCAAACGGTATATTTATTAAACAAACAAACTTTTATTTTACATGAAAAATAAAATATTAATAAATTTTCAATTTCACATAAAATACTAAAAAATTCGATATGTATAATTCAAAATAAATGACTGTGTTTCATGTAAATTTCGTCTAATTCATAATCAATACTCGAATTTATGCTCAATTTAAAGCTATATTTCTATATATACATTTATCTTTATTTTATGGAAATATTGTATAAATTGATGAATTACTCTCTTTTTTATAAGTTTGACTACTAAACATATCTGATTAAAATACGTCCTTTTTCAATTTTATCTCCCTGTATGTACCCCTTTATTTTTATGTTGGCTACATGTTTTTTAATGCTGCTCTCTCCTTCAGCTTTAGCTAAAGTTTCTTCTAGTTCAACATCTCCTCAGATTCGCTACAGTACAGAGAATCCTTTACGCTATCGAATCGAAGAGCTAGACCCGCGCTTAAATCTCAACAAACAACAAGTAATCGAGCTAAGCCAACAAGCTGCCGCAATCTGGTCAAAAGACACAGGACAAAACTATTTTGTTTATGATCCTTCAGCAACATTTGTCATAAATTTAGTATTTGATCAACGTCAGATACGCAGTATAAAACGCGCTGAGAATTTACATCAATTAGAAAAACAGCAACAAATTTGGCTCGATCAGAACCAACAATTGCAAATACTTAAACAGCAACTGCGCTATGCTGATACACAATTAGAATTACAAAAAACCGAATACCAAGCACAAGCGAAATCCTATCAAACCGCTATAGAACAACTGAATGCTGCTCACTCTAAAAAGACATTGGCAAAAAAATTTCAAAAGCAACAACACGCACTTGAAAGTCAAAGCCAGCTTTTACAAGCACGTATCTATGATTACAATCTAAAAGTGCAACAACTTCAAAAACAATCCGAAAAATCGAATCAATTACGTCAGCAACTCGTTCAGTCAGTCGATGAATTTAACCAGACATTTAAGCCACAAGTACTCCATAAAGGACAGTTTGATGGTAAGCAGATTTTTATTTATGAGTTTTCATCACTGGATGATCTACGCCTCACTTTAGCTCACGAGTTTGGTCATGCTTTAGGTCTGAAACATACTCAAGACCCAAAATCTTTAATGTATCCAAGAATTAAAGAACAGGATGCTAAAGACTTTCAGCTGACCAATACCGATTTAAAACTGTTAGGCTTTGCTGACTAAATTTAGTAGATAAATCAACTAAATTACAGAGATGATGTTTTTAAACTTAGGTAACAAGAATGGGTCGCTTATTTTGTTTTTTTCATGTTATTGTGTTGATAAAACATCATCTTAGTCTTAATGGAGAACAACATGAGTTACTATCATATTCTCATCGAAGTGAGCGACCATATCAGTACGATTGAGCAAACTCGTGATGTTGAAATCATGGACATTCAAGACATTAGTCCATATCTCCATTCTATTTTAATTCCTTATTTCAACGAGCAAGAGGTTGAGCTCGAGGATGAAAATGTTGGTTATGATGAAATTCTACATTTAGAAGTAAAACAAACTTTATTACCGATTGAACATTTAATTGAAGAAGAACAAAAACAACTCCCAAGCGATACTGATGTCACTATTTCAGCTTATGAAATCTTTAATGATCGCGATCTAAGTCAAGATGTGACTGCCGTCATTTTTGATATTTTAGAAGCAGTTAAACTCGACGCTGCACCTTAAAATAAAAAGGTCTGCTTCTGCAGACCTTTTTATCATCTCTTAGATTTATTGCATCATTTCTTTTGCCTGTTCTTGGCGGAAAGCTTGCAAAATTTGTTGTCCTGCACGGCCTGTTGGATTTAATCCTAAACGAGTTTGTTCTTGGCGAATCGCTTGACGACTTTTATCACCAATCAATCCATCTACAGCACCAATATCGTAGCCGCGTTTAATTAAAAACTGTTGAATTTCACGACGTTCCGCACGAGAAGTCCCTGCATCATCGGTTGGCCAAGCCGTTAAAAATGGTGTCCCACCTTTCAAACGATCTGATAAATGTGCAATCGCTAAACCATAACTTTCTGCTGCATTATAGCTGTAAATCGCGTCAAAGTTTTTAAATACCAAGAAAACTGGCCCGCTTGCTCCTGCTGGCGCAATCAATCCCGCTGGTGTACTGCCAGATAAATTTCCTTGAATTAAAGCAGTGCCATCTGCACGGGTTACCCCTTGTGCAATCCAATGATTTAATGATTTTTTATTACGACGACTTTCGCCTGAAATCGACATCCCTTGTGGAATTTTTACCTCGAAGCCCCAAGGCATTCCCGTTTGCCACCCTGCTCGTTTTAAAAAATTCGCTGTCGATGCCAATGCATCTGTGGTACTTGAAACCAAATCACGGCGACCGTCACCATCAAAATCAACCGCTAAACGCTCATAAGTTGATGGCATAAATTGGGTATGCCCAAATGCACCCGCCCACGAACCATATAATTGATCTTGTGTTAAATCGCCACGTTGTAAAATACGCATCGTTGCAAAAAATTCACCACGGAAATAACTTTGACGGCGGCCTTCACAACTCAAAGTACCCAATGCTTGTAATAAGGGATATTTACCAGAAATATCACCATAGTTACTTTCCACACCCCAAACGGCCACAACCGTTTCAGCAGGTACACCATATGTCTGTTCTACCCGTCGAAGCACATCACGATGTTGTGCAAGTTTTTGCTGTCCAGCTTGAACACGCTCGTTATCAACCAGACCCGATAAATAGTCCCAGATCGCCGTAGAAAACTCAGGCTGATAATTTAATTTATCAATGACGGAATAATCAGGCATTAAATTTTGCGTGTAACGATCATAAGTCGCACCCGATACGCCAGATGAAATGGCTTGGGAACGCAAATTGGCAATACATGCTTGGAAATTTGAGTTTGGTGAATAAGTACTGTTAGATAGTGCTGTTGTTGTCGGTGCTGACACCGTTGCACCATTAATAACAAGCTCTGCATGAGCTTGGTTGAAAAAAGCAAATAAGGCAGTGCCTATAAAAAAAGAAAAATGTTGTTTCATGTCTAAAACCAGAATTTTTAAATTTAAATTTCTCCCTCACCATAACATGCCACTCCCAGATGTATAGTTTGGAAACGTAAATTTGAATTCATTTCTTGTCTTTTAAATTTAAAACACAACTTTTAAATTCATAATTCGATCTAATTTTTAAATTCAAAATAAAACACATCACTTTTTTAAATTCAAAACAACACTCAACCACTACTCACACTTTAAATTCAAAGACCAAGCTCACAACACTCATGCTTTTGAATTCAAAAAATCAAGCTCTTTTAAATTCATTTCAATTTAGCCAAAACATGAAAAACAATAGATTGTTTTTTTAATTCCTTATATTTCAAAATACTAAGATTAGTTAAGGAGTTATCCATAAATGAAAGTTTAAATTCAAAACACAGATTTAACTATGCTTTTAAATTTAAAAACATCCTCTATTTTTGAATTTAAAACCGCAAGCTTAGAAAGCAAACTTATTTGAATTCAAATTTAGGGTCATACTTTAAATTCAAAATTGCAAATAAAAGTTATCCACAAAATCAAACTACAAGCTTTTTAAATTTAAAAATGGACAGACAATAAAAAAGCGATCCTAAGATCGCTTTTTTTACGGCATTGTGGATAAGTTTAGAGACTCATATCAGCCGTCAATGCTAAAGGAACAGGTAAAATCTGTGCTAATTGACGGCATAGACCTGTTAAATCATCCGAATTATTTGGCATCAAGGTAATATGGCCTAACTTGCGCCCAGTACGCTCTGACTTATTATAGAGATGTAAATGTGCACCTTGCAGCACTAATACATCTTCAGATTTTGGATGTTGACCAATAATATTGATCATCACCGTTGGGCGAACCACATCAGTTGAGCCCAAAGGTAAACCCGCCACAGCACGAATATGATTTTCAAATTGCGAGCAAATCGCGCCTTCAATCGACCAATGACCTGAGTTGTGTACACGACATGCCATTTCATTGGCATATAAACCTTGCTCAGTCACAAATAACTCGAGTGTAAGAACACCGACATAATTTAAGTGGTTCAACAAACGGGTAATATAATCTTGCGCAACAGGTTGCAGATCTGTGCTATTTGGCGCAGGTACAATCGAGTGTGACAAGATGCCATTATGATGATGGTTTTCAGCAAGCGCCCAAGTTTTGACATCACCATCTTGACCACGAACTGCAATAATCGAAACTTCACGACTGAATTTCACAAAACTTTCAGCGATCAAGCTTTTCGCCGGACCAAGTTCAGCCCACGCTGTATCAATCTGATCTCCTGAACGGAGAACAAATTGACCCTTGCCATCGTAACCACCTGTCACCGTTTTCAACACGATTGGTAAACCTAGATCTGCCACCGCTTGTTTTAAGCTGTCTAAGCTATCCACAGCACGATACGGCGCAACAGGAATATTCAATTCATCAAATAAGGATTTTTCAGCCAAACGATTCTGAGCAGTTGCCAAAGCAAGGCGAGGAGGGTGCAGCGTCTTGGTTTGTGTCAAAACATCTACATCAGCCACAGGGGTATTTTCAAACTCAAGGCTGAAAACATCCGCACTCGCAATAAAATCCTGTAAACCTTGCTCAGTTTTACTTGAAAAAACTGGACCTAGGATCGCTGCTGGGCAGTCTGTTTCTGCTTCAAAAAAGCTGCATTGAATATTAAGCGGTAACGCTGCTTGCGCCATCATGCGTCCAAGCTGACCGCCACCAAAAATGCCAATGGTTTTATTCATGATCAGCTCCGTTAAACTTGACCAGGAATGTTATTGCCTGACACTTTTTCGGTTTGAGCAGTACGGAAGTCAGCAACATTTTTAGCAATTTCAGGACGCGTTAAACCTAAGATTTGCGCTGCCATAATCGCAGCATTGGTCGCACCTGCTTGGCCAATCGCTAATGTTCCTACTGCAATACCAGCAGGCATCTGTACGATTGAAAGCAATGAATCAACGCCATTTAAAATTGAAGATTTAACAGGAACGCCAAGTACAGGTAAGTCAGTTTTAGCTGCACACATACCCGGTAAATGCGCTGCACCGCCAGCACCCGCAATAATCACTTGAATACCACGGTCACGTGCTGTTTCAGCATATTCAAACAAACGATCTGGTGTGCGGTGCGCAGAAACCACTTCAGCTTCGAAAGGTACACCCAATTGTTTGAGCATATTTGCAGTATGTTCGAGTGTTGCCCAATCCGATTGAGAACCCATGATAATCCCGACTAAAGGTTGGCTATCTGTTGCGACCGCATTCATTGGCTTTTCCAAAACATGATAAAAATAGAGAAGTATCTCGACTTGCGCCAAGCACGAAGGAAGAAATTGGCAAATATTATAGCGTTTTTTTCAATCATCCCCAACAAAAGAACGCTGCGAATGATTTCGAATCAAATTAGCTTTGATTGCGGAAAACAAAGTAGACACAACCCAATAAACATAGCATCGCCCAGACGTAATCTAGCTTGAATGGTTGTTTGAATAGAAAAATCATAAAGGGAACGAAGACAATTAGCGTTACCACTTCTTGGGTGATTTTCATCTCACCCAAACTCCAGCCATTTGCATTAAGCAGTTTGGTTGCTGGAATCATAAAACTATATTCAAGTAGGGCAATACACCACCCAAATAAAATGGCTTGCCAAAGAGGTGCATGATGCAAAAATTTTAAATGCCCGTACCACGCTAAAGTCATAAAACAATTGGAAATGATAAGGAAGCATAGCGCTATAAGAGTCGGGCTCAAAGTCTTATCCTTTTAGAAAAATTCAGGCTTTAAAATGTGCCTTGCAGGGTATGGGAAGATCATCCAACAGACCTTATATTTTATCATTTATTCGCAATCTGATTCCTAAACAACAACAACGAATTTTGACTATCTTTTCACTGCAAGCCTTGCTATCGTTGCGATTGATTTTTATTGATAATGACAAATACAGACACCAAGTTGTGCTGTATCAAAAGCAGTGGAGTAGGCGAGTTATGCATCTGCATATTTTGGGTATTTGTGGCACATTTATGGGGTCTCTGGCTCTATTAGCACGAGATTTAGGACATAAAGTCACAGGTTCAGATGCCAATGTTTATCCGCCAATGTCTACCCAACTCGAAAATGCAGGCATTGAACTGATGCAGGGCTACGATCGTAGCCATTTACAACCCCATCCTGATCTCGTGATTGTAGGTAATGCCATGAAACGCGGCATTGATGCCGTTGAATACATGCTTAATGAAGGTCTACCTTATATTTCAGGCCCGCAGTTCTTGGCTGACCATGTTTTACAAGGCAAACATGTACTCGGTGTTGCTGGTACTCATGGTAAAACCACAACGACCACGATGTTAGCTTGGGTACTCGATCAAGCAGGTTTAAATCCTGGATTTTTGATTGGTGGTGTACCGCTTGGTTTTAGCGAAAGCGCACGTTTAGGTGGTGGCAAATACTTCTGTGTAGAAGCAGATGAATATGATTCTGCGTTCTTTGATAAACGCTCTAAATTCGTTCACTATCATCCTAAAACTACGATTTTAAATAACCTTGAATTTGACCACGCTGACATTTTTGATGATCTTGCTGCAATTCAAAAACAATTCCATCACCTTGTGCGTACCATTCCAAGTGAAGGTCGTATTATTGCACCAATCACTGAAACTAATATTGATGAAGTACTGGAGCAGGGCTGTTGGACGCCTGTAGTTCGTACTAGCCTTGAGCCGAATGATCAAGCGGCTTTATCTGCTGAACTGATCAGTGCCGATGGTAGCCACTTTAACGTGCTTGAACATGGCAATGTAATTGGTGAAGTGAAATGGAATATGACAGGACAGCATAGCGTTGCTAATGCATTAGCCACTATAGCAGCGGCTCAGCATGTCGGTGTTAGCCTTGAGCAAGCTTGCGAAGCCTTATCTAACTTCGGTGGTGTGAAGCGTCGCATGGAGCTTTTGGGAACGGTTCGTGGTATCGAAGTCTATGATGATTTTGCCCATCACCCAACTGCCATCGAAACCACACTGGACGGCGCACGTAAACGCTTAGGTGAACGTAAACTGTGGGCGATTATCGAGCCTCGTTCAAATACCATGCGTATGGGCAGCCATAAAGATGGTTTGGCGCACTCTGCGCGTTTAGCAGATGAAGTGATTTGGTATCAACCTGAAGGCTTGGATTGGGATTTACAGCCTGTCATCTCTGCATCATCAAACAAAGCCGAAGTCAGTCGTTCACTGGATGAGATCATTGCTCGTGTAGTCAATGAAGCAGGTGAGGGTGATGCTGTGGTGATCATGTCAAATGGCGGTTTTGGTGGTTTACACCAAAAGTTGATTACGGCTTTATCTTAATCGAGCTTTTCATAATTTTAGAACGGTATTCACTATCGTGACAGGCGGCATGGATGCCGCCCGTTGGACTGTGGTATAGGGATATACCATCAGTCCAACAAAAGATTTTTGTTACTTTTCATCTTTGAAAAGTAAGGAAATGCCTATATCCAAATATGTTAATGATTCAGCTTATATTATGAGGCTGTGAAATCTTGCCAATTAGAGATATATCTAATCCATTTTAATGGCAATCAACTCAATTTATTCACAAGTTTCAAAGGCAAAATCTTCATTGCAATGCCCATTGGCAGCCACGGCCACTGCGGTACATAGGCCTTCACAGGTTCTTTCTCAATCGCTTTCACCAACGCCTTAGACCCTGTTTTCTCATCCACCTCAAACGGTAACTTCTTCGCACCTTCATTTAGCTCAGTACGAATATAACCAGGGAAAATCGTCGAGACTTTGATTGGTGTATGCAACAACTCGGCACGAATGCCCTCTGCCAAATGCGCAACAGCTGCTTTACTTGCGGCATAAGTCGATAAATGCTTTGGCAAGCCGCGCATCGCACTCATCGAAGAAATCACCACCAAATGCCCCTTATTTTGTGCTCTAAAGATTTCAATCGCTGCTTCGCATTGTGCCAGTGCTGAAATAAAATTGGTTTCCGCTGTAGCACGATTCACGTCAAAATGACCTTTACCAATACGGCGACCATCACCTACACCCGCATTGACAATAATGCGATCAACACTGCCAAATTCTTGCTGAAAAGCTTTAAAAACCGTAAAAACATCATCGTAATGAGTCACATCAAGCGTCTTAATCTTGACCTGAATAGAAAACTGACTTTGCAGCTCTTGTTGTAATGCTTCTAAACGTTCCAAACGTCGTGCACACAACGCCAGATTGTAGCCTTTGGCAGCAAACTCTCTTGCCATACCTGCACCTAGACCTGAACTTGCACCTGTAATTAAAATTGTCTTTGCCATGCCTGCCACCTATTTTTATTTAAATCCATGTTAAAAGTTCAGCATCACGTGCTTTTAAATAATGATGCTCATTAAAGCTGAGTAATTGCAAACGACCATCTACCCAACGCAGTGTTGTGACGCTGGCGTTGGCAATCGACCAATTCAATGCAAAAATCTGTTTCGCATTCAATCCCAAGACCTTGCCCACAGCCACTGAAATGACACCACCTGAGCTAAATACTACGGCTTGTTTGTGTCCTATTACATCAATGTTGGCACAAAGGTTTTGCAAAGCCGTTTCTACACGGGTCTGAAAGGCTAACCATGTTTCATGATATTCATGGTCATATTGCTCTCCAATCCAGCGGTCAATCGCGCCATCAAAAATTTTAGCCAGATAGGCACGTGGATTGGTAACTTGAGCGACATCTTGCTTCAATAATTCAGGTTGATTAAAACGCGGCTCGTACTGAGCAAACACATGCTGATGATCAAACTCATTCCAAGCAGACTCTGTTTGCACCACAATGTCTTGAAAACTCTGAGCCAGAGCCAACTGCGCGGTTTGTTGATGACGCTGCATTGACCCAGCAATCACAAGCGGAGTATGTTTTAGTGTTGATTGAAAGAAATCACCCACCACCTGTGCTTGCTGCTCACCTTTGGCAGATAGTTGATCATAGCTTGCAGCCCCAAACGAGGCTTGCCCATGTCGCACTAAATAAATCGTGCTCATCGTTTTAAAATATCCTGTAATTTTGCTGCATATTCAGGGATCAACTGCTGTGCTTCTACATTATTTTCTGCAATGAGCTTTAATGCTCGAATATGTAAAGCGTGGATCATAATCCAAAAGTCTTTAAAAGCTGGATTATCAGTTTGTTGATGGTAATAACGATAATATATTTGCTGAGCAATCACAGCTAAACGGAACAAACCAAACACTTCATAAAATGCCCAGTTGTCAGGCTTCAACCCTGTTTTTGCCAAATAGTAATCGACCACTTGCCGACGTGTCAGCATACCTTTTAAGTTAGTCGGCTGACGACGGCTGGATTTCATCAGTGCGTCATCATCATCTTGAATCCAATAGGCGAGGGCACTGCCCAAATCCATGAAAGGATCACCTAAAGTTGCCATTTCCCAATCCAATACACCAATCACTTTCGTAGGCTGCTGTGGATCTAAAATGACATTATCAAAACGCCAATCATTATGAATCACACAAGTTTTAGAGTCAGCAGGGATGTACTGCTGTAACCACTGACGTACAAAAGCAAAATCAGGCACATTCGGTGTTAATGCTTTTTGATAACGTGTATCCCAGCCTTCAACCTGACGGCGGCAATAACCTTCACCTTTGCCAAGTTTTTCCAGTTCTGTACCTTGATAAGGCACTTGATGCAACTCAATCAATTTATCCAAAACATTGAGACAAAGCTGCTGCACCTGTGGCTCATCAAGTTGTAATTCTTTGGGTAAATTGGCACGCGGAATAATGCCTGCAATTCGCTTCATCACATAGAAATCACAACCAATGACATGTTCGTCTTGGCACAATGCTACCATTTCAGGCAGGACAGGGTAGAACGGTGCAAGATGTTTCTGCACGTTATATTCACGTGCCATGTCATGTGCTGATTTGGCTTTGGTTCCCTTAGGAGGACGACGCAAAATCAAATCGACATTGTCATATTCAAGACGATAAGTCCAATTCGATGCACCACCTGAATATTGGGTTACCTGTGCTTGACCTTGCAAGATGACACCCTGATCTTTCAACCATGTTTCAACCGCAGAAATATCCAGTTCTTCACCGTGACGAACTTGTCCACCCACATCAATTACTGTCATTTGCTTATATCCTTATCCGCGACCATAACCACGTTTTTTTAACTCTAATTTAGCAATCATGCCTTTATGCACTTCGTCAGGTCCATCAGCTAAACGTAAACTGCGTGCTTGATTAAAGAATGCAGTCAGTGGAGTATCTCGTGACACACCCTCACCACCGTGAATTTGAATCGCCATATTGACGACATTTTGCAACACAGTTGGCGCAACCACTTTGATCGCTGAAATCTCGGTTAACGCCGCCATATTCCCCAAAGTATCCATTTTATAAGCTGCATACAGGGTCAATAACCGAGCTTGGTCGATTTGCACGCGTGCTTCAGCGACACGTTCCAAGTTACCCCCGAGTTTAAGAATTTCTTTCCCAAAGGCTTTACGTGACATGCCTCGATCAATCATCAACTCTAGCGCTTTTTCTGCTGCGCCTATACAACGCATACAGTGATGAATACGTCCAGGTCCTAAACGCCCTTGGGCAATCTCAAAACCTTGTCCTGCACCGCCGATAAAGTTACTGACATGCACACGCACATTGTCAAAATTGACTTGCCCATGTCCATGTGGCGCATCGTAATCCCCAAAAACTGGAAGCATTCGCTCAATGCTGACACCTTGTGTATCAATGGGTACGAGTACCATTGAATGTTGATGATGACGATCTTTGCTTGGATCTGGCGTATAGGCCATGAAAATAATCACTTTGGCATTTGGATCACCTAAACCTGACGACCACCATTTACGACCATTCAGGACGATTTCATCACCATCAATCACAGCCGTTGCTTGCATATTGGTGGCATCACTCGATGCAACCGCAGGTTCAGTCATACAGAACACTGAACGAATTTCAGCATTCAATAGCGGATGCAACCATTGTTGTTTCTGCGCTTCACTACCATAGCGCCATAACACTTCCATATTGCCGCTATCGGGTGCATTACAGTTAAAAACGGTCGGCGCAAGTAAACTACGTCCTGTGAGTTCGGCAATATGTGCGTATTCCTGAACCGATAAACCTACGCCGAGTTCTGCATCAGGCAAAAACATATTCCATAAGCCAGCTGCTTTGGCTTTCGCTTTGAGTTGTTCAAGTTGAGCTGGCCATTGCCATTTGGTCCAATCACCATCGACATTTAAACAATGTGTTTCATCCCAAAATGCTTTTTCTATTGGTTCTATTTCTTGTTGGATAAATGCCTGTGCGCGAGCAATAAAATCCTGTGCACGTTCAGATAATGCAAACATCATCATCTCCCTAAATGAAAAATTTGGCGAAAAACACTTCGCTGCTTTACATCACCATAAGCGAATATTTATTATGAATGAAATGATTTTATTTTATTCAAAACTATGAATCAGATTCATAATACAAACCCATTAGAAGTGGGACATTTCCATCGTATTGATATTAATTTATACCCGCTTTTCATCGCGATTTTTGAACAAAAAAGCATTTCCAAAGCGGCGCAACTACTCTGTATCAGCCAATCTGCGGTTAGCCATGCATTACAGCGATTACGTACACAACTACAAGATGAACTGTTTGTTCGCAGCGGACAAAAAATGCTGCCAACGCCGTATGCTGAGCAAATTTATCAACCGATTCAAAATGCGCTGCTCACGATTCAGAATATTGCAATTCCACAGCAAGACTTTGTACCAAGCATGCTGCAAAGCATTAAAATTGCCATACATGATGAAATTGAACCAATTATTTTTCCGCAATTAGTTCATCATTTCAGCCAACTCAATCTTGATATTCAATTTCTGAGTTCTAAGTTGGATCGTAAAAATATGCTGGCTGATTTATCAGCTCAACAAATTGATTTTGTGATTGATCTGGTGCAACCGTATCAAGCTAATTTACAGTTTGAAAACTTAATTGATGATCATTTTGTGGTGTGTACACAGCAAATGCAGATGGATTTATCACACTATCTCTCCGCACCACATATCGGTGTATCATCAAGGCGCACAGGCTTATTGCTTGAAGATATTTATCTCAATCGTCAGCAACTGTCGCGGCAAATTTTCTTGCGTTGTCAGCATTATTCCACTGCGCTACAAGTGCTTGCTCAATATCCCGATGCAATTCTAACCATTCCACAAAGTATCCTTAAACATCTGCATTATGCAGAAAATTTAAATATTCATCCGCTACCCATCGAATTACCTAAAATTAAGATGGGCATGTATTGGCATGACACAGTTCGGGGCAATCCTCGCCATCAGTTTCTTCGAAACGAAATTTTGAAAATTTTTGAGCCAACCAATTTAGCGCATTAAAACGCTAAACTTGGTTTTAGTTCGAATTAAGAAGCGCTTTAATGCGTTGTAATGCTTAGCTCATCATCACAATTCATCAAATACACTTTAGAAATTATCAGGCGAAGAATATAGATAACTGCCATTGCAAAAACGATATAGCCAATATCAGCAAATAAAAAAGGAATCGAAAACAGGATCAATACGGTAATTGGATAGACCCAACGCCTCCATCCTGATAAATAAAACGCCTCATAAAACAGCCAAATATAAGTGCTGTATACCGCCAAACTGGTCGCAATAATTAATCCCATCATTTGGCTTGAAATATGTGCATGTTGTGTTGAAACATCAACTGCGGCAGCTAAAGCAGCACCTAATACAGCAATACTGATAAAGATAAAAAAGTGGCCATAGCCCCATAAAAATGGCTGCACACCACGGCGTTGATGGTGATGATGACTACGATCAAAATAGACCCACCACATCGCAAACATCATCAATAAACCGCCAATAATTAAAAATACTTCTTGGTAATTGATCACACGATTCGAAAAGGCTTCCTGTGTAGCGGCAAAACTGCCAATGATGGATTCGCCTAATACAATAATGGTCAGTAACCCATAACGTTCAACAATATGATGTGGATGCCATGGTGTAGCAGCATGCTTTTCCGCATAAAAAGGAACGGCTAATTCAAAAAAGACCAGAATGAGAAATAACCACGTAGTCATGTGAATAGAGCTAAAATTACCAATCAGCCAGCCTAACTGAACCAATACAATACCAATTGCATAACGATAAGCAGTCACTTTGCGCTCGGGATCATGCTTTGCCACACGTATCCATTGAGTGACTAAAGCCAATCGCATAATCACATAACCAATGATAATCACATCGAAATTGTGTTGTTGAAAAACGGCTGGAATCCCAGCTGCCATCACTAATGACCCCGCGATTTGCACAAAAGTAAGACAACGATAAAGCGTGTCATCATTGTCATACGCCGAAGCAAACCACGTAAAATTCATCCATGCCCACCACAGAGCAAAAAACACCATACAATAGGTCGGCAGAGCATGCCATAAGTGCCCCTCAATCATGGCATGATGTAGTTGCTGCCCAGCAGTCGCAATGGCAACAACAAAAATAAGATCAAATAAAAGCTCTAACGGGGTAGCAGCACGATGTGCTTCTTCAGGGTCACGAGGGGCAAACAATTTCAGGGATTTATTTAGTATTTTTTCAACACTCATTTCTTATTTCTCAAAACAAAATAAAGCTCTTCAGGTATAACTTAATCGATCTGGGCTGTTTTACCTATTGTCCTGATCATACAAAATCATGTTTAAAATTTATGCGTTGAACATTTGCTTAAATCACTTATTTGTGTAATTCTACGCACATATTTGGATGTCACCATCCATACCATACAGAATTTGTTGACAAGGGGAGTAGCCTCCTCCAAACCTAAGAGATCAAATACTTAGGTGTCAGAGCTTCGTCATTACACTTTGCAAAAAGTCGGACTCTGAGCATCACAATCATTTGTGATGTAGGCAAGACCTTGATCATGTTGAAACAGATGTATTAATTCATCTGGCAACTGGTCAAGGTTTTTTTATGTCCATTTGCCAGATAGGGAGTTGTGATGGAAACTATCGGCAATTTATGGCTGTATGTTGCGTTCTTTGGCATTGTCATTGTCATGCTATTGATCGACTTTTTAGGCTTTAAACAAAAGCAAAACCAAGATGTTCCAATTAAGCAGGCGGCGTATTGGAGTATTGCTTGGGTCACGGTTGCCATGCTCTTTGGCGGTGGTTTGTGGTTCTATCTTCAGCAAACGCTGGGTGCAACCATAGCGAACCAAAAAACCATGGAATACTTCGCAGGCTATCTACTCGAAAAATCACTTGCGATTGATAACGTCTTCGTGTGGCTGATGATTTTCGCTGCATTTGCGATTCCACCCGCGCTACAACGTAAAATTTTACTTTACGGCGTACTTGGGGCAATCATTCTAAGAACTATCTTTATCTTTATCGGCGCTTGGTTTGTTCAAGAGTTTTCATGGGTGCTGTATATCTTCGGCGCGTTCTTGGTCTATACAGGCTTTAAGTTCCTCAAAGGACAAGATGAAGAAACCAATATCGAAGATATTAAATTGCTTAAATGGCTACGCAAACATATGCGTATTACGCCAAAACTAGAAGGCAATAAATTCTTCATTCGCCAAAATGGTGTGCTTTGGGCAACGCCTTTATTCTTGGTGTTAATCCTTGTTGAAGCTTCAGATGTAATTTTTGCTGTTGACTCCATCCCTGCGATTTTTGCTGTTACCAGTGACCCGTTTATTGTTTTAACCGCAAACTTAATGGCGATCTTGGGTCTACGTGCAATGTTCTTCTTACTCGCAGGTGCAGCGACCAAGATGCATTATTTACCGTATGGCTTGGGGATTATCCTATTATTCATCGGTGCGAAAATGTTATTGCTCGATGTGTTCCACATGCCGATTTGGATTTCACTCGGTTTTATTGTCCTTGTGCTCAGTATTACGGCTTATCTCTCTATACGTCATAACAAACGTCAAGCGCAATAATCACAAAGCATTTAAAAAAGGGTCTTCAATGAAGGCCCTTTTTTATGTGTTGATCAATCATTCAACCCGAAATCAAATGAATTGATTTAAATAATGACTCACATTTATACACGTTTTAAGCACTTAAAATAGGCGAATAATCCAGTAACTTTGGCAAAATCAGGTACAATCAACCGAAAAAAGTAAAATTGTAGGTTGTTATGACTTTGGCTACTCCTATCACGGTGATTCGTGGTCGCTTCTTAGATATTAAAAACATTGTTTCTCAAGCCGCAGAAATTGCCGATCAAGTTCGCTATCTCGAAGATGGTATCATGATCACTGAACAAGGTAAGATTCGTTGGTTTGGCGCTTGGGAAGATGCTCAGTCTGAACTACCTACAAACGTTGAAATTCAGCATTATCCAGATCAATTGATCATTCCTGGCATGATTGATACGCATATCCATTTTCCACAAACTGAAATGGTCGGTGCATACGGCGAACAGCTGCTCAGTTGGTTAAATACATATACCTTTCCAACAGAAATCCAATTTCAAGACAAAGCTTATGCGCAAGAAATCGCTAAATTCTTTGTGAATGAATTACTCAAAAATGGAACAACAACCGCACTAGTATTCTGTACGGTTCATCCAGAGTCAGTCGATGCCCTATTTGAAGCTGCACAACAGCATCAAATGCGTTTAATCGCAGGTAAAGTGATGATGGATCGTCATGCACCTGAAGCGCTGTGTGATACCGCAGCAAGCGCTTACGACGACTCTAAAGCACTGATTGAGAAGTGGCATGGTCAAGGACGTGCCTTGTATGCAATTACACCTCGTTTTGCACCTACCTCAACCCCAGAACAACTCGAAAAAGCAGGGCAGCTCAAAGCACAATTCCCAGATGTCTATGTGCACACCCATTTAAGTGAAAATAAAGATGAAATCGCTTGGGTGAAAGATTTATTCCCCGAACAAAAAGGCTATCTTGATGTCTATCACCATTATGGCTTAACTGGACAACGTTCGGTCTTCGCACATTGCGTTCATTTGGAAGATGCTGAATGGCAGTGCATGCATGATACGGACTCAGCAATCGCATTCTGTCCGACCTCAAACTTGTTCTTAGGCAGTGGCTTATTTCCATTGAAAAAGACTTGGGAGCAAAAAGTTAAAGTTGGCTTGGGTACAGATATTGGGGCAGGGACGTCTTTCAGTCTCCTACAAACGGTAAATGAGGCTTATAAAGTCCAGCAACTGCAAGGGGACAAACTCTCTGCTTTTGAATCCTTATATCATGCCACTTTAGGTGGCGCGAAAGCCTTAGACTTAGATGATAAGTTAGGGAACTTTAATATCGGTAAAGAAGCTGATTTTGTAGTGCTCAACCTCAAAGCAACAGCTTTACAACAACTGCGTCAATCACGCTCAAAGTCGATTGATGATAGCTTATTTGCACTATTTACCATGGGTGATGACCGTAATATTGAAGCAACTTATATTTATGGACAAAAAGCATATAGTGCCCACTAAACAAACATCCAAACAAAGACTTGGGTGGGTGTTGTTGGTTTTAGGCTGTGCTGTTCTTTTGAAACGTGACAGCCGTCCGCCGAAAAATGATACATTTTCTGCACCATCAAAAGGTGCATGACGTGTGATTTTGTTTTAGAATTCTCACATTAACTCAAGATTTCGAGGTGTTGCTGGTCAACACCTTTTTTATTTTTCCTGTTTTTAAGTTTTAGGACTCTATCGATGACTGTTGCAATGCGCGTAATGATTTCCAGTGAAGAGATCCAAGCCAAAGTGAAAGAACTCGGCGATAAAATCAACGCACACTATGCTCAAAGTGATAAAGAACTGGTATTGATTGGCTTATTGCGTGGTTCAGTCATTTTCATGGCAGATTTGTGCCGTGCCATTGAAAAACCACATGAACTCGATTTTATGACTGTATCTAGCTATGTAAACGGTACAACTGTTTCTTCACGTGATGTTAAAATTTTAAAAGATCTTGATGGTCAAATTCGAGGTAAAGATGTTCTCGTCGTTGAAGATATTATCGATTCAGGACGGACATTAAGTAAAGTGATGGAAATTCTGCAAACCCGTAATCCAAATTCAATTGAATTATGTACATTGGTCAGCAAACCATCACGCCGTGAAATTGATTTAGATGTAAAATTCCTTGGTTTTGAAGTTGAAGACCGCTTTATCGTTGGTTACGGCCTCGACTTTGATCAAAAATATCGTCATCTACCATTTATTGGTGAGATTGGTCTTTAAGGGCTTTTGACATCTCTCGCAAATTGAATCTTTAAATAAATTTTTGGGGTTTATATTTTGCTAATATGTCAGTTGTAATCAAGGTGCTGCAAAGCACCTTTTTTGTTGGAAAATTTATTTAACTTGACTCAAGTTGCACAAAAATACGACATAAGTGGGCAATCCACTACAGACAAAAGTAAGCTCTATCAAGCAGGATAACAATAAATACCATTGTGAAAACAAGGAGAAAAGACAATGTGGTCTCTAATTGTGGCAATTGTAGTTGGTTTTTTTGCGGGCTTAATTGCACGTGCTTTACATCCTGGAGATGATAAAGCAGGTTTCATCGTAACAACCTTATTAGGGATAGCTGGTTCATTACTTGCCACCTATGGTGGTCGATTACTCGGTTTATATGGAGAGAATTCAGCGGCTGGTTTTATTGCGTCAGTCATCGGTGCCGTTATTATTCTATTTATCTACAACCTTGTAACCAAGAAAAGTTAATCTCAGTAAAACTCCCAATTCATCGTTAATCAATGAATTGGGAGAATTTCTATAATTCTAATTCTTTCCAAATCATTTGGATTTCTTCGGCACTACGACCACCGACCATTTTTAAGCCATTGCCAAAAATTAAGGTAGGTGTGCCTTGTACCCCCAATTTACGACCTAATTCTAAGTTACGATCAATTGGATTTGCACAAGTTTTGGCTTTGGGCTGAACATTTTTCTGCAATAGATTTTTCCACGCATATGCAGGATTTGCTTCACACCAAACTTGTTTAGACACGACAATTGACTGTGTTTTTAATGGATAAATGAAGGTGTAAATGGTGACATCATTTAGCTTATCCAGCTCTGCCTCTAGTTTTTTACAATACGGGCAATTAGGGTCAGAGAAAATTGCCAATTGTCTTTTGCCATTGCCTTTCACTGTTTTGATCGCATCTTTGAGAGGAAGTTGCTTCCAATCAATTGAATTCTGCTTTAACACTAAATCTTTAGTCAGATTCTTTTGATCTTTAAGACGAACCATTGATCCGATGAACATATGCTCGGCATTTTCATCTAAATAAATGATCTGATTATCGAGATTGGCACTATATAAACCAGACATTTCAGTAGGCTGAATATTGGTAACTTGAATATTGGGATATTGTTTACTCAAATTGCTTTTTAATGTTTCCACATTTGCAAAGCTGAAAGCAGAGACGCAGCCTAACAGTGAAAAAATCCCAATTTTCTTTAACATGACGCAAACTCAATTTTAAAATCAGCGGCTATTGTAATCACTCTGATTTATTGAGACTGCAAAGCTTACGGAGTCACAACCAAAATCAAACCAATCGCCCCATGTTTCACGTGGAACGTTCTATTCATTTCAATCAGTTTGATGGAGTTCACGAGTTAAAGCATATTTTTAGTAAAAAGCTGACAATTTTTATCACATCATATTGAAATTATTACTATAAATTTAAAACCAAGTAGATCGTAGAGTTGATCTTTGGAATAATCTCATCGAAATTAAATCATCTCTCTAAACCAAAGATTCATAGCAGCGTAATCACCAATTTTGTCATATTGCGCTGCTTCATTTTTAAGAAATAAGGATATGTTCTCTTAAATCTGTGTTTTTAGTTTCATCCAACTTAATTGCAATTCTAAATGCTTTAAAAAATCTGGGTATATCAATGTACAATGCTGAATTATTAGAAGAAGCCAAAACCTTTATGTTCCATATGCTCACCAAAGTTGTGGAATATGGTGGCTCTGATTTATTTATAACCGCTGATTTTCCGCCGAGTATTAAATTACAAGGTCTAATGCGACCTTTGGGACAGCAGGCTCTAACAGCTGATAAAACCAAATTATTTGCTTATAGTTTAATGAATGAAAAGCAAAGACAAGAATTTGAAAATGAATGGGAATGTAATTTTGCCATTAATGTTCCAAATGTTTCACGTTTTCGCGTCAATGTATTCAAACAACAACTTCAAATCGGGATGGTCATTCGTACCATTACCTCTGAAATTCCAACCTTTCAAAAACTAAAACTACCAGAATCACTTAAAAATGTGATTATGGAAAAGCGTGGTTTAGTATTGGTCGTTGGCGGTACTGGTTCAGGTAAGTCGACCTCTTTAGCAGCCATGATTGATCATCGCAATGAGAATTCAGCAGGTCATATCATCACCGTTGAAGACCCTGTGGAATATGTACACAAGCACAAAAAATCGATGATTACGCATCGCGAGGTTGGCGTTGATTGCCACTCATGGCATCACGCTTTGAAAAACACCTTACGCCAAGCGCCTGATGTCATTCTGATTGGAGAGATCCGCGATACTGAAACCATGGAACATGCGATTGCTTTTGCGGAAACAGGACATCTCTGTTTAGGGACTTTACACGCAAATAACGCCAACCAAGCCTTAGATCGTATTATTAACTTCTTCCCTGAAGAGCGCCGTAACCAATTGCTGATGGATTTATCATCCAATATGAAAGCCATTATTTCACAGCGCTTAGTTCGTACTGAGGATGGTAAAGGTCGTCGTGCAGCAATTGAGATTCTACTCAATACCCCATTGATTGCAGATAATATTCTAAAAGGACAATTCCATGTGCTTAAAGAAATTATGAGCAAATCACGTGAATTGGGTATGCAAACGTTTGATCAGGCCCTATTTGATCTCTATAACGAAGGCGCGATTAGCTATGATGAGGCGCTGCGAAATGCAGATTCAGTCAATGAATTACGCTTACAAATCAAATTGAAAAGTAACCGCCAAGAGGGTGTACCTCCCGCTGCAACTGCACTCAACATGGTAAAGGAAGAAGAAAAAGCTGAAGAGCAAGAAGAGGCTTAAATATAAAAAAGCGTAGGTTTGAGTAAAATCTACGCTTTTTTCATAATTATAAAAATTTATTTACCAATACAAAAAGAACCAAAAATCTTACCTAATAGATCATCAGCACTAAAATCACCCGTAATTTCGCCCAAGGCATTTTGTGCCAATCGCAATGATTCAGCAACTAACTCACCTGCGTTAAACACCACCAACTGCTCACGCGCCTCAGACAAATAGCGCTGAGTGCGCTTCATTGCATCTAAATGACGCGTTCTCGCAATAAAGGTGTCTTCCTCTGGCTGAAAGCCTGCATGCGCTGTAATCGCATCTATAAGCGCCTCAACACCCATATCCTGTTTAGCAGACACACTGATATGACGGAAGCCCTGATAATCACTTAAAGTCGCATCCTGACCCGTTAAATCGCATTTATTGCCAATTAACAGTAAACGCTTCGGCTCAAGATGATCGGCAAAATATTCACGTGCTAGCTGTAACGGTTCATCGCCTTGATTTAAATCATAAACCAGTAGTAATAAATCCGCCTGTTCAATTTCCTTAATGGCACGACGAATCCCTTCTTGTTCGACAATATCACCTGTTTCACGTAAACCAGCGGTATCAGTTAAAGTAATTGGTAAACCATTCAAACTGATTTTTTCATGCAACACATCTCGAGTCGTTCCCGCAATATCCGTCACAATCGCACGCTCATGCCCTGCAAGTGCATTTAACAGGCTCGATTTACCCGCATTTGGCTTACCCGCAATGACGACCTGTAAACCCTCACGTAACAGCTGTCCTTGACGTGCAGATTGCTGTACCGCTTTAACCGAGTCTTGTACATCATCCAATAGCGCTAAGATCTTACCATCCGCAAGGAAATCAATTTCTTCTTCTGGAAAATCAATCGCTGCTTCGACATGTAACCGTAAATGAATGAGTTTTTCTAAAACCGTATTAATTTTGGTTGAAAATACACCTTGTAATGAACGAACCGCAGAACGTGCAGCCGCCTGTGAGGTCGCATCAATCAAGTCAGCAATCGCTTCAGCCTGCACCAAATCCATCTTGCCATTTTCAAAAGCGCGCATGGAAAACTCACCCGCTTTTGCAGCAGTCGCACCCAAATCGAGTAAACGTGCCAACAAGGCATTCTGGATGACTGGACCACCGTGACCCTGCAACTCCACGACATCTTCACCCGTGAACGAATGAGGATTCGGAAAACATAGCACAATCCCTTCGTCCATGATGGAACCATCAGCATCATAGAACTGACGAAAACCAGCCATACGTGCAATAGGAAGACTTTTTTGCGTCAGTTGCGCTGCAATCGCATAAGCTTTTGGCCCAGACAGACGAATCACGCCCACACCACCACGACCTAAAGGGGTAGCAATCGCAGCAATTGTGGTTTGATGTTGCATGTTAAATTCACCTAGAAAAAGCAAGGATGATGTAATCAAGCACCCTTAATACAGACAAAGAAAAATCCGCCTAAGATTACCATCTTAAGCGGATTTATTCAGTAAAAGTTCGAGATTAAGACGCTGACTCAACCTTGTTGAGACGGTCTTTTTCGACACCTTTGTTAATAAACCATTGTTGCAAAATGGTAATACTGTTGTTGACGATCCAGTAAAGCACTAAACCAGCAGGGAAGAACAACATGAATACCGTAAACATGATTGGCATGATACGGAATACTTTTGCCTGCATTGGATCAGTCGGTTGCGGGTTTAACATTTGCTGCACAAACATGGTCACACCCATGATCAACGGCAAGATAAACCATGGATCCATCGCAGATAAATCCTGAATCCAGCCTAACCAAGGTGCATGACGGAGTTCTACAGATTCCATCAATACCCAGTACAACGCTAAGAAGATTGGCATTTGTAATAATAACGGTAAGCATCCAGACAGTGGATTTACTTGCTCGCGCTTATATAACGCCATCATTTCTTGAGAGAAGCGCATGCGGTCCTCACCAAATTCTTCTTTCATGCGCTGCATTTCAGGTGCAATCACACGCATTTTTGCCATCGAACGATAACTTTTCGAAGAAAGTGGCCATAAAATCGCTTTCACCAAGATCGTCAAGAAGATAATTGACCAACCCCAGTTACCAATGATGTTATGGAAGAATTGCAAGCCCAAGAATAAGAGTTTTGCAATTGGCCATAACCAACCATAATCTACAGTTTGGTTTAAACCTGCGGCTAAATCTTTAAGCTCAGATTGAATTTTTGGACCAGAATAAAGTTTCGCATCCACTTCCATTGATGTACCCGCAGGTACATTAATCACTGGAGAAGTAAAGCCCATGATATTCATGCCATCAGCAGACTGACGTGACTCTAGTTTCGCAGTATAAGGCTGACCATTCGCTTGAGTAAGTTTTAAATCACCAGGAATCCACGCACTGACGAAATAGTGCTGAACCATCGCAACCCAGCCACCTTTGGCTTCAACATTCAACTTTTCATCGTTAAAATTCGCAAATTTCAACTTGTTATAATGTTCTTCAGGTGTCCCCCATGCCCCACCTAGGTAAGTACCTAAAGTGAAAATACCTTGCGAAGACTTGCCAGGGTCATCCGAATTATCACGTTTCAACTGACCAAACATTTGACCTTGCCAGTTTTGCTGGCTACGGTTAATCACCTGATGTTTGACCGTAATTGGATAATCACCTTGCGTAAACGTAAACGTCTTGATGACTTCAACGCCTTCAGGTGTTTTAAAAACCAATGGAACGGTTAAAACTTGACTGGTTTTCCCATCTTGAGCAGCAACACTTTTTGCATCAGCCAAGGTATAAGATGTTTTTTCCACATCATACATTGGACGACCATTACGGCTGCTATCTGGTCCATTTAAGCCAATTAAACCTGATTGAGCAACGTAAGTACGTTTCGCATCACTTTCAAGCATAACGAATGGTTTTTCGCTGTCTTTACTTTCGTCATGGCTTAACAATTCAATACGGACAATATCACCACCTTTCGGATTGATCCAAAGATGGTAAAGATCGGTTTTTACCGAAATCAATTGCTGAGTCACAGAAGGTGTTTCTGTGGCTTGCGATGTAGTCACATTTGCTTGTGGCAAGTCTGAAGCCGCTGTTGCATTTTGTGTATTTGGCAAATCTGCAGATACATCATGTGCAGTCACAACTGCCGCAGGTTGTTGCGGTGTTGTTTGCGCATGACCATAATCTTTTTGCCAAGCCAAAATTAGCAAATATGCGGTAACAAACATGGCTCCAAGAATTGCAAATCTGGCCCATTGTTGCATATCTATTATCCCAAATGATTAAAGAGATTTTGCTTGAATAAACGATCACGAAAGGGTACAGCAACGTGATGCTTTTGAGAATCTATTTGATGAAACGAAATAAAACGAAGTGCTTTTGGTGGCACAGGATCATATCCAGAACCGCCCCAAGGATGACAACGACAGACGCGTTTCGTTGATAGCCATACACCTTTTACTGCACCATGTGTTTGCAATGCTTCAATTGCATATTGTGAGCAAGTGGGAATATAGCGACAACGAGGACCCAATAATGGACTAATTGCGATTTGGTAACATCTGATCAACCAATGCAGTAAACGTACCATTAGAGATTCTCTAATTTTGGAGGGGTGCCACAACGACTTTAGAATGCTTCTTTGCTAAACGTTGTAATTTTTGCCAAGCAAAATCTAATTGTTGATGTAATTCTTTATTTGCGATTGCTTCTATACCAACTTTAGGCATCACTACAATATCGATATCAGCATTAAATTGCGCTTGATGTAAACGAAAGCTCTCTCGAGCAAGACGTTTTATTCGATTTCGCTCATGTGCACGACGTACCTTTTTTTTAGCAACGACAATACCCAAACGGCTTTTAGGCTGCTCGGTTAATTTTGCTAAAAATAGGAAATGGGGTTGATGCACTTTAAAAAGCGCACCATCAAATACGCTTTTATAATCTGCAGCACAACGAATACGAGATTCAGTGCCAAAACTGTAAAGTGTCATCACCCAAGTCTGGTCTACTTAACAGTAATTAAACAGTTAAGCTATGACGACCTTTCGCACGACGACGAGCTAAAACTTGACGACCAGCTTTAGTTGCCATACGAGCACGGAAACCATGAACGCGTTTACGCTTTAATTCAGATGGTTGGAAAGTACGTTTCATATCGAAACTCCCAAAATGATCTTTCTATAAAGGTCCGCGATTTTATTGTGCAATGTTTACGCTGTCAATGAAAAATCAAAAACTTTACATTTTGTTTGTGCTGTTTTGAACCAACTACAACTCTCTCATTTTCTATAATTTAAGTAGCAACAAAAAATATACACAAGCTATCTATTTAAATTATATCGCAATTCATTTATATTCACAGCCTATAAACATTGTTATCAACAACATACCTCTCAGTTTAAATTTATTTCTTGGATTTTGAATTTAAATTTCGATATGCTCAGTTATCCACAATTCGAATCATCCTTATAAGTAAATTCAAATTTTAAAATTTAAATTTATTCTTATTAGTGTGGATTTATTCTGTGGAAAGTTAACTTTTTTTAAAAACAAACATGCGTTTAGCTTGTGGATAATGGTGTTTTTATTGCCTTTATGGATTGTGGATAACTTGAAGTGCAAAACTATCCACAGCTTCTGCAAAAAGTTATGCACATGTGCTTTTAAATTTAAATTTATTAACGAATGTTTTATTTTTCAGCGAAAGTTCTATAAATTTGCCTGACAGATGTGGATAACTTGGTTAGAATGGCGACCCCTTTGAAAGATGAGGGTGCGTGGTTTTTATTTTTTGAATTTAAAAAATGGATAGATAGGGGATGCACATGCTTTGGACAGACTGCTTAACTCGCTTGCGACAAGAGCTCTCTGATAACGTCTTTGCAATGTGGATTCGTCCTTTGGTTGCTGAAGAGGTTGATGGTGTGATGCGTTTATATGCACCTAACCCTTATTGGACCCGCTATATTCAAGACAATCATTTAGAGTTAATTTCTATTCTTGCTGAACAACTTTCTGAAGGTCGCGTTCGTCAAGTCGAAATTTTGGTGGATTCTCGCCCAGGAACGATTTTGTCGTCTAATGAGCAACCTGCGACTACAACTGCCGCTCTAAGTTCAACACCGCCACCATCAATACAAACTAAAGCCAAAAAAGAACCTGATTTAGTCCAACCAAGTCAAAACGTCAGCAAAATTCCAAAGAAAAGACAGTTAAACCCATTGTTTACTTTTTCTTTGTTTGTCGAAGGTCGTTCCAACCAAATGGCTGCGGAAACTTGTCGCAAGGTGTTGACGCAACTGGGAGCATCTCAGCATAACCCTTTATTTTTATACGGTCCTACAGGTCTTGGTAAAACGCACTTAATGCAAGCCGTTGGTAATGCTTTATTACAGGCAAAACCAAATGCGCGTGTGATGTACATGACTTCAGAAAGTTTTGTTCAAGATTTTGTGAGCTCATTGCAAAAAGGCAAGGTTGAAGAATTTAAGAAAAATTGCCGTTCATTAGATTTATTATTGGTGGATGATATTCATTTACTCGCAGGAAAAGAAGCGAGTCTCGTTGAGTTTTTCTATACTTTCAATGCTTTACTTGATGAATCTAAGCAAATTATCTTGACATCAGACCGTTATCCAAAAGAACTCACCGAACTTGATCCGCGTCTAGTTTCTCGATTCTCTTGGGGGTTATCAGTTGGTGTTGAGCCACCAGATATTGAAACTCGTATCGAAATTTTATTAAAGAAAGCAGAAAATAGTGGCGTGGATTTACCTCGAAATTGTGCATTATTTATTGCTCAACAAGTGGTTGCGAACGTTCGTGAACTTGAAGGTGCTTTAAATAAAGTGGTCGCGATTTCACGTTTTAAAGGTACTGCGATTGATCTGGATGTGGTGCGTGAATCTTTAAAAGATGTTCTGGCGATTCGTGCACGAACGATTAGTGTTGAAAATATCCAGCGTGTGGTCAGCGAATATTTCCGTATTCCGCTGAAAGAGTTAACAGGGCCTAAACGAACTCGTATTTATGCACGTCCACGTCAGTTGGCGATGGGTTTGGCTCGAGAATTAACAGGGGATAGTTTCCCTGAAATTGGTATGGCATTTGGTGGACGTGATCACAGTACGGTGATGCATGCCTGTGAAAAAGTAGTGAGCTTGCGGGAAGAAGATCCTATTTTTAATGAAGACTATAAAAATTTACTTCGCTTGTTACAAAGTTAATCTATTTTTCAGAGTTGCAAACTGCTTTTAAGTGCAGCATAGTACACTGCTAACATTCATATTCAGCTTCCGTTGTAAGAGGAAAAAATCGTGCGTTTGAAAATCGCTAAAGAAAGTTTACTCAATGTTCTATCACATGTGGTGGGGGCTGTTGAACGCCGTCATACTTTGAACATTCTTTCAAACGTAAAAATTCAAACTACGCAACAAGCTTTGACCATTACTGGTTCTGACTTGGAAGTTGAATTGGTTGCAAGTACTACCTTAGCAGAAGGTGCTTGCTTAGAAGCGGGTGAAACGACTGTACCTGCACGTAAGTTGGTTGAAATTTGTAAATCTCTGCCTACTGCTGCCTTGATCGATTTGCAAATCACAGAAGATCAGCGTTGTATTTTAAAGTCAGGGAATAGCCGTTTTGTTTTAGGTACATTGCCTGCAGAAGATTATCCATTACTCACCACTGAAAACAGTCAGGGTACACAAGTTCAAGTCACTCAGCGTGAATTAAAACGTTTATTTGAAAAAACAGCGTTTGCAATGGCGGTTCAGGATGTACGTTTTTATTTGACTGGTACATTGTTAGAAATTGATCAAAATCAATTGCGTACAGTGACGACAGATGGTCATCGTTTAGCTTTGTGTGAAGTGTTGGCTTCATCAACTGCATCAGCTCCGATTCAAGCGATTGTTCCCCGTAAAGCGGTGGGTGAATTACAGCGTTTGCTCAGTATTGAAGACGAACAACTCACTTTATTAATTGGTCGTGAATTGTTGAATGTCACGATTAATACTCCAAGCCGTGATAAAGAACAGGGTGATATTGTTGTGCGTTTCACGACTAAATTGATCGATGGTAAATTCCCAGATTATCGCCGTGTCATTCCTAAAGGCGGGGATAAGCATGTGTTTATCGCGCATGATGTATTTAAGCAATCATTGCAACGTGTTGCAATTCTAAGTAATGAAAAATTACGTGGTGTTTTCTTAAACTTTAATCAAGATTCGTTGCAACTCCGAGCGAATAACCCTGAGCAAGACGAAGCGGTTGAAGATTTAGCGATCCAATATCAAGATGCGCCATTAGAAATGTCATTTAATGCACAGTATATCCTTGATGTTTTAAGCGTTTTAGATGGTGATGATGTGAAAATGAGCATGACTGAAGCCAATCAATCTGTGTTGGTTCAGGATCCTGCACATCCAGATCAAACTTATGTTGTGATGCCAATGCGAGTTTAATTTGTATTGATGATTCGAGTCTAAATCATGCAAATCACGCGTTTAAATATCGAACGTGTACGGAATCTAAAAGCGGTTGCACTCAATGAGTTGCAACCGTTTAATATTTTTTATGGTGCAAATGGTTCTGGAAAGACCTCTATTTTAGAGTCAATTCATTTATTGGCGACAGGTCGATCGTTTCGCACCCATATTCCCAAACATTACATCCAATACGATGCTGCAGATGCCATTGTTTTTGCGCAATCAGCGAATGAACGAATCGGAATGCAGAAGCTTGTGTCTGGTGAGCAGCTCATCAAAGTCAATGGCGATACGATTGCGACACAAGGGCAGCTCGCAAAGTTACTGCCTCTTCAGCATATTGATCCGCAAAGTACCGATATTATCGATCATGGTGCAAAACCAAGACGGCAGTTACTAGATTGGTTGATGTTCCACGTGGAACCTGAATTTTATTTTGCATGGCAATATTATTCACGTGCATTAAAGCAACGAAATAGTTTACTCAAAACACGGCGTAATTTAAGTCTGGTTGATTTAGAGCCGTGGAATAAAATGCTTAGTGACTATGGCGAAATTTTGCACTCACAGCGTGTGGGAATTGTGGAACAATGGAATCAGTTTTTCCAAGAAGATTTACAACAGTTATTGCCAAATCTTGAAATTGAGTTGGAGTACAGTGCTGGATTTCACACTGAGCAAGGATTACTCCAAGATCTCATTCAACAGCATCAAAAAGATCTAGATCGACGTTATACCGAGTATGGTCCACATCGGGCAGATCTGCGTTTAAAAACCCCTTTTGGTAACGCTGATGATGTGTTATCTCGGGGGCAAAAAAAGTTGTTAATCATGGCATTAAAACTGTCACAAATTGCAATGCTGCATGCGAGTAATAAGGAAACTGTGGTATTATTAGATGATCTGACAGCAGAGTTAGATTTAGCTGCACAGCAACGTTTAATTGAGCGACTGAGTCAGTTAGGAAGTCAGGTTTTTATGACAACCTTAGACCATGCGTCGGTATTAAAACACTTACATGATTTGTCGATTTCTTTTCAATTGTTCCATGTTGTTCACGGTCAAGTCAGTCTTGCTGCGCCATAATTTTATTTCCTCATCTTTGGATAGATTAGATATTTACTAGGGAGTAACCATGAGTTCAGAGTCTCAATCAGTCTCTCAAACAGAACAAACAAATGAAAAGGCTTATGATTCCTCTAGTATTAAAGTATTACGTGGATTAGACGCGGTTCGTAAACGCCCTGGGATGTATATCGGTGACACCGATGACGGAACAGGTTTGCACCATATGGTGTTTGAGGTGGTAGATAATGCCATCGATGAAGCTTTAGCTGGACACTGTGATGAGATCCTTGTGACGATTCATGAAGATGAATCTGTCAGTGTGTCAGATAATGGCCGTGGGATTCCAACTGACATTCACCCTGAAGAGGGGGTATCTGCAGCAGAGGTGATTTTGACCATTCTGCATGCGGGTGGTAAGTTCGATGACAACAGCTATAAAGTATCGGGTGGTTTACACGGGGTAGGTGTTTCTGTTGTAAATGCGCTCTCTAAAAAATTGCATTTGACGATTCATCGTGCTGGGCAAATCCATGAGCAAGAATACGCGCATGGTGATCCACAATATCCTTTAAAAGTTGTGGGTGAAACTGATACATCGGGAACAACCGTTCGTTTCTGGCCGAGTGAATTGACCTTTAGCCAAACGATTTTCAGTGTTGATATCTTGGCTCGTCGTTTAAGAGAACTTTCTTTCTTGAATGCTGGTGTACGTATCGTACTGCGTGATGAACGCGTGAACCTCGAACATATCTATGATTATGAAGGTGGTTTATCTGAGTTCGTTAAATATATTAACGAAGGTAAAACCCATCTGAATGACATCTTCCACTTCACTACAGATGCAGACAACGGCATTGGTGTCGAAGTCGCATTACAGTGGAATGATAGCTATCAAGAGAATGTCCGTTGCTTTACCAATAATATTCCACAAAAAGATGGTGGTACACACCTTGCAGGTTTCCGTGCTGCATTGACCCGTGGCTTAAACAGCTACATGGAAAATGAAAGCTTACTGAAAAAAGAAAAAGTGGCAGTCACGGGTGATGATGCGCGTGAAGGTTTAACTGCAATTATTTCAGTCAAAGTGCCAGATCCAAAATTCTCTTCGCAAACCAAAGAAAAATTGGTGTCGAGTGAAGTGAAACCTGCTGTTGAACAGGCAATGAACAAAGAGTTTTCAGCTTATTTGCTTGAAAACCCACAGGCTGCTAAGTCGATTGCAGGCAAAATTATTGATGCAGCACGCGCTCGCGATGCTGCTCGTAAAGCGCGTGAAATGACTCGTCGTAAGAGTGCATTAGATATTGCAGGTTTACCAGGGAAATTGGCCGACTGTCAGGAAAAAGATCCAGCATTGTCTGAACTGTATCTGGTCGAGGGTGACTCTGCGGGCGGTAGTGCGAAACAAGGTCGTAACCGTAAAATGCAGGCCATTTTACCGTTGAAAGGTAAGATTTTGAACGTTGAACGTGCACGCTTTGACAAGATGATTTCCAGTCAGGAAGTGGGTACTTTAATTACTGCTTTGGGTTGTGGTATCGGACGTGAAGAATACAACCCAGACAAATTACGTTATCACAAAATCATTATCATGACCGATGCGGACGTGGATGGTTCACATATTCGTACCTTGCTATTGACCTTCTTCTTCCGTCAAATGCCTGAGCTGGTTGAACGTGGTTATATTTATATCGCGCAACCACCTTTGTACAAGTTGAAGAAAGGCAAGCATGAGCAGTACATCAAAGATAATGAGGCGTTGGAAACATTCCTGATTTCAAACGCGATTGATGAACTTTCATTGCATATTAGTGCTGATGCACCTGCGATTACAGGTGAAGCACTTGCGAGTGTGATTGCCGATTATCAGGTTTCGCAAAAGAGCTTACAGCGCTTAACTCAGCGTTATCCGGCAAGCTTGCTTGATGGCTTACTTGAGTTAGAGGCATTTAAAGCAGATCACAATGATGATCGTGAATATGTTGAAACTTGGGCTGAGCAATTACGTGCTGCGATTGAAAAATTACAACCAAGTTTGCGTCCTGAAATCACTTTAGAAGCATTTGAACGTGAAAATGCGCAAGGTGAGAAATCAGCGCATTACTGGCCACGCGTTACTGTGTATGTGCATAACTTACCGCACTCGTATTTACTAGATGCTGGTCTATTAAATTCTGCTGAATACGCACGGTTGTTGAAAAACTCGAAGAGCTGGTTCAAGTTAATTGAAGAAGGTGCTTATTTACAGAAAGGTGAGCGCCGTATTCAAGTCGGTAACTTCCATCAAGTTTGGCAGCATATTTTGCAAGACTCACGTCGTGGCATGATGATCCAACGCTATAAAGGTTTGGGTGAGATGAACGCGGAGCAGCTTTGGGAAACCACAATGGACCCAGAGAACCGTAATATGCTTCAAGTGACTATTGATGATGCGATTGAAGCAGATCGTATGTTCTCATGCTTAATGGGTGATGATGTAGAACCACGTCGTGCCTTCATTGAAGAAAATGCGCTCAATGCTGATATTGATGCTTAATCGATTTGTTTTAGTTTAAGGATGAATGCATGAACAAACGTATATTGATGTGTGCTTTGGTCTCAGGTTCATTATTTCTGAGCCAAGCTGTTTCTGCACATCAACTTGAGAAAGATATGCATGTTTTAGCCAAAACTATGACTGTCTTTGCTCAAACAGATGACTTGGCTGAGGCGAATAAGCAGCTTGCTTTAATGCGCAAAGCAGCAGTTTCTTCCAAAGCATCTTTACCGCATCAATTGGAAGGTTTAGCGCCTGAAAATGATCAGGTTAAAAGCTATCAAGGTGGTTTAGATCAACTAATTGCTGAAATTGATGCAGTGACTGCACTGGTAGCAAAAGGGCAGTTGGAAGATGCTAAAGTTGAGGCTTTGAAGTTGGTCAAGCTTCGCAATGAATATCATCAACATTTCAAGTAATTTGAGTATGCATTGAAGCAGAAAAAACGTTGCTGAATTTGATCTATAAAAAAGAGCTTAAGATCTAAATGATTTTAAGCTCTTTTTTTTATCGAATGTAGATGTTTCACGTGGAACTTATGGATCAACAAAATCACTGACTTGAATCAGAGCATGTCCAAACAAGTAACCCGCACCCACTAAAACGCTAATCCACAGAAAAGCGCCTAAAATATTGTAAAGGACAAATCGTGTGTAATTCATATTGCTAGAGCCTGCTGCCAAAGGAGCAAAGGAGCGAGCAAAGGGGATAAAGCGAGCAAGAAGGATTGTTTTCCCGCCATGTGTTAAAAAGAATTTATTGGTTTTTTGAAGATACTTTTGTTTGATAAAACGTGAATCCATATTGAAGATGCGATCACCAAAATGACGACCAATATGATAATTCACCATATAGCCTAAAGCTGCGGCTACAAATAGTAAGCTAATCATATAGCCAAGATGCATAATTTCAATTACAGCGCACAATGCACCAACGGTGAGTAAAAGACTATCACCCGGTAAAAAGAACATAAATACAAAAGCTGTTTCAGAGAAAATAATGAGAAAAAGAATTGCATAGATCCATAAACCATATTCTTGAACCAAGACAGGGAGGATATGTTCAAAATTAAAAATAAAATCTAAAGAATTCATTCAGTTTGTATGATTCCAAAAATAGAGTACTCACCAAATTGAAGTACCAAAATATTAAATAAATTTAACCCTCAGGATTTGCTCGAAAGTTATAACTTTACAATAATGGGAGCTGAGTATATCGAGCCTGAAACCAAAGCTCAATTTTCCGAGAAAATTATCGTTTCTACCTTAACTGAGTTTGTCGCTAAATTCATGACAACTTTATAAGTATTCAATGTACTTTTTAGTATCTTAAACATCAGCTGTTTCATAGATGATGAAAAACCCCATCATGTTCGCATGACATGATGAGGTGAGATCATATTAACCTTCGAAAGAGCTTTCTAATTCTTCTAGTTCCATCATTAGCTCTAATAGTTGTTCTTCTTGCTGCTCTAATTTCGCTTTAAGCTCAGTTTGCTCATTCATGAGCTTAATGAGGTCATCTTTACGATTTGCTTCATAAAGTGCTGTATCGGCTAATGTGTGTTCAATATCCGCTAAACGAGGTTGTACTTTTTCTATTTGAGCTTCAACTTTTTCGATGTTTTTTCGAATAGGTCGCGTCATTTCTCTACGACGTGCAGCTTCTTTACGCTGAGCTTCTTTATCGATTTTGACAACTGGTGCTTGCGTAGTCGAAGCTTGTTGTTGCAAAGCGTTTTGAGCGTTGATCTGTTGCTGTCGCGCTTCACGTAACCACTTCGCATAGTCTTGAAGATCACCTTCAAACTCAGTACATTTTCCTGCATGGACTAACAGTAAATCGTCACAAACACTGGCGATTAACTGGCGTTCATGTGAAACAAGGACCACAGCACCTTCAAAATCTTGTAAGGCCATGCTGAGTGCGTGGCGCATATCTAAGTCTAAATGGTTGGTTGGTTCATCCAGAATCAGCACGTTTGGACGTTGCCATACGATCAGTGCTAATGCTAGACGAGCACGTTCGCCACCAGAGAAACTTTCACATGGCGTATCCATACGCTCGCCACTAAAACCAAAACCACCTAGAAAAGCGCGCAGTGATGCTTCACTGATCTGTTTGTCCGCAATGCGAGCAAGCTGTAACATTGGACTTGCATTAGCATCTAAGGCATCCATTTGATGCTGAGCAAAGTAACCAATATTGAGCAATTCAGATGCTTTTCGTTCACCTGATAGCAGTGGTAAATCACCAACCAAGGTTTTAATGAGTGTTGACTTACCTGCACCATTCATCCCAAGCAAACCAATACGTGAGTTAGGCGTAATTTGCAGGCGGATTTTCTCAGCAATTATTTTATCGCCGTAACCAATTGTTGCTCCATCAAGACTGAGCAATGGCGAACTCATTTTTGTTGGTTCACGGAAACTAAAGGTAAAGGGTGTATCAATATGTGCAGGTGCGAGTTGCTGCATACGTTCAAGTTGTTTGATACGACTTTGTGCTTGACGAGCTTTAGTTGCCTTTGCTTTAAAACGATCAATAAATTTTTGTAGATGAGCACGCGTCTCTTGCTGCTTTTCAAAAGCCTGTTGTTGTTGTGCTAAACGTTCACTTCGTGTCGTTTCAAAAGTTGAATAATTGCCTGTGTACAGCGTCAATTCTTGATTTTCGATATGTAAGATATGATCGGTAATTGCATCTAAGAAATCACGATCATGTGAAATTAAAACCAATGTGCCTTCATAGGCTTTTAACCAATCTTCTAACCACAGGATCGCATCCAAATCCAAGTGGTTGGTCGGTTCATCGAGAAGTAATAAATCTGAACGACTCATCAATGTACGCGCCAAGTTCAAACGCATACGCCAACCACCAGAAAAACTCGCAACATTTAACCGTAATTGATGATCCAAAAAGCCTAAACCTGCCATTAGCTGTGCCGCTTTGGCTGGCGCAGCATAACCATGAATTTCATCAAAACGACCATGTAATTTTGCTAAATCATCGTTACTCAACTGATCTGGATTGGCAAGTTGTTCTTGAATGCTCCAGTATTCCTCGTCACCAGAAAGCACAAAGTCCAATGCAGGCATTTCTAACGCTTTAATTTCTTGCGCCATATGTGCCACCGTCCACACCGATGGGCGAGTGAGATTTCCCTCATCTGCAACAAGATCGCCGAGCAGGGCTGCAAATAACGTCGATTTTCCTGCCCCATTTACACCCGTTAAACCAATTTTCCAGCCTGGATGAAGCTGCATAGATGCTTTTTGAAAAAGAACACGGCCGCCACGGCGTAATGAGACTTGGTCTAATTGGATCATGAGTGTGCAAAATAGCGAATAGATAGCCGCATTTTAAGATGATCAGCTGCGAATGCAACTTTTTATCGAGTGTGACAATTCTAAAACTAAGTTTTATGGAAAGAATTAAAATAGAGTAAAAACTCTATTTTTGTCGTGTAAATCAGATTATTATTTAGTTTATATGAAAAAATAAGTAACAAGACTACAAGTAGAGCAACAGGGTTTAAGGATGAATAAGGGATTTTTTGCACTGGGGGCAGTATTTTTTTGGGGAATGAGTACACAGACAAATGCTGCAAGGGTTTGTGTTTTTGATCTTCTGGGGAAATCAGGTGAAGCCTATCAAGTCATGGAAGAATGGGCGCTAATGGCTAAAACTTGGCGTACTGAAATTGATTTGGTGAGTTACCAGAACGAAGCGCAGGCTGAAAAGGATTTTGAACAAGGCAAATGCGATGGCGTGTATATGACCTCAATGCGCGCGCGAAGTTACAATAAATTTGCAGGGTCTGTTGATGCGATTGGCGCTGTTTCTAGTTATGCGATTGCACAGAAAGCCATTAGTTTTGCTTTGGATAAAAGAAATCGTCATCGCTTATCGAGCAAAATTGGCAATCAAAGCTTTGAAGTCGCAGGTATTTCACAAATTGGTTTAGCTTATATTTATGTAAAAGATAAAAAGTTAAATACTATTGAGCAAATTAAAGGTAAAAAGTTTGCGGTTTTAGGTTATGACGAAGCACAGAAGATCGTTGTAAAAAGCCTAGGTGGTCAAGCGGTGCTATCTGATATTTCTGACATCGCCAAAAAATTTAACAATGGTCAGGCCGATATCATGGCAGCACCAGCTTATGCCTATAAACCGTTAGAGCTTGATAAAGGTTTGGGTAATGACGGTGCTATCATTACCTTTCCCGCAGTGAATATGACGATGGATCTCATCATTCGTCCAGACAAGTTCTCCAGTAATTTTGGCGAAAACTCAAGAGCTTGGTTTTTGAGTCGTCTCAAAAGTAATTTCGCAGTGATTCAAAGAATAGAAGCAGACTTACCTGCCAAATACAAAATAAATCTCAGCAATGAAGATAAAACCCGTTATCAGCAAATTTTACGTGAAGCACGCATGGGACTTATCAAGCGTGGAATTTATGATGCAACGATGATGAGTGTCTTAAAGCGAGCACGTTGTACTGTTGAGCGAACTAATTTTGAGTGCAGCCTTGGGGGCGAATAATTTTAATTTTTTGTGTGTTTGATCATTTTATTTTTATAGGGTAACGAAATGAAAAAGGGGTTATTTGTTTTATCTGTTTTGGCATCAATGGGGTTGATGAATCAAGTACAGGCAAAGCAAACAGTATGTGTATTTGATTTACTTGGCAAAGCAGGAGATACCTTTAAGGTCACTGAAGAATGGGCTGTGATGGCTAAAAGCTGGCAAGCTGATATTCGTTTGATTCCATATCAAGATGAAGCCAAAGCGCAAAATGATTTTGATGCAGGCCGATGTGATGCAGTTTATATGACCTCTATGCGGGCACGTAAATATAATCGCTTTGCAGGTTCGATTGATGCAATTGGTGGCGTGACCAGTAATCATGTTGCGCAAAAAGCGATTAGTTTTGCGCTGGATAAGCGAAATAAGCGCCGTTTATTAGCAACTGTGGATAATCAGAAATATGAAGTGGCTGGTATTTTGCAGTTTGGTTTGGCCTATGTGTTTGTACATGATAGAAATCTAAATACCATTGAAAAAGCCAAAGGGAAAAAATTCGCCTATTTGCATTATGACGTGGCGCAAAAGGTGATTGTAGATAGTCTCGAAATGGTTTCAGTTCCATCTGAAATTTCAGATTTTGTGAAAAAATTTAATAGTAACCAAGTTGATGTGATTGCCGCACCAGCTTATGCGTACAAACCTTTAGAAATTGAAAGAGGGATTGCTTCAGGTGGCGCAATGTTTTCATTTCCTGTTGTAAATATCACGGGAGATTTGATTATTCGCCCTGAAAAATTCCCAACTAACTTTGGTATACGTTCAAGGGAGTGGTTTGTAACGCAACTTCCGAAAAGCTTTGCGATGGTGAAGCGCCTAGAAAATGAAATCCCTGCAAAATATAAACTGAAGCTTCCTAAAGAGGATGAGGTTCGTTATCAGCAAATACTAAGGGATGGTCGAATCAGCCTCACCAAACAAGGGGTCTACGATCCGATCATGATGAGTGTTTTGAAAAGAGCTCGTTGTACGGTCGAAAGAACCAGTTTTGAATGCTCATTAGGCGGAGAGTAAATCTCTTTTAAGAATACGTAATCATTTCCTTGAAATGATTACGTATAAAGTGAGCTCATTTCGTTATTTGTAAAAATGTGATGAGTATTATCAAAAATAAAAAAAACTCGACGTATGTAGAGAAAAATGCTGGGCTTTTAATCAAAACCTGACTATATTGATTTCTAGCTGATGGAAAAATATGCAAAAACAGCAAATAAGGGAAAACAAGATGAAAAAAGGACTTTGGGCATTGAGTGCTGCAACTCTATTTGTCGTGGCTACTCCTGTACAGGCAAAACAAGAAATTTGCGTATTCGATTTATTGGGTAAGGCTGGGGAGTCTTATAAACTGATTGAAGAATGGAAACTCTCTGCACAAACTTGGCAGGGTGATATCGAGTTAATTCCTTATCAAGATGAGGAAAAGGCAGAAAAAGATTTTGATGCGGGTAAATGTGATGGTGTCTATATGACCTCAATGCGTGCTCGTAAATATAATAAATTTGCAGGGTCTGTTGATGCTGTAGGTGCAGTGACCAGTAATGCGATTGCACAAAAAGCAATTAGCTATGTACTTGATAAGCGAAATAGACATCGTCTTACAGCAACTGTAAATGGTGATAAATTTGAGGTTGCAGGGATTATTCAGGTCGGTCTAGCGTATATCTTTGTGCGTGATAAAAACATTGATACGATCGAAAAAGCCAAAGGCAAAAAGTTTGCCTACTTACATTATGATCAGGCGCAAAAAGCGATTGTTGAAAGCATTGACTTAGTTGCGGTTCCTTCTGATATTTCTGACTTTGTGAAAAAGTTTAACAGCGGAAAAGTAGATGTGATTGCTGCGCCTGCATATGCATATAAACCTTTAGAGATCAGCAAAGGTTTAGCAAATGGTGCATTGTTTGATTTCCCTGTGGTGAATATCACAGGTGATCTGATTATTCGTCCAAGTAAATTCCCTGCTAATTTTGGTACGCAGTCACGACAGTGGTTTATTAAAAAATTACCAAGTAATTTCTCGATGGTACAGCGCCTTGAAGCAGGGATGAATGCCAAGAGGATTACCCTGTCTAATGAAGATCGTGAGCGCTACCAAAAGATGTTGCGTGATGGTCGTATGAATTTAACCAAGCAAGGAGTATATGACTCTACGATGATGAACGTACTTAAACGTGCCCGTTGTACAGTCGAGCGAACTAACTTTGAATGTTCGTTAAGCGGAGAATAAAAGTATCCTTTTAGTTATGGCATATAAGGTCATAACTAAAAGAAAAATTTTTATAACAAATATGTTTATAAAAAGAAGTTTAATTCATCAAGTGGGACAAAAATTAAACAAAGTTAAAAGAAAAATAGAGTACAAGCTCTATTTTTTTTCATAAAACATGATTAATATTTGCTTCGTACAAGGAGACAAACATAAAGTTTGTGAAAGGATGAAAAATATGAAAAAAATGGCACTTGCTATCGCAGCAACTTCAATCTTAGGTGTATCTGCTTCAACTCAAGCAGCTGTAGACGTGTGTGTATTTGACTTATTAGGGAAGTCAGGTGAATCATACAAAATGATGCAAGACTGGGCTCTAGCGGCAAAAGGCTGGGGCGCAGATGTTAACCTTGTTGCACTGACAGATGAACAGGTTGCAGACAATAACTTTAAAGCGGGTAAATGTGCTGCTGTAGCGATGACAGCAATGCGTGCTCGTCCATACAATAAATTTGCGGGTTCTATCGACTCTTTAGGTGGTGCGCCAAGCAATGAAATCGCACAACGTGCAATTACATTTGTGCTAGATGCTCGTAATGCTGCAAAAATGACGACCAACCTTGGTGGTAACAAATACGAAGTTGCGGGTATCACACCATTAGGTGCTGCTTATATTTTTGTACGTGATAAAAACATCAACTCAATTGAAAAAGCTGCTGGTAAAAAATTTGCAGTATTGGGCTATGACGATGCACAAAAAATTATGGTGCAACGCGTAGGTGCTCAAGCTGTTCTTTCTGATATTTCAAACTTTGCTGCTAAATTCAACAATGGTCAAGTAGATATGGTTGGTGCTCCAGCTTATGCGTACAAACCATTAGAGTTAAGCAAAGGTTTGGGTACAAATGGTGCGATGTTCAACTTCCCTGTACTTCAAGTGACTGCGGATCTTGTAATTCGTCCAGAAAAATTCCCAGCAGGTTTTGGTCAAAAATCTCGTGACTACTTTGTGAAGCAACTTCCAAAAGCTTTCTCGATGATCAAACGTTATGAAGCTGAGATCCCAGCGAAATACAAAATGAAATTAACTGCTGAAGACACTTTAAAGTACCAAAAATTATTACGTGATGGTCGTATGGATCTCACTAAGCGTGGTATTTATGATGCTGGTATGATGTCTGTATTGAAAAAAGCACGTTGTTCAGTAGACAAAGCGAACTTTGAATGTGCTTTACCTGGTGAATAATCCAGAATTGCAAAAAAGTATACTTAAAGCCTAGATTTTTCTAGGCTTTTTGTTTTTGTTATGTTGTCATTTAAGTCATTGTCTTTATTAATAAATATAGCAATCATAAAGACATAAAAAGCAAATGAAATCGTGAAGATTTAAAAATATGTTTTTAATCAGGAAGATTAAATACGATTGAATAGGAACATATATTCATTTGAGACCCATATCTAGGATTGAGTGGCATTCAGAATTTAAGAATATTCACAACAATCAGCATAGATGCAAAGGAAAAAATAAGATGCAATGGTTTAAAACTTTATTACTCGCAACAGGTATTGCTGCTGTGTCAGCAGGTACTCAGGCCAAACAAACAATCTGTGTATTTGATCTCGTGGGTAAGAGCGGTGACGTGTATGCCCTAATGAAAGATTATCAGCTTGCAGCAAAGAACTGGGGCGCTGATATTGATCTTCGTGTTGGCACAAATGAGGCTGTAATTGCTGAGGACTTCAAAGCAGGTAAATGTGATGGTGTCAGTATTACAGGGATGCGCGGTCGCCAATTTAACCAGTTCACAGGCTCTTTAGATGCGATTGGTGCGATTACCGATCTTAAGTTAGCTGTGAAAATTATGCAGGGCTTGGCGAGTCCGACTTTTGCCAAAGCTATGGTCAATGGTAAATACGAAGTAGTAGGTGTTATTCCAGTCGGTGATGCTTATCTTTTGGTGAATGATCGTAATATCAACACTGTTGCAAAAGCCGCAGGTAAAAAAATTGCGGTTCTTGACTATGATGAAGCACAAAAAATCATGGCAACACAAGTAGGTGCGCAGGCAGTAAGCTCTGATATTACGAATTTTGGTGCTAAGTTCAATAATGGTCAGGTTGATATTATTGGTGCTCCAGCTGCAGCATTTAAGCCACTTGAACTGCATAAAGGTTTAGGTACGAAAGGGGCGATTGTAAATTATCCTATCCTACAAGTGACAGGAAATTTAATTATTCGTCATGACAAGTTTCCTGAAGGTTTTGGACAAAAATCAAGAGAGTGGGTGAAGTCGCAATTGCCGCGTGCATTTACAATCTTGGGTAAAATGAAAGCAGATATTCCTCAGAAATATTGGATGGAAATTCCTGACTCGGATAAACCTGGTTATCAAAAACTTATGCGAGAAGCGCGTATCAGCCTGACAGCAAAAGGAATTTATGATAAACGCATGATGAAACTGTTATGGCAGTTCCGTTGTAAAGAGAATCCGAAGAATTTTGAATGTGGTATGCAAGAAGAGAATTACAAATAATCTTGTAAAAAGTCTTTAATCGCACTTTAAAGTTCAAATACAGACCCGATAATGAGTATGTTATACTTATATCGGGTCTTTTCTTTTTAAAGACATACTGAATTCTGAGGACTCTCTATCATGAACGCTCAAGCTCTTGAATTGTCGGATAATGCGGCTAAAAAAGTTCGCCAATTGCGCGAAAGTGAAGGGAATAACGATCTCATGTTACGTGTATATGTAACAGGTGGTGGTTGTTCTGGGTTCTCTTATGGTTTTAATTTTGCTGAAAGCGTCAACGAAGATGATGCAGAATTTATCAATGGCGACGTGAAAATGCTAGTTGATTCACTAAGTTATCAATATTTAGTTGGGTCTGTCGTTGATTATTTAGAAGGCTTGGAAGGTTCTCGTTTTGTGGTACAAAACCCAAATGCAACAACAACTTGTGGTTGTGGTTCATCTTTCTCGATCTAAAAAGATACTGCAATAAAAAAGCTTCTCTATTTGAGAAGCTTTTTTATTCTTTTATATCGCCGTAATCGTTCCAAGAATACGCCCACCAGCAGCGCCAGTTACGGCTGGCAAATTACCACTTAACTGATCTACAAAACGCATTGCCAACCACGCAAACGCTGTTGCTTCTACCCAAGTTGGTGCTAAACCGAGTACATCTGTAGTTTGTACTGACCAGTTATGTTTACGTAAACGCCAACGTAGTTGCTCAAGCAAATGCGAGTTATAAGCACCACCGCCACACACATAAACTTCACCCGTTGGCATCAATTCTTTACTACGATAAATCGCTTTTTTTATCGCACGTGTGGTGAGTTTCATTAATGTCGCTTGTACATTTTCGGGTGTATCTTCGATCTCGTCATAATCAAGATCATTGCGCCAGTCGATCATTTGATCATCAAGCCATTCAAGATTAAAGTCTTCTCGACCCGTACTTTTGGGTGGTTCGATTGCAAAGAATTCGTGGGTTTGTAAACGATCTAGCAATGAACGAATTGGTTGACCATACGCGGCCCAGTCGCCGTTTTCATCATAAGGATGACCTGTATGACGTTGGCACCACGCGTCCATCAAAATATTAGCTGGGCCAGTATCAAAGCCGTAAACGGCTTCAGGATTATTAGCAGGCAGCATACTCACATTCGCAATCCCACCGAGATTGAGAATGACACGGTGGATACTGTCATGTTGGAATAAGGCTTGATGGAAAGCAGGCACCAATGGAGCACCTTGACCGCCTGCCGCCATGTCACGACGACGAAAATCTGATACAACAGGAATCTGAGTAATCTCAGTAATAATATTTGGGTCGCCGATTTGTAGCGTGAAACCATGTTCAGGACGATGGCGAATGGTTTGCCCATGTGAACCAATGGCTTTAATTTGAGTTCGGTCGAGCTTGTTATTTTCAATAAGTTGGTTAATGCCATGACCAATCATTTGCGCTAAGGTCACATCAGCCTTGCCCATGCGATCAATTTCATTGTCATCAGGTAATGTTAATGCCATTAACTCATCACGTAACTCTGGCTCGAATGGAAGTGTTAAAGTCGCATGAATGATCAGAGGTTCAAATGAAGCTGCAACAAAATCAACACCATCCATGCTCGTGCCTGTCATTACACCAATATAGATTGCGCTCATGTACAACTTCCCCTGCAAGATGCTGAAAAAATGTTAGTATATCGCACAAATTGAATAACTGATGTGTTTAGGTTTTGTGATGTCAAATTTCTTGCCCGCCGAAGAACAGCTTGCTCTCATTCAACGAGGCACGCATGAGATTATTTCTGAAGAAGATTTACTGAAGAAATTAAAAGAGAATCGCCCACTCCGTGTGAAAGCAGGTTTTGATCCAACGGCTCCAGATTTACACTTAGGACATACCGTACTTATTAATAAGTTAAAAACTTTCCAAGACCTTGGTCATGAAGTAACTTTCTTGATTGGTGACTACACTGCGATGATCGGTGACCCAACGGGCAAAAGTGCAACGCGTCCGCCGTTATCACAAGAGCAGGTGATTGCCAACGCAAAAACGTATCAGGAACAAGTTTTTAAAATCTTAGATCCAAATAAAACCAAAGTACGTTTTAACTCAGAATGGTTTAATCAAAAATCTGCTGCTGATCTCATTCAATTGGCAAGCCAACAAACTGTTTCACGTATGTTAGAGCGTGATGACTTTACAAAGCGTTATAGCAACCATCAACCAATCGCAATTCACGAATTCCTTTATCCATTGGTTCAGGGTTATGACTCGATTGCGCTTGAAGCTGATGTTGAGTTAGGTGGAACAGACCAAACTTTTAATTTATTGATGGGACGAACCCTACAAGGTCGTTACGGTCAAGAATCACAAGTGTGCATTACTGTGCCGATTCTTGAAGGTTTAGATGGCGTAAATAAAATGTCTAAATCTTTAGGTAACTATATTGGTGTATTTGATACCCCAGGTGCTATGTACCAAAAAATTCTATCGATGCCAGATAGCTTGATTGAACGTTACTTTGATTTACTCAGCTTTAAGTCACTTGATGAAATCAAAGTTTTGCTTGATGAAATGGCAGCGGGTCGTAACCCACAAGAAATCAAACGTATCTTGGCGCTTGAATTGGTTGAACGTTTTCATGATGCAGAAGCAGCGGAAAATGCACATAAGAGTGCAGGCAATCGTGTGACAGAAGGCGAAGTACCAGAAGATACACCAGAAGTGACGATTTCTCGTGCTGAGTTTGGTGGCGAGTTGTTTATTGCAACTATTCTTCGAGTTGCAGGTTTAAACCCGAATGCTGCCGCTGCAAAAGACGCTGTGGGTCGTGGCGCTGTTAAAGTCGACTGGAATGTGGTTGATATGAGCTACTCTGTAAAAGAAAACGTAACTTTAATCATTCAGTCAGGCAAAAAAGCGATTGCACGTGTGACTTTCACCGACTAAATCGAAATAAAAATAATAAAAAGCAGGTCTAGAGCCTGCTTTTTATACGTAAATAGATGATAAAAACAACGAAAACAATGATTTTGTAGAAAAAAGAAACATGCAAAAGAAAATAATGAAAAACAGGG
>NZ_BAEB01000027.1:0-236 GCF_000241225.1 Acinetobacter sp. NBRC 100985 | reverse complement strand
AATCAACTAGTAAAAATCCACACAAGTTGTTCTTCTATTCTCTTAATGATCTTCTCAATGGTTCGTCACCATCAAGCTAGGTCGGCTATATTACTCTAAATTTCTTCAAAGTCAACAGGTAATTTAGATATTTTATAAACTTATCAACCAACCCAAGAATCCAACTAATCTAGCCAAATCCTTGTTTCTCAACAAGTTTTTATCTGCATCACCGCCGATGGATGTGCATTCTACAG
>NZ_BAEB01000028.1:0-140040 GCF_000241225.1 Acinetobacter sp. NBRC 100985 | reverse complement strand
CCCCCAAAAACTAACTAAACTTAGGTTTCTCCACTTTTTTTTGAAAATTCTTTTGCGCGCGCGATTTCTTCACGAGTAAGGCTTAAAGAATTTTTCTCCAATTTTTTCATAACTACAGCTAAAAGTTCTTCTAGCGGAACTTCATCTAACTTGTTAAAACTTTTTTGCTCAAAACTTTCTTCCAATCGCGCAACAATATCTGCATTCATAGAGCGATTCAGCTCTTTAGCTGACTCTGCAATTTTATCTTTTAGTTCTTGCGGTAAACGCAAATTATAAGCAACACCTAAATGTTTACCCATGACATATTCCTAAGAAATTCTGTTGACATGGTATCAAGTGGACATATATATTTGCAATATGTCCAGTGGACATTACTTTGTAAAAAATGCCCCGAAGAATCTTGGCGGATCGCGGGGCACTTACCAATACCTATGGAGATATTGATATGGCTAGTTTATCACTAACTTTCCATGAAACAACTTTTAATATTGTAGAGTGTGATCAGCAGGCGTGGATTACTTCTCGTGAGCTTGGTCAAGCTTTAGGGTATGCGAGAGATGATGCAGTTAATAAAATATATGAGCGTAATTTAGATGAGTTCTCATACCAAATGACCCGTAACGTCAAAATGACGTTGCAGGGTCAACAGCGAGAAGTTAGAGTTTTTTCATTACGTGGATGTCATTTGATTGCTATGTTTGCAAAGACCACTGTAGCAAAAGAATTCCGCAAATGGGTTTTAGATATTTTGGATAGGGAAGTACAACCTAAAACAAAGAATCATAAAACTGAACGTGTGGTTTTAAACGATGCTGTAAATATGCTTGTAGCAAAGACTAAACACCTTAACTTTTCCGATGCCTACAAACTTATACACCAACGCTTTAATGTAAATGGTATAGATGAGATATCACTTGATCAGATTCCTATAGCGGTTGAGTACGTCCATCATCTGATTGCATTGTTCAGTGCAGATAACCAACCCAATGCGATGAACGTCAGAGCGATGGCAATGCATCTGGTATGGCTAAGTGGGTGGTGGAGGCAGTTTGGTACAGCAGTTAGAGGAATTAATCCTCACATGAGTTCTGCAATCCATGATCATTTCAATGATGGCGGATTTGTCGCATGGACATTTATTGAAAAAGAAAAACAGGCGGATTTAAGAAAGAGGATAGAAACATATCCTTGGCATTTAGCCGCTATGGATCGATATCATTTATTAAATAATCATTCTTAGTCTTTGATGGAGATGACGGGAGTTGAACCCGCGTCCGCAAAACCGCTTTTCAAAAACGGTTTTATTTACTTTTTAGATTTAACAATTTTCCTTTCAAACCAAACTGCCATTCCATCATATATTAGAATGGTTCTGCATATGTTTACCTAAAACAATTTCTTCTATCTCATTCATAGCGGCCCGTAGCTTTTTATCGCTGACTTGTACATATCCAGCTGTTACGTCTCGATCATCTTCTTCTTTATGATTTAGCAGTTTTTTGATCGTATATTTCCCATAATCTAAACCTTCAGCAATTGAGTCGAACGTTCTACGAAGATCATGGAAAGTGAAAGGTATACCGCAGCTCTCGTTGATTTTATTCCGCACTTTAGAAATATTTGTAATATGGCCAGAAACTGATTTTGCAGAAGGGAAGACCCATTCAGTATTTATAACTGCTCTTCGTTTTCTCATCATTGCCCATAAATAATCGCCCATAGGTAATGTATGCGGCTCATTGTTTTTGGGATCTATTGAAGTGATAAAGCCGTATTTAAGATCAATTGCAGACCAAGCGAGTGATTCACATTCTTCTCGTCTAAAGCCAGTCAAAATCAAGGTGAGCAGGAAATCTTTGTTAGTCTCAAGTTTTTGACCACGATCTTGAAAATTTAATACAGCGTTAATCCAGTCAGGTAATTTATCTTCATTAATATATGTTTTTCTTCTTTTAATTTTATTCCAAGCTTTTTTTGCAGTTAGCGTACGCACAGGATTGATAGGTGGAAGAATTGGATTCTCATCATCATCTAAATAATGTTCTATTGAGAAATTATAAATCGCGCGAAAAACTCGCATCACCATATTTGCTTGAGCCTTACTGCGTTCGGATAATTCTTTATGTTTATCCTGAATCATCTTGCGGTTGATATCTTTTAATTTGATATCTTTCCAATCAGATAAGTAGCCATTAATAACGTCGCTATAGTCATCAAGTGTACGTTGTTTTAGCTCTCGCTCATCAATATAAACACTGTAGGCTTCAAAGAGAGTAGGTTGCTGCTGCTTTACTTGATAGAGCTTCTCAGCGTCCGTAATACGATCCTTTTTCTTTTCATTAAGATTTACACCTTTCGTCATTTCAAGTAGGGCTTCTTGTGCCAATACTTTTGCTTGAGCAAGTGTTATTTGACCGTGAATACCCAAAGTAGACCGAGTAGACCTGCCATTAACCTTTTTCTCAACGATATATGTTTTATATGAGGTATTAACCCGTACAGCAAAACCAATTAACTCACTATCACGAAAAATAGCAGGTTTTAGTTCGAGTTGATCAATAAATGACTTTGTAAGCTTTACTCGGTTTGCTGACATGGGCTAGAATCCGCTAGGCTTGACAATATATAGCTACATATTACAGTAATTTCTGCGGTCTACTATGGGTCTACTCAAGAAATAACTTGTAATTAAATTTGAATTTAGCTAATATTGGTCTCAAGCTGAATTGTAGTGAATACAATAAGTTACAAAGTATAGGGCCTATAGCTCAGTTGGTTAGAGCAGCGGACTCATAATCCGTTGGTCCCGTGTTCAAGTCACGGTGGGCCCACCATATATCAAACCCTCTAAACCATGAGTTTAGAGGGTTTTTCAATGTCGAAAATAAGAAAAAGAGTTTAGACCAACGGTCAATTTGATGGTTCATCAGTTCAAAAGTCCGATGGACCAATTTATGGTCAAACCTCTTCTAGATTCGACATTTCCGCAAGTTTATTTGCTAATTGTTCGGCCTGTTCTATAACCGTTTCAGTCGCTAATAGTGCCATATCGGGTGAGTAGCCATATTTTTTAGCAACCATTTCACAATTACTCTTAACTTTGCACGTGCTGCTTCTTTAATTGTCCAATCCATCGTGACATTTTGGCGAATGGATTCAGTAAGTACCATTGCAAGCTCTCTAAGGATATCTTTTTGCCTGAGTTCTCTTGCACTGTCATTTTCAGCGACAGCAGAGTAAAAGGCATACTCGTATTCAGTTAGATTGATTTCGGCAGTAAGTAAGCTTGTCAGACTCCAGAATGGTCTTTGCAAGCTTGATGAGTTCATCAATCACTTCAGCAGCAGTAAATATTTATTCTAATTTTAATGGCAGTACTTAGCATATCCACGAGCTTCTTGCTTTGGGTTACGCTAGGTTGACCTCTTATTTTGATTTCATCAGTTTATTGATTTTAAATTATCGAATTTTTGTTCATTGTTAAATTATAATGGCTATTAATTAGTTTAAAATTGATCAGAAAAACAAACAGTTCGGATCTGTAGTTAATGAATAGACTTTATATTATTTTAGGTGGTGTAGTCCTTTTAATGATCGTGATTGTTTGGAAAACAAATTCTGAACGGATAGCGCGAGAACAAGAATATCAACAAAAAGCTGTACAACATATGCAAAAAATGGCTGAACTTGAAACTGAACGCCGAGCGAAACTAGCTCAGGAAGCTATCGATAGAGAAAGAAAAGAGCGACAACGTATAGATGAAAATGCTAAGGCTAAACTTGAATCAGAAAAATACATGCAATATGAACGGCAAGCTGAAGAAGATGGATATTCAGAAAATCAGCATTTAATGGAACAGGAATCTTTAAGATATTTCTATGATTCTGATTATTAATATTTAGAAATAGCTGATTTAGCCTTAATTAGGTAAGAACCATTTCGGTATGGTTTTAAGAAGTTTTAGAATTTTTTCAGAATCTATGCTCTAAAATAAGTTTAGATTAATGAAATAATTGTTTTAAGTTTGATTGTCGTTTAACAAGAATTTGATAGCGAAAGTAGGCTCTAATGCTCAAAATACAACTGAAAAGATTGTTGCATGAGCCTTATATCATTCGTCATTGATAATACTGATGTACTTTCCAAAAAGCACTATCTAACCATCGTTGTTCCTCTTTATATAATGAATATCTTCGGTGTTCATATACTTTAATAATCTTTTGGAATTCTTTTAAATAATTGCTTTCTAGCATTATTTTTTGCTCAGCAGATAAAATATGTTCAGAAGCTTTTATTACAGTATAAATTGCATTGAATAGGCCTTGTCCTGCGATTGGATCAAAAGCCAATAACGCATCACCACAAGCAACCCAACCTTCACCAAAGCTATTGGATGACCATGTTGTGCGGACATCATGAGTGTAAATATCAGCGCTTAACTCTAATTGACCTAGAAGAACCGTAATACCACTTTTTTTATTAATTACATCATCCCAATGCGATGCATGATTCCTTAGATTAAATGCAAACTTAGGAAGAGTATGAAAACCTAATACCCATTTTCCCTCAGAGATTTTTCCTGCATATAACCATCCACTTTCATTGGATGAAATTATTGTTTTATTCAGTGATATGTTTTTCTCAGGTACACAGGTACGATAAAGGGCTACTAAAGGAGCTCCTCGATACCGTTGAACACCTAGTAATTTAAGAATCTTAGCGCTGCGGCCTGTCGCATCGATAATCCATTTTGAAGTAATAAGCATTTTACCGTCTAAGGTAATTTTCCATAGACCATTCTGTTTGGTTAAATTTGTGATATTCGCGTTCAGATGTGTAATGTTTTTCAGTTGAATATATTGTTTTAAGAGCGTATCAAATTGTTGACGATCAATTCGAAGACCTAAGCCATAAGGATCATGAATAGCATCTGTTATAGATGCTTGTTCAGTTCCCCAAAAAGCCATATTTCCTGTGACTTTTGGGGGAAAAGAATTATCGCCATTTGAAGTATTGTGTAGTGTTTCGACCAGTTCTTTAAGACCTAACTTCAGAAGTAGTCGAATTGCTGCCCCAGCTAATGTTTCACCAAATTTATGCATTTGATGATTTGGGCTACCAATTAACATAACTGACAGCCCAGCTAAAGCGAGCTGTCTTGCTGCAATCATACCAGCAGGGCCGTTACCAGCTACGCACACATCACAATCATAATTGAGCATTTAACGTTTCTGAACTCTTACTGCTCTAAACGCGAGCAGTTGTTCATGACTAGCCCAGCCCGCTTTATCAAGATTTGTCAGTGGTTCAGTGCTACTTTCGAGTAAATGTGTTGCATATTCAGCAGCAGCTTTTAATTTTCCTGCTATTAACGTTTCAACATATAGATATTCGGGAATATCTGGATCATCTTTAATACCTTCACGAACCTCAACAATACCAAGTTCATTGAAGTGTGCAACCATACGCATCATAACGTCTGCCGTATTTGCATCTTGAATGGCTCTTAACCAACTACGTCGTTGATTAAAGGCTGCAATCCGTTCTTCTCTAGGCAAATCTAGATTAATAACCTTTTGATAATCTTGTTCTGTTAACACTTGATTGGGAACACGGGCAGCCCAGAATGTAGGTAGATAAGGATCAAAGTCGGGATCGTAGCCCGAACGGCAGAATGCTGTATCTCCTTGCCAAGGAATTGCCATCCAACGAGTGATACTTCCTGGTATTTGAGCATAAAGTGGCCCATCTACTTGTTGAACTTTGATCGGAGTCATCGTAGCACCATAATCTGGTTCAGGATCAGAATCTGAACGTCGTCTGATTCTAAAAGGGGAACTATACATACTGGCATGACGCATTGGCCATGTCATTTCACATCCAGGATGGAAAGTGTCAGCTAGACAATAATGCAATGCTGCCTTATCGAGCGTATGTGGTTGATCTTTTAGTGGAACTTGGTCAAAAGAGCTGAAGCCTTTTGGCTCTTGATCTGTCCAATCATCAATGAAGTTCCCTTCAACCCAATGACGTAGTAAGCCTTCTTGTAGTCCAGTCATGGTCAACATATTACCTGTACCATTTTCTGGAAAACTGCCAAAAGCATCACCATAAATCCAAGGCCAAATATGTGGCCATTGAACTGGCTCTGCTACAACTGGTCTTGATGGTCTGAAGTTATGAAAGATTGCTCGGCGAAGTTCGCTATAAGGATCTGCTTGATTTAGATCTTTGGGTTTGTATGACAACTTGGCGAGTAACTGCGGATTGCTAAAATCCATAGGGCAGCCCTTACCAAAATAGGCTGCAAAACCTTTATTCACCCATTGCAGCCCGCCCAAACGATTTAATAATGGCAAAATATCATGGGTAAATGATGGTTTTTCTGGCATTGTCATCCAGCCAGCATTTACGTATACATCGCACATTAAGTCATACATCGTACGCCAACTGACGACATCGGGTGCATAATTGGGTGGTGCGACAACAACCCAAGCAGATTCAACAGGGATACTTACGCCATTGATTTTTACGGTCGCATCAACAGTACCATCTGAGGTGTCATCGTACCAATCATTTGCATTATTAAAGCTTGGCGGATTATCTGGATCGAATACTGGTGCATTGGTTGGTGATGCAGACTTTCCATGGCCACCTAAAAATAATAGTCGCCCATTTTCATCAGTTTGTATTTCACCTAAGGGCACAGTAACAGGCTGATCAGATGCAGCTTGAAATGTTCCTGTATCAAAGCGATGCTCAGCACCACCTGAAATATTTCGACCACAAATACTTCTTGGACCTGGATCAATTGCTAATTTAATTCGATTTTCTGCTTTGACTTTAGGGTTGCGTAAAGCAAATGCATTGTCTGGTGCATTGACAGCCTCAGGGATATCTAGCGCATATTGAAACTCATACCATTGAGATTTGCGGTTGGCGACATGCACGGTCCAAATGATATCTGCATTATCTGGGGTCAGTTCACGGACAACTTCACCAGCTGCATTGTATCCATAGAGTCGAAAACGAGCCGCTTGTCTTTTAATAGCGCCCGTTGAGTCTCGGTAAAAATTTGGTTGCTGATTAAGATCAGCAGGGGCATCAACTATTTCAGGCCCAATGAAAAACTCATTTTCACTATCACCTACTCGAGCAATACCAATCGCAGGATGTACTGCTGCTCGGACAATATGAGTATCGACACAGGCAGCAGGTGAAATAAGTGGACGAGGGGAGTTTGGTTCACCTAAAGGTATTCCATTTACATTACGTCTTAATTCAGCAGAAGCTGCATAAACCACACGCCTAGCATCGGCAATAGAACCAACAGGTTCATGATCGGCTGTTACGCGCCATATGTTCATGGCAAGATTTTCACCATACTCAGCTTGACCGCGAGCTTCTATATCTTGAATAGGGATAACAATATCAGCGACATGAATAGGTGGGCTCAAATCTTCTGACCAGACAACAGTTGCTTGATCTAATGGCATTTGGTCTGGATCAGTTCTTAATTGAATCATAAAGCGGAATCGTGCTTCTGATTTTTTTAACCGAGCAACTAAATCTGCACCTAAATAAGAAGGGTCATTGGGAGAGTGATTTGGTGGATCAAGATAAAAGTTGGGTTCTAATTTATATTTAACGAATTGGCTCTCACCAAATTTAAAAGGTAAGCCGCTCCAATATGCCGAAGATAAAACACTTGCAACTGGTTTTGCCATTGCATTAAGTAATTCAGAGGTTTTTGGATGATCTTTTAAGTAGGGATCATAGTTGCCATCAACAACGCCAGCCTTCGTGAATTCACACATGTCTTTAGCCGTATCGACGAAGAATGCATCGAAGTTCTGCATGAGGAAGTCAAAAGTACCTGCATCGGGATTTCCTAGTAGCTTTTTACCATCAACTTCAAATAGTTTAATGCCTACCCCTAAAGTAGATTTGAAATCAGTACTGGTAGGCGTAGTATCTGATGAGAATCGAATCCATGTTGGATAGCGCTTACCTAAATGAGCAAATAATCCAATACGTAAGTTTTCTGGTAAATCTTCTCGAATAATAAATTCAGCAGCAGCTATGCCATGTGGTTTTAAAAAAACAGGTCGCATAGCAGGGCACTGACCTTTGCCGATTCTCCCCGCTTGTACCATATCGACAAACATTGTTTTTAGCGATTCGATGGGATCAGTACTGCAATCAACACAAATTTTATTTGTGGGTGAGTCTGAATTCATATGATCCATTTTTTGTCCTTATTATTTTAAAGTTTTTTAATTTTTACAACGGATATAAAACTATAGAAAATAAAATGTCTGGTCAATATTTATGCTTAAATTTATTTTTATAAATGAATGTATTTTAAATTTAGTTAAATATTTTTTTAATCATAATTTAATAACACCATAGATTAAATGCTATTAAAAAATAATCTATGGTGAGTAAAAATATTAATAATAACTGGCAATAATTACAGCACTGTTATGTTCAGGAATTTTCTCAATACTAATTTCGGTTACATTGTTATTTTGTGGGCTGTTTCTCAAATCTTCTAAAGATACGCTTTTTGATTCAATGTTTTGTTTTATAGTGTTGATTACTTGGCAGTCTTTGTCTGTGTGGCTTGTTGAACAGGTATCTTCAACAATATTTCCATTAATTTGAATTGTACCCGATGAATAACTCACCGAAGCAATAGCCATTAATGATGAAAGTAATATGAATTTATAAAGATTTTTATGCATGATTATTACCTTTATTTAATGTAATTATTATTAATCTGCATGAAAATTATTATTAAGGCAATATTAATTTTGGATTGAAGTTAAAAATATTTTTTAAATGTGATGTGGTTTTTGTTTTATTTTAAAACTGATGATTAATTTATTGTTTGGGTTTGTTAACTAGTTAACATTTTTAGAAGAAGATATAAAAAAGCCTAATCAAAAGATTAGGCTCAATAGAGTTATTGATTCTAGATTGTGTTGCCACATATGTCTGTGTGCCTTGAGGATAGTTGAATTGTAGAGAGCCTCTGTCTGTGATTAGCTCAGATGATAATTCTTGTCCACTAAGATGATTTGAATAGATTGCGACCCCACTTGATATAGTAAAACTCAGTTTTTGTAATGCAGCAGGTAAACTAGACTGATATCCTTGATCGACTCCATTGAAAATATAACCAACTTGTTTTGTGGCTTGGTTTATGTAAATCCCCAAGCGTTGATAATTATTGGAATTATTTGTTGTGTTGGCATTTTGATAATAACTTGTTGTAGGGCCACTTTCATCTGTGAGTCGATAAGCCATGTAATAATTCATATTTGCAGGATTTTCACCAAATTCTGGATCATAAGTACCTGATTGAAAGCCAAAATTCGAATTGATGCTATAACCGTTATTTGTTATCCCTACCAAAGAGATCCTAGAAGTGTATGAGGAATTGCCTAATGAATATATTGGAATTTTCAATTGCATTTCAAATGCAATAATACCTGTAGTTGGTAGTGAAAAATCTACTTCGTTGTCAGAAGCGCTGAGTTGGGCTTTACTGCTAGCCAAATAATCTATGAAGTTATATTCATTTTCTGTCACTGAAGGAATAGTCAAACCAAATTTTTGGCTATTTATTTCTGGAAATACTTTTATTGGAAAATACTCAGGGTTCTCCGCATTCCATACGTCATAATCTTCCTGAGTTGCATCAAAATTGTATTGGCAAACTTCTGATTGACTGAAAGTTTTTAGGTTTAAAGTTCTCACATTTGTTTCTACTGTTTGAGTACTACTATCATTATTTTGCGAAGCATTGTAATCGTCTCCGCAACCAAATAAGGCTAAGCTGACTGTAAGTATGCTCAGTTTTTTCATTGATTGATCCTCTGTATTGTGATGTGAGTTTTGTTAATCAAAAAGTATTTACTTATTTTGAAAAAGTAATTTAAAAATCTTATTATTCAGCTATATATAAAAAAGGCCTCCTATTTTTAGGAGACCCATTATTTATGATTAGTCATATTCGATTGTAACGGTTGCCATAGCTCGTACAATACCAGCGGTGACATTCGTTGCTGTTTGATAGTATTGTGCGGTCATTGGAACATTGTATTGAAGGGTATTATTGGAGCTTACTGTACCCAGCTCTAATTTATCGCCTTTTTTAATGACTTGATTTTTATTGTTATAGTTCCACAGTAGTTGTACACCAACACCATTTGCTTTGGTTGACGTAGGTGCTGTATTAGAAAGCACCTGATTATTTGTGCCATCCTGCATATAATCAAAACTTAAACTAATTAGATTCTTCTCTTCATAGCCAGTAGGGTTTTGTCCACCATTACAAAGAATATTTAAATCAAATGATTGCGGACCTTGGGTCGATCCAATTCCGGAAAATCCTGATTTAGTCACAGTTGGAAGGGTAACGACTTTATTAATATTACCTTGAATCTCACAAGATGAAGATGCAATCGTAATAGCATTTGCTAATACAGTACTTGTAAGGAATGGTCGGGTTGGGGATGCTTGGATATAGTAACTACTATATTGCCCTGGTACTAAAGCACCTGAACCTGTTTGTTCAGCTATCTTTATAATTTCTACAACGAAGTAACCTGGGGCTAAATTATAAGTTGTTCCATATCTAAGTCCACCACGTGTATATGGATAGTAACCCGAGAAGTTACTAGCATTTTCAGCTTCTCGGTAAAGGCGAATACCAATACCTGGAATATTAGTTTTATAAATACTATTTCCCAATGGACTTAATGAAAACCCTTGATTAAGTTCTGCAACTAAACGATCACTTGAGTCACAACGATCAGCACGGGTGCCTTTGTCGGTGATTGCAAATGTTGCTTTACGTAAGATTTTTCCAACCTCATCACTTGGGCGAACTACAACGCGACCAACAGACATTTGTACATCGTTAGGAGTGTAGTTATAAACGCGACAAGCAGCATTAGCCTCGTTATGGACTCCAAGACCAGCTGTGAATAAAGCACCAGTTATTAGTATTTTCTTCATTTACAAACCGCCTCAGTCATTATTAAGTTCTGTTGATCTTTCGCCAATTCAGCTGTGACATCATATGAGATTGCACATTGTTCAGCGCTATCGTCACCCCATTTCACAAAGAGATGATCTTGTGCTTTCTTGGTACGGAGATAGACCATACTACCCTGAGCAACAATACCTACAGCTTCATTATTTTGGTCAAATACTTGTGCTGCAAAAGGTAGGTTTTCACCATTTGCTGTTTTTGTAGCAATATAAATTGCATAACCTGTTTTCGTAGAAAAATCGACTTTAGCAATCGCACCAGCATAAGGTGCGATACGTTGACTTGTTTCTTCTAATTCAACATTTGTCGACATTTCTTGAGGATCTAAAGTAATGTCATTTAAACGATATGGCGTTACATATGGAATAACAGCATAACCATCTTTGTTTACACTTAAACCAGTTGTGTTATTTACCTTGGCGCCTGCGGCATCAGGTGCATATACAAGAACCATCGTTTGACCTTGCTCTGGGCCAAATAAAACACCGTCTTTATGTACAACAATATTACCAGTTAAGCTAACCATGGCTTGTTGATAAGAGTCGGCAACACTATATGAACCGCCAACAGTTGTGTAGTTTGTGCGGTAGCGTCCATTGACGTTGAAGGTTGGATTACTGCGATCTTGATGTGTTACTGACGAACCATAGCTGAAACGATCGCCTACAGTTCCGCTTACACCAATTGTTCTGCTGTCTTGAGATGCATTGGCATTCACATTCATAGCATGCTTTTTAAAGCTGAGCGGGAATGACAATGTCATCAAATATTCAGTATCACGTGTTTGATTACTTGATCCATAATCAACTTGGCGATTGATCGCCGATAGGCCGTAGGTTAAACCATGGTAATTGTTACTATAACCAATTTGGTATTGTTTAGTACTTTCATTGCGATTCCAGTAGTCAACCCAAGAGCCGACCATATAGAAATTACCCCAACCATCAGGTAAACCTTGGTTTAAGGTAATTTGGAATTCACTACGTTGCTTACCTACAGCGTAACTATTCATACCACGATCTTCTAAATCACGAATTAAAATCGCATCACGTAATTTGTAATAATTTTCAGTCGAGTAGCGATAGGCTGCTAAGGTTAAGTTAGTATTTGTTGGTGTAATTAATTTGCTATAACTTAAACGGTAACTTTGACCTGATTGAGATTCTTTTCTTTCAAAATCAGCTTCTGAATGTGTTACGTCTAACGAGATCGCACCGATTGGTGTTGCAAAAGCAGCACCAGCCAAAACCGAAGCGTATTTCTCAGTGGCTTGAAAGCCAGTATAACCTGTGAGGTAGTTGTTAATTCCTCGTTGATATTTACCTTGTACAACCCATGGATCTAACTCGATATCACGATCGCGGAATTCACCAGCAGTTAATGAGTATCGGCTCATACCAGGTCTGAGCATTTGAACCACAGATGCATAAGGAATAGCAAATTTCTGAATCTCACCATTTGATTCGATTACAGAAACCTCAAGTTCACCACCGAAACCTGTTGGATAGAGATCATTAATTTCAAAGCTACCCGGAGCAACCGTGGTTTGATAAATTAATTGACCTTGTTGGCGAACTTCAACTTTTGCATTGGTTTTTGCATTACCACGGATGCGTGGGGCATAGCCCAACATACTATTTGGCAACATGCGGTCATCACTAGAAAAATCAACACCACGATAACCAAAAGAGTCGAAAATTTCGCCATTGGTAAAGCTGTCACCTAGTGTCAATATACTACGATACTGTGGGAATGCACGTTGTAAATAGGTACTTGTTGACTGATAGTTTGACTTACTTTGGTTTTCAGTCGGATTGTCTTGCCACTGCCATTGACCATTATGGCGTAATTGCCAGCCTGCAATATTTGCCCCAGCAGTAACTGCCATAAATGCATTGGTTGTTTCTTTATTATCGCCAGTTGTATTAAATGTTTTATAGGCGCTACCGCTATACGATAAAAAGCCAGCATTGATACCGCGATCCCAAATACTTGGATCGACATAACCTTGCGCATTTTTTTGTAAAGCAACTTGAGGAATTGAAATATCAATACGTAATTTTGAAGTGTCAAATTCATAGAAAGAATCTTCAATCCAATCTTCAATTTTTAAACAACTGTTTTTTGATTGATTCGCAATATGTTGCGAAAGAACGTCTTGCTTTACACCATACTCAAGTAAGGTGCTTGAATTAAAACAGGTTGTTGCATTTTCTTTTGGGTCTACAGCTTTAAACATCATTCGACGTTTGCCGAACCACTGACCATTTACATATACGTCGACGTTATATTCACCCGGTAAAACAGGATTACCATATTTGAATCGTGAAATATCGATTTTCTGTGCGTCACCGATTAAAAAAGAAGAGTCAAACTCAGCTTCTACAGCATTTTTTTGTGTAGGTTCATCTGCATGTACCATCACAGGCAGAGTCATGCTGATCATGCCTGAAGTAAGGTAAAAGCAAATATGACGCTTTAATAATCTGTATGTTGCGTGCTGTTTTGACATATTAAAAATCGCCTATATGGTATAGGTACTTAAAATTATTGATTATCTAAACGAATAATGATTATTGGAATTTGATCGGTCTTTCGACACGGCCACCGTAATCATTGACATTGATAAAACTCATTTTTTCAGTGTTCGATGTTTTTAACTGAACTTGATCTTCAGAAAAAGGCTTTAACATTAAACCTTTAGGCAATAAATCAACTTTCTTATCACCATTGGCCTGATAAATTGAAGTCATCGTGATATGAAAAGGGGTTGGGTTTTTAACAACAATGTTTTGACCAACACGACGCCATTGCAATTTGTCAGCAGCTAAGTTGGCATCTTCTTTGATACTTGCTGGACGATAGAAAAATTTAATTCTTGAACGAATTGCAAGTTGCAAAAAGTTATCTGGAACAGTTTCTGTACCTTTGCCTGTTGGTCTCGGTGGAATATCCAGAACGTTTAACCAAAGTGCAGTTTCTTGTTTTTGATCTAGTTGTAACGCATTTGGTAAAGCCGTAATACGAAGTGTTTGACTTTTAGTTGGCTCTACACGGGAAATAGGTGGTGTAATCATAAAAGGCACTTTAGATTGGTCTGGTGTGCTTTTAGGATCACCTTCATCGATCCAAGCTTGGACGAGAGCAGGTTTTGAGCCATTATTGCTTAGTTGTAAAGTTACTTCACGTGCATCAGAAGGGTAGATCACGCGTGTGCCATGAATGATTATCTCAGCGTTAGCGGCAGTCGCCATAACTGAACAAAGTGCTAAACCAGACAAAAATTTACAACCGTTAAATGACATGCTCAACATTCTCAAAAAAGGCAGATGAATTTAAATAAAAAGAGTTTCTATGCTCTAGAACATAGAAACTCAGCGATCAACAAATTATTGATAAATAATTGTGTATTGAACGTTAGTTGTTACTTCACCAGCAGTAGATGCGCCAGTTGCATAGTATTCAGCGTAGTAGTTAAGATCTGCACTACCGCCGTCAACAACGTCAACCCATTGAGAGTTCGCTTGAGCACCAGAAGCACCAGCAGCTAAAACTGGGATTACTTGGTTGTTGCTACCTAAAAGTTGAACGTCAACGTTTTGAGCACCGCTAGCAGCTTGGTTGATTAAACGACCAGTGTTGAAATCAACAGTTGCACCTGGTTCGAAGTAAGTTGCAACTTTACCTTCTGAACAATCTTCTAAGTTGATTTGGAATGGTGTACGGCCAGCAACATCACCTGCATTCGCAAGAGTTTGTCTAGAAACTGTTGGAAGCGTAACTGTAAAATCTTTACCCGCTGGAGTAACGATGTTACAAGTTTTATCAGTCACTAAACCATTGATTGTGATAGTACCATCTGCAGCGTGAGCGCTAGCAATACCAACAACTGAAAGAGTAGCGAGCAAAGCAAGTTTTTTCATAATAATTTCTCTAAGACATCAGCTAAAAGTTTGAATTAGATTACTTTTCCAGTTAAGTTTTTGCGCTGAATAAGTAATGTGCGAAATATACCAGTTAATAAATAAAATGCAAACTGCATCACATTTTTAGTAATTCTTAAATAATTATTAAGCTGGCTGAAATAACTTGTTGTTTATTTTTTAGTTTTTCTGAAATTGCTTTCCTGATTATGTGAATTTTCAACAAAAAATGTTGTTTTTAAGATTTATTTTTTAAGAAATAGTGGATTGTTTGTTTATTTTTTATGCAAAATAGCGGTTTTTTTATATGAAGTTTTTGTGACAGGACTTCAGTAATCATCAAAAAATTGAACCTTTGTTAAAAATAAAAGCAGAAGATTTTTAAGTACGTTAACAAAAACGCCAAACTTTTTTTAAGATTTTTTTAAGATTCAATCCTTAGTGTTTTAGTCATGATTTGATGAAAAAATCATCTAAAGGAGCTATAAATGAACATGCTTTATACACATAAACCTAACTATTATTTTTTCGCACATAAATTTGTATTGTTCTTAGAGCAACACTTAAAAAATCATCCTACAGAACAACATACAAGTTTTAATTTACAGACAATCTACGATTTGTTCAGTCATGATCGTGCATCTAGTACAACTAATCTCGAAGGTATCCTAAATATCGCGGATGAGTATGTGTTAGATACAGAAGATGGGCCGCAGTCATTGATTCGTTCTTATCATGTTCATTTAGACAATCACGTCCTGACATTAGAGTTTAATCCAAAGGCCATAAATAGCTTAAAAGCAGGTCAGACATTGATTAATCCTAAAGCTGCCTAATCGCTAAGTTTTATTCCTCGTTAATACACTTAGTTATCTCCTTTGACTAAGTGTTTTTTTATCCTACTGCTTTTGATAGATGATTTGGTTATGATGTTTAAATCAATTTATCTCAATAAAGCATTATGGATAAGGATTTTAAGTCAGAAACGTATACAGTGGATGAGCATGTCGCTGATACCATTTTATGGTTAATGCATCATCAAGAGATATTTGATTCATTCCATTTTGATGTGCATACGCAGGAGCTATCTGTTACGCATGCAGCTGGAGTGGATGTGATTAGAATTGGAATGTTTCTTACTGCGAAATATGGGATTTTAGTCACATCTATATGAGTGTGATTATTCCAAGAAAAAAAGCCTTGTCAATCGACAAGGCTTTTATATTTATGCGCTCATAGCATCTACGGAGAGTTCTGCAACTGTAGGCTTTGCTTTTTCAGCAGTTAAGCCGAGTTTAGCAAATAAAATTTGATCTTTGCCTTCACCAGCATTTGGAGTTGTTAACAGTTTTTCACCAGAGAACAATGAGTTTGCACCAGCCATAAATGCAAGTGCTTGATCTGAGTCACTGAGTGATTCACGACCTGCTGATAATCGAATATAGCTATGTGGCATGATGATACGTGCGACAGCAATTGTACGAATCCACTCAGTCACATCTAATTTTTCCACTTCAGCGAGTGGTGTGCCTTCAATAGGTACAAGCATGTTGATAGGCACAGACTCAGGGTGTACTGGCATCGTAGCAAGCTCTTGCAATAGACCAATACGGTCATTACGACTTTCACCTAAACCGACAATACCGCCGCTACACACTTTCATACCCGCTTGACGTACATGATCAAGTGTATTTAAACGATCATCAAAAGTACGAGTGCTAATGATATGCGAATAATACTCGCGTGATGTATCTAAGTTGTGGTTGTAATAATCCAAACCAGCATCTTTCAAACGCTCAGCTTGCGATTGGTTGAGCATACCTAACGTCATGCAAGTTTCTAGACCTAAGGCTTTTACTTCACGAACCATTTCTAAGACATAAGGCATATCTCTTTCATGTGGGTTGCGCCATGCAGCACCCATACAGAAACGAGATGAACCTGATTCTTTTGCAGCTTGTGCTTCGCTAATCACTTTATCAACCGCAATACGTTTTTCTGCTTCTAATTTTGAGTCGTAATGTGCTGACTGAGAGCAATATTTACAATCTTCTGGACATTTACCCGTTTTAATCGAAAGAAGGGTGCTGACCTGAATCGTATTTGCTTGGAAATGTTGACGATGAACGCTTTGCGCTTCAAATACTAAGTCTAAAAAAGGTTGATCATATAAAGCTTGGATTTCATCACGAGTCCAGTCATTACGTAAGGTCATTGTTATATCCATGATGATTGATTACAAACATTGAGATTAATCATACAGAAATCGTGCCAAAGCCAAAGGGCAAAAAACATCAATTTTCTATTTGTTATACATTGGCTCGTTGCAATTGTTGTTCAATTGCCCAATCAATGTGTACATTGACAATCTCATCGTGCAAAGGTTTTGCTTCTTGCAATTGTGTGACTACATCAATCGAGTATGGCGCATTTCCAAGCCCGATTGCAATATTGCGTTTAAAAGATTGGTAGCCAGTTCTACGAATCGGACTGCCTTCGGTATTGGCCAAAAAAGTTGCTTCATCCCATTGCCAAATGTCGAGTAAACTAATGTTATCTAAGCCATGTCTCGCATCAAAATCAGGGATTGTTGCCATTTTAGCAAAACTGTTCCAAGGGCAAATCAACTGACAATCATCACAACCAAATATACGATTGCCAATACCTTTGCGGAGTTCTTCTGGAATAATGCCTTTATATTCAATGGTCAAATATGCAATGCATTTCCTTGCATCTAACATATAAGGTTCAACGATCGCTTGTGTTGGGCAAATATCAATACAGGCTGTACATGAACCGCAGTGTGCCGTTGCAGGCTGATCAAAAGGAAGTTCGAGAGAGGTAAATAGCTCCCCCAATACAAAGAAAGAACCTGATTTTTTATGAATCAGTAAAGTATGTTTTCCTGTCCACCCCATACCTGCGCTTTCAGCTAGGGATTTTTCAAAAATAGGTGCTGAATCAGCAAATGGGCGTGACTCAAAATCGCCCACTTTTTCTTTAATTCGGCTTGCTAACGTTTTGAGCCGCCCACGCATCACTTTGTGATAATCACGACCGCGTGCGTAGCGAGCAATAATGGCACAATTTGGTTCAAATGGTACATAACGGGGCTGGGGGGATGCAACAAGATAGTTCATGCGCACACAAATAATGCTTTTAGTTCCTGGAACTAATAAAGTTGGATTAGCACGTTTTTCTAAGTTTTCTTCTAAATAGTGCATATCTGCATGATAGCCGCGTTCTAAATATTCTTTAAAACGAGGCATTTGATCTTGAGCATCTGGTTTGGCAATGACACAATCAGAAAAGCCCAAATCTAAAGCCTGAGCTTTTATCCATGTTTTAAGTTCTTGAGGATCAAGCTGTTGCAGCTCGATTTTATCAAGTGATTTTTCTGAAGGTGTGGATGAAGCCATAAACCAATAATAGGGGATAATATGCAACGTTCAGTTTACCATAGCCAAAGTATTCAAGCATGGGAGCAGCGTTGGTTTGCTCAGCAAAATTCCTCTTTAGGATTAATGCAACAAGCAGCTTGGTCAATATCGCAGCAACTGATTGAGCAATTTCATCAACAAAATATCCAAAATATCGCTGTGTGGTGTGGGCAGGGGAACAATGCTGGTGATGGTTATTATATTGCTGCATTTTTAAAGCAATCAGGTTTCGATGTAACGGTACTCTCAACTGAAATGGGAAGTTCTACTGATTTAAAACATGCCTATGCGTATGCTGAATCTCAGCAAGTTGAAATGAAGCCAATAAATGGTATTACAGCTTCTTTTTTTCAGAAAGAGTTGTCTACAGAGTTAAATAGGAATGTCATTGGTGATCTTGCGGAGTATACCCCTCATCTCCATAAGGAGAGGTTAGGAGAGGTTGATTGTCATATCGATGCGTTATTTGGGATTGGCTTAAATAGAGTATTGAATGACGATTGGCAAAAAATTATTCAGTGTTTTAATGCACAAACAGGTTTAAAAATCTCGATTGATATTCCCAGTGGATTACACGCTAATACAGGACAAGCTTTACCTTGTGCAATACAAGCGCATCATACCTTTACCATTTTGGGGTATAAAGCAGGCTTATTTACGGGACAAGGCAAAGAATATGTCGGTCAATTGCATTTGGTTGGTCTAATTCCAATTGATACAGCATTAAAACCACTTGCCTATTTATCACCTGAAAAAATTGTATTGCCGAAACGTCAGGCATTTGGTCACAAAGGCAGTTACGGGCATGTACTCGTTATTGGCGGTCATGCGGATATGGGCGGAGCCGTGATTATGTCAGCTGAAGCCGCTTTTCATGCAGGTGCTGGCAAAGTGACTGTGATTTGTCATAGCAAACATCATCAAGCGATTTTGTCACGTTCGCCCAATATCATGGTTCGAGATATTAATGCGTTAGATCAAGACCTGATTCAACAACTATTAAAGCAAGTCGATGCAGTCTGTTTTGGAATGGGCTTAGGACGTGATCAATGGGCAGAGCGGATTTATCAGCAATGGTTCGATTTACTCAATCAAAATTCACATTTAGAAGTTGTGCTTGATGCAGATGGACTTTGGTTTTTAGCAAAGCATCCGCAACAATTAAATGATCATATCTATGCGACTCCACATTCAGGCGAAGCAGCAACTTTATTAGGTTGTAATCCTGTTGACATTGAACAGGATCGGATAGACGCAATTTATCAACTACAGCAAAAATATGCAGGACAATGGGTGCTAAAAGGTGCTGGTAGTTTGATCTTAGAAAGCGAGTTATTTATCTGTACTCAAGGTAATGCAGGTATGGGGACAGGAGGCATGGGAGATGTATTGGCTGGCATGATTGCGAGTTTAAAAGCTCAATTTCATGAACAAATTGCATTACATGCAATTGTTAGCTTACATGCACAGGCAGGAGATTTACTGGCTGAAAAAGGTATGAGGGGTTTGCAAGCGCATGATATGGGGAAAGTGATTTGTGAAGTCGTTAATCATTAATATTAACGCCTTCTAGTACTGGAGCGGCTTCTTCCTCTTGCCATCCCACCTAAAGCATTCAGCACAGCCATTTTGCTCATACTTCCTGAAGCGTGTGCATGACAAATAGCAGCAGCAAGGGCATCGGCCGCATCTGCTTGGGGTTTAATGCTCAAGTTTAACAAGCGCATCACCATCATTTGGACTTGTTCTTTATCTGCCGCGCCATAACCCACGACAGATTGTTTAATCTGACGCGCTGTGTATTCTGCCACTTGTAAATCCAGATTCACCAATGCCGCGATGGCTGCACCACGCGCTTGACCAAGCTTTAGTGCAGAATCAGGATTTTGTGCCATGAAGACTTGCTCTACCGCAGCTTCTGTTGGCCCGTGAAATTTAACGATACGTTCTACACCCGCAAAAATACGTTTTAAACGTTCGGGCATTTCCTGTGTTTCAGTACGAATCGTGCCTGCATCGACAAAACGTAACTTGTTGCCATCTTTCTCAATAATTCCGTAACCTGTTAAGCGTGAACCAGGATCAATACCAATAATTAATGACATGCAGCACTATAAGAATAAAAGATTGTTGATATTGTTACATATAAGGCTTTTAGCTGTATATTTTTTTGTATTATTTTGAATTTTAAAGAAATAGATGGTTTTGTAGGCAGATAATATTTTCAGTTATCTCAAAACTATTTTCGCTTTTTGGACAATATGTGTCGTTAAGGCTTGAAGAGGAGCAGATTGTTGATTCCAATGGTGCCAATATAAAGCAATATCTGTTTCAGCTTCGGGTAAAATCTCAACTAAACTTTTATCTTTAAAAGCTTGTTTGAGTTGAAATTCTGGAACCATGCCATATCCCAAGCCAAGCTGGATTGCCGTGACAAAGGATTCTGAAGATGGGATAAGGTGACATGGATAAGTGCCTTTTGTTAACCCAAACATTTTTTCAAGTACGTCAAAATGGGTGTGATCTTTGTGATTGAAAATAATTGCAGGAGCAGTCCTTAAGCTTTCTCTCGTGATTCCATTCTTAAACCATTTTTTTTGAAACAATGGCGTTGAAACCATTTTATAGCGCATAGATCCCAGATGTATGGCATTACAACCCTTCATGGCTTCATTTTCGATAGAAATACATGCATTGACTGTTCCATTTTCAAGTAATGAATAAGTATGCGACTGATCGTCACAGTTAAACTCAATCATAATTTTTTCTTGAATGAGCACATCTTTCAGTGCGGGAAGCAACCAAGTTGCTAAAGAGTCGGCGTTCGTTGCGATTGTGGTTTTAAAATAATTAGATTCAGATTTACCTGTGAGACTGTATAGTAAATTTTGTTCTAGGCGTTTGCTATGTTGCAAGTATTCAAATAGATGTAGACCTGATTGAGTTAAAACGCAAGGTCTGCCGCGTATCAGCAAGAGCTGACCTAAATGCTTCTCAAGTGCTTGAACTCTTAGAGTCACAGCAGAGGATGTGATACAAAGTCTTTGACTTGCATGTTCAAAGCTACCTGTTTCGGCAACCGTAAAAAAAGCTTCACATTGTTTGCTATCGAGCATACAGTCCTTAAAAAAACTTAGTTAAAGTTAAATAAACTTAATTTTACTGAATTAAAAATTAAAAAAAGATAATAACAATCTTTCAGCGTGATCTGAATGTGTAAAGAAATAAATACCTTTAATATTTTTAGTTTGTGGAAAAAGTGAATGAGTGCATTTGTATATGGGCTTGGAATTGGCTTCTCTCTGATTTTAGCAATAGGGGCGCAAAATGCATTCGTATTAAAACAAGGTTTAAAGCAGCAGTATGTATTCTGGGTTTGTTTTATCTGTGCATTATCTGATTCTATTTTGATTTACTTCGGTGTAACAGGATTCTCCAAAGTTATTGCTAACTTTCCACTTCTCCTTACCGTGAGCAAATATTTTGGCGCAGCATTTTTATTCTTTTACGGATTGTGTAATTTCTATTCAGCTATAAAAAATTCTTCTTCGCTAAACCCAAGTAATATTGAAAAAGATTCGTTACTCAAAATTATCGGAATATGTTTGGCATTCACTTGGTTAAACCCACATGTGTATTTGGATGCAATTATCTTGATCGGATCAATTTCAGTCCAATTTTCGGATCAACTGTATCAGTTTGCGGCAGGCACAATACTCGCTTCTTGGATATTTTTCTTTTCAGTAGGCTACGGGGCAAAGATGTTACTTCCTTTATTTAAAAGAGCGACATCTTGGAAAATTTTAGACGTTTTAATTGGGATTACAATGTGGACAATTGCTACGATGTTAATTATTTAAAATTGGAATGGGTTAAAAATTGATGTTTGGGATGATTTTTAATCATATTTACTTTTTCGTTATTCAAAATAGGTTGCTGAAACTAGATCAATTGCATAAGAAGAAAAATGTAAGAGAATTTAATTGAAAATCTTATCTATTTGACTTGTTTTTCTTGATCTATCTTATTGAAAAGTATTGAAGTTAAATAGTTTTTGAAATGGTATTCGTAGCTCAATCTTAGTTTTTGAATGTTATGTCTTCCATTTATATGAGTGGTTGAAGCAATAGGGATTGCTTATAAAAAGTAAAGTCGTGTATAGTGATAGTTAACTAGAAGAATAACTCTGTTGATTCAGCAAATCTCTAATTTCGTATGTTTGTCCAAACTTCTCGTTTTATCAGATTTTAGTGTCATAGTTTTATTATTCCAAGTTATTTGCTGCTAAGTATTACGAATTTTCAAATAGGTTAAATTTATGTCTAACACTGTGACTGGTACAGTTAAATGGTTCAATGAAACTAAAGGTTTTGGTTTTATTCATGCTGATTCTGGACAAGATGTTTTTGCTCACTTTAGCGAAATCCAAAGCAACGGCTTTAGAGTTCTTCATGAAGGACAACGTGTATCTTTTACTGTAGCTGAAGGTAAAAAAGGACCTCAAGCAACTGCTATTACTGTAGTTGCTCAAAACTAAGAATAAATATAAAAAAGCTCACTTTGGTGGGCTTTTTTATTTGAATATTAATAATTTAGAAAAATTGCAGAAAACCATTAGAAATTTAAGTGAAATTGCTTAATTTTGTCACTAATTGACCATATGTTTAAATTTTTACCCTAGCTTGATCTACGACTTTTTGCTAATTTCATTTCATACATTATTTAGGCAAATTAATAATTGCAGTACATTAAATGAGCATTAGGTTATGGAAAACTTAGAGCGATACTCTCAAGGGTTTGAGCAAGAAGTTCATGTACATTGTAAAAGATCTTTAGGTTCGTTGTTGTTCAGTTTTGTGGTTCTGATCGCAACAGGCTTATAAGACAAAGAAAGCACCTTCGGGTGCTTTTTTAATGTTTGAAATTTAGCCAAAACAAATTATAAAAATATAAAATGACTGGCAAGATTGAGCTTTGAGCTACAAGGAAATATTTACTCTATGTTAGGCTTATATCTATAAGAAAAGGGATAAGCCTATGGATATTTTACAAGTAAAAGATTTTTCAGCAGTGATGGGTTATACAGAAGCCATTTTGGAAATGGATGAGTGGGTAAACACGAGACCATATTTTTATATTATCAAAGATCATTATTTGGTTGATCAGGCTATTCGGCTTGAGTACATCATTATTCAATGATGATTTAATTCGTTGAACTAAACGATGAGTTAATCATAACTGGAGTTCTTTGTTTCAATTCATAGACATAAATTTATCATTTGTTTGCTATATTAAATTTTTTTGCAAGAATTCAAAAATATGAAAAAGATCTTACTTTTAGGTGCAGTTGTTATGTCATTGGCAGCGTGTTCTTCAACTCCAAATAAAGACGATATGCCACCAAAAATTGGTATGGCGAATCCAGCAAGTAAATATTGCGTTGAGCAAGGTGGTCAGTTGGAAATTAGAAATGAAACAAATGGCCAGGTTGGATACTGCACGTTGCCAAATGGTCAGGTGGTGGAGGAGTGGGAGCTATTCCGTGCTAGCCAACCGAAATGTGTTGCTGATGAGGCAAAAAAGTTAATTGGTCAATCAGGACTTAGCGAAGAACAAATTAAGCAAAAAACCAAGTCTGAGATCGTGCGTAGTGTTGGGCCTAATCAACCTGTAACTATGGATTATCGAGAGAACCGCGTTACAGTAACGATTGATCCACAATCTAAAAAGATTACCAATGCAACTTGTGGTTAATTTATAAATTCTTTCTAGGCTCTCAATTGATTGATTTCAACTGAGAGCTTTTTTATGTAATAAACATAAACATCAGACTTGATAAATTTAGAAAAGAACCCATCAAATAATTTATTGAGTTTATTTTATTAAATGTGTCAGCATTGTTTTATCAATATGCACATTGTTTTATTTTGAGATTTAACATGAATCTACTTCTTATCGTGGTTTTTGGCACAATTGCTGAAGTGTTGGTTTGGATCGGCGTGGGCGATCTCGTTGGAAGTATGTGGTATGTATTCTTCTGGTTTATTATCGCATTTTTTATTGGCTTGAATATGCTGCGTTCAAGCACGTCAGGTATCATGCCTCAGTTACAGCAAATGCAAATGACAGGGCAGTTAGGTGCTGATCCAGCGGTAACTAAGAAATTAGCAATCGCGATGTCTGGTTTCTTTTTAATGCTACCAGGTTTGATTTCTGATGTAATCGCCGTTTTAGTGTTAATCCCATCGGTACAAACAGCTTTCCGCAATGCATTGATGAAAACAATGGCAAAGCGTCAACAAGCAATGATGGACCAAATGATGGGTGGTATGGGCGGTGGTGCTTCAGGACAAAGTCCATTTGCTGATTTAATGCGTCAGATGCAAGAAATGCAAAATCAACAAGGCGGCGGGCAATATCGTGACTCAACCATTATTGATGGTGAAGCGCGTGAAGTAAAACCAGATCAAAAGAAAATTGAATTTAAAGATGTAAACTAATTCGGTTTAGTTATAGAAAAGCACACGATCAAAAGTGTGCTTTTTTTATGGTTTGTTGTTTGTATCTGTAGTTTGGTTATTTTCTGCATTATTGGTGACCGTAGTCTGTTTGTCTTGAGGTTGGTATTGGCTCGGTGGCAAAGTGGTCACCTCATTTTCTGACTGTTTGTATTTTCGACTACGGTTGGCACGTTCACGAAATCCACCTTTGTTGATTAATTGAGTCATGCTGCTATTTCCATAAATTTAAAGCAATATTTTAGCAAATTATGTGAAAGATCAAAATAATACGCTTCTGTAGAAAAATTTAAAAATACTTGTAGTTCATTAAATTGACATAAAAACTTTGTAAATTTGAAAGAATCGGTCATATAACTGCATTGTAATCTCGTTTTTTTTTCATAGGATAAAAGTACAACGGTGAAAATTGTTGTAAAAAGAAAATAAAAAATAACGAGTGGGAGGAACAAATGATGTTATATCAATATCATTGTGCATGTTGCGACAAGGTGGTCGCGTCTACAGATAAGGAATGTCCTTACTGTGGTTCTCAACATATTCGCAGCCCTTACGGTATGTGGATGTTCTGTGTTGCTGCGTGTTTAGCTGTTGTGGTTATCGTAAAACTTGCACATTTGTATTCGCAACATCATCAAGAAGAGCAACCTGTTCAAAATACGTCTATTTTTGAAGTTTTAAAGCAAGATAATATGAATTCGGGAAATTAGATTGGGGAATAAAAAAGCTCGCAAAATGCGAGCTTTTTTATTAGATGACGCAGAGCAATTAAAGACCTGCTGCATCCTTAAGGATTTCAACTTTGTCAGTTTTTTCCCAAGTAAATGCTGTATCTGAACCTTCACGGCCAAAGTGACCATAAGCAGCTGTTTGCTTATACATAGGTTGAATAAGGTTAAGCATGCGTGTGATGCCATATGGACGTAAGTCAAAATGTTCACGAACAAGTTGAATGATCAACTCATCAGATACTTTACCAGTATTGAAGGTATTGATTGAAATTGATGTTGGTTCAGCAACACCAATTGCATAGCTCACTTGGATTTCACATTTATCAGCAAGGCCAGCAGCAACAATATTTTTTGCGACATAACGACCAGCATATGCAGCTGAACGGTCAACTTTAGATGGGTCTTTACCAGAGAATGCACCACCACCGTGACGCGCCATACCGCCGTATGTATCAACGATAATTTTACGACCAGTTAAACCACAGTCACCTACAGGGCCGCCGATTACAAACATACCTGTTGGGTTGATATGGAATTTTGTGCCTGCATGGAACATTTCAGCAGGAATGATTGGCTTAACAATCTCTTCAATCACAGCTTCTTTCAACTGAGCTTGAGTAATTTCTGGGTCATGTTGAGTCGAAAGCACGACAGCATCTAAGCGAACAGGTTTGCCATTTTCATAAGCAAAAGTAACTTGGCTTTTTGCATCTGGACGTAACCAAGGTAAAGCACCTGAACGACGTAACTCTGCTTGACGCTCCATTAAACGGTGTGCGTAAGAAATCGGTGCAGGCATAAGCACATCTGTCTCACGGCTTGCATAACCGAACATTAGACCTTGGTCACCAGCACCTTGATCTTCAGGTTTTTGACGATCTACACCTTGTGCAATCTCAGGAGATTGTTTTCCGATCATATTGATTACGGCACAAGTTGAACCATCAAAACCTAAATCAGAGTGGTGGTAGCCAATACCATTTACGGTTTGACGTACGATCGCTTCAAAATCAACGTTAGCCGTTGTTGTGATTTCACCAGCAAGAACAACCGCGCCTGTTTTTACTAATGTTTCACAAGCGACACGTGCATACGGGTCTTCTCTTAGGATTGCATCTAAAATCGCATCACTAATTTGGTCAGCCATTTTGTCTGGATGACCTTCGCTTACAGATTCTGAAGTAAAAACAGCATACTCGCGCATGAACGTCCTATCATGGTTATTTTCAAAAAGACAGAGTATGTTACATCGACTTGGCTCATAGGACTAGCACAAGCTGACTAAAAACCATAAATTTATTGCATTTTCATTGTGTTTTTATTGATATGTGTATCAGTAAAGCTTATATGTGAGGATTGATTTTTAATATTTTTCTGAATAAGCGAATAGATTCTACAAACCAGAGATATTTACTTTTGCTTACGCTGTGAACATTTGTTCACATAATTGAAAATGAATGATCGAAATATAAGAAATATCGTGTATTAGACTTTACCCCATGTCGTTTTTTTAAGACAATAGTCTCAATTTTTGAAAGATGATTTCTCGTCTTCTTTATCACATTGATTTAATCGGATTCTGACTTATGACAACCCCTTTAAATGAACGTCGTATTGCTAACGCAATTCGTGTCTTGGCAATGGATGCTGTGCAACAGGCAAACTCAGGGCATCCAGGTGCACCAATGGGGATGGCAGATATCGCTGACGTCGTATGGCGTGAGTTTTTAAATCATAACCCAACAAACCCACAATGGGCGAACCGCGACCGCTTTGTATTGTCAAATGGTCATGGTTCTATGTTGCAATATGCTTTATTGCATTTAACGGGTTATGACTTATCTATTGAAGATTTAAAGCAATTCCGTCAGTTACATTCTAAAACACCAGGTCACCCAGAATATGGTTACGCACCAGGTATCGAAACAACGACAGGTCCATTAGGTCAAGGTATCGCCAATGCTGTTGGTTTTGCTTTAGCTGAAAAAACATTAGCTGCTCAGTTCAACAAAGATGACTTAAACGTTGTTGATCACTTCACTTACTGTTTCCTTGGTGATGGCTGCTTAATGGAAGGTATTTCTCACGAAGTATGTTCGCTTGCAGGTACTTTAGGTCTAGGTAAGCTTGTTGTTTATTATGATGACAACGGTATCTCGATTGACGGTGAAGTAGAAGGCTGGTTCAGTGATGACACTGAGCAACGTTTCAACGCTTATGGTTGGCAAGTACTTCGTGTAGATGGTCATGATGCAGATGCAATTCGCCAAGCGACTGTAGAAGCAAAAGCTGAAACTAATAAGCCAACCATTATTATCTGTAAAACGATTATCGGTCTAGGTTCACCAAACAAACAAGGTAAAGAAGATTGCCATGGTGCGCCACTGGGTAAAGACGAAATCGTTTTAACTCGCGAAGCTTTAGGTTGGAAAGAAGATTCATTCGTTATCCCAGAAGATGTATATGCAGCTTGGGATGCAAAAGCAAAAGGTCAAACCTCTGAAGCAGCGTGGAATGAATTGTTTGCTCAATATCAAGCAAAATATCCAACTGAAGCGGCTGAATTATTACGCCGTATCAATGGTGATTTAACTGCTGAATTTGCTGCACAAGCAGATGCTTTCATTGCTGAAACAAATGCTAAAGCTGAAACCATTGCTACACGTAAAGCAAGCCAAAATACATTACAAGCATTTGGCCCATTACTGCCTGAATTATTAGGTGGTTCTGCTGACTTGGCGGGTTCTAACTTAACACTTTGGAAAGGTTGCCAAGGCGTACAAGAAAACCCAGCGGGTAACTATGTGTATTACGGTGTTCGTGAATTCGGTATGACTGCAATTGCGAATGGTGTGGCTTTACACGGTGGCTTTGTTCCTTACGTTGCAACATTCTTGATGTTTATGGAATATGCGCGTAATGCAGTACGTATGTCTGCATTAATGAAGCAACGTGTGATTCATGTTTATACACATGACTCGATTGGTTTAGGTGAAGATGGTCCTACGCATCAACCAATTGAACAAATTTCATCGTTACGCGGTACACCAAACTTAAATACTTGGCGTCCATGTGACACAGTTGAAGCAGCTGTTTCTTGGAAGTCTGCACTTCAACGTAAAGATGGCCCATCAGCATTAATTTTCTCTCGTCAAAACTTACCATTCCAAGCGCGTAATGAAGCTCAAATTCAAAACGTTGCAAAAGGTGGTTATGTACTTGCTGAAGAGAAAGGTGAATTGAAGGCAATCATCATTGCAACAGGTTCAGAAGTTTCATTGGCAATGGAAGCATATGCACAACTTGAAGGTGTGCGTGTAGTGTCTATGCCATGTGCTGAAGAATTCATGAAGCAAGATGCTGCATATCGTGAAGCGGTATTGCCTGCGCACATCCGGGCGCGTGTAGCGGTTGAAGCGGCTCATGTTGATTACTGGTGGAAGTTTGTTGGTTTAGACGGCAAAGTGATCGGTATGACCACTTACGGCGAATCTGCACCAGCAAAAGACTTGTTCCAATTCTTCGGTATTACGACTGAAGCGGTTGTTGCTGCGGTTAAAGAACTGACTGCTTAATCAAATTAAGTGGTATAAAAAAGCGTTCTAATTAGGGCGCTTTTTTGTATTTAAGATATCTAATAAGTGAATAATTAGGCCAAATAGTTCAAAATATATTATAAAAAAGCTATTTACATGGAAAAAGATGAGAACTGAACAACAAAAAGAATTGGACTTGCTTCGTTTGTTGGTAATTGACGCCTATAAATTATTTGATAGGGGGACTATCTCAATAAATCAAATAAATATTTGTTGAATATGTGACCAATATGAAATGGATACGCTTAAATACTTTGTAGAAACACCACTTAAAAATCTTAAGTCTAAAATTTTACTAAGAAGATATGGAGTGGGTGGTTGTATATCTAATATTTCATTAGAAGAGTTTAAATATTTTTTACCTCGATTTCTTGATTTATTAGTAGAAGAACATGTTAATTATCATATTGATATTTTTCATATGATTGAAAAATCAAAAGTAGATGATTGGGGGGGCAAGAAGTATTGTTTTTAAATTTATTTGCTCAAAATTATATTCAATATAGTTTATGGAATGAAGAAAATACTTCTTTAAAATATATACAAGATTTCTTGGAAATGTTTCAGTATGAATTGTTTGATACTGAACTTTTATCAAAACTGTGTATAGAGCATCCATCCTCATATAGTCTGATTGATTATGCAACTCAGAAAATAACAGGTGGTTATGATGATTATTTGGCAGAAAATGAATTACGATGCCATAGAGTAAAACAGATAGTATCCATTTGGAATGTTGATGAAAATATTCGACAATATTTTATTGATAAATATTATGAATTAAAGAAAAAAGGGTATACTTTTGATCGAGGTAATAGCAATTATGTGCTGGAATGGAAAAAGGGTGTTGATCAGGGGATCTATTGAGCAACACCTTAAATTTTACCCGATACTTAATTCACTCTGAATCGAAATATTAGAAGTTAGTAATTTATGAACAGGGCAGCTCTCAGCAACTTTGAGTAATCGTTTATGTTGATCTTCGGTAAATTCACCTTTTAGTATAATCTTGCGTTCAATATTATTTTGTCCTGATTCAGGATCACCATTTGGGTTTAATGCTAAATCAACTTGAACATGCTCAAGCTTAATTCCTTTATGATTGGCATACATTTCTAACGTAATTGTGGTACATGCGCCAAGAGCTGAAAGAACAAGTTGTATTGGATTTGGTGCAGTATCTTGCCCACCTTTGTCCATAGGCTCATCTGCATACCATGTATGACCAGAAGTATCTGTAAGTGTTACACGATAGGGAGTTGCTGTACTTAATGCTTGTGCTGAATGAGTCATGTTTTACCTTATTGTTTATCTTTAAAAATAAAAAGGATTGTACCTAATCATGCAGTGTTCACTACTGATTGTGTAGTATCGAATAGTCTAATCATATGTTGTTTAGCTGGGCTGCGTAATACTTTTATTGTTGCACCGATGAAACATATCGTTTTATAAAGAATAATGAATAAAAATACTTGATGTATACACTAATACTCATATCAAACAAGGATACCAAAAATGCAATTCAAAACATTAAGCCTCGGTTTAGCATTCGCTTTAGCAAGTTCTGTAACATTAGCTGCGCCAGTAGACTATAAAATTGATCCAACACATACAGCAACAGTATTTAGTTGGAATCATTTTGGTTTTTCTACACCAAGCGCTAACTTCACTGATATTCAAGGTGTGATTAAAGTTGATAATGCGAAACCTGCAAATTCATCAGTAGAAGTGACAATTCCTTTAAGCAGTGTAAATACTAACGTAGCGGCTTTAGATAAAGAGTTCCAAGAAGAAGCTTGGTTTAATGCAGCTAAGTATCCAAACATTACCTTTAAAAGTACTAAAGTAGAAACCAAAGATAAAAAGCATTTCAAAATTACAGGTGACTTAACTGTTAAGGGTGTTACTAAGCCAGTTGTATTGGATGCAGTATTGAATAAGCAAGGTGAGCACCCAATGGCAAAAGTACCTGCGATTGGATTTAATGCAACAACTTCATTTGATCGATCTGCATTTGGTATCGGAAACTATGTACCAAATGTTGGCGATAAGATCACTGTAAATATTACGACTGAAGCAACAGCAGCGAAGTAATAGTTATACAGTTAAATGTGAAAAAAGCTCATGATGAATATTCGTGAGCTTTTTTATTTGTACTGTAATTATGGCCAATAACTATGACGTTGCATTAAATGCATCTGAATAGATGACATAGCCACTTGCTACATGGTTGGTAAAAGCAAGAATTTGAAAATACTCTGCTGGAACACCTTTTAAGATCAAATTAGCATCTGCCTTAAACCCAAATTTTCCATAATAATTAGGATCACCGAGTAATACGCATCCTTTTGCATTTAGTGCCTTGATTCTATTCAAACCTTCTTTCATAAGTTCAGAGCCTATACCTTTTCTTTGATATTCAGGAAGAATGGAAATAGGACCTAAGCCATACCAGTCTGTCGTACCATCGGAAATTGATACAGGTGAAAAGGCGATATGGCCAACGATTTTGCCTTGAGTTTCAGCAACTAAAGAGACAGTAAGTTGTTTGGCTGCTCTAAGCGCATTTACGATAAATTGCTCTGTATGGCTAGAGTATTCTTCATCATTAAATGCTGCTTTGGTTAAATCAAAAATTGCTTGGATGTCAGTGTTTTGTTCATCACGGATTTGAATATTCATTTTAATTGCCTATATGTTTTTAAATAACTGACGAAGCAACATTATATTGTTGCTTCATCAGATGATTGTTAAGGATGTTTATTGATTATCGAGTTGAGGTCGTACGTTTCTAAGCCCATTCAAATTGATTTGATAGGGTTGTCCTTCCTGTGATTTGATCAATCGTTTCTTTTTAAGTTTTCGAAAAACATCGAGAGTGCAATCAGATAAAACAAAACCTTCACGGCTATAGCATTCTACAGCGATGAGTTGTCCAGATTCATTTTTGAGTTTTACGATTTTTCCGCCTTTGGCTAAGACGTGTAGAGTCCGTTGTTCAGACTTGGATAGGTTCATGTTGGAATCCTGATATAAGTAATCAAAAGCAAAGATAGGCATGCAGCCTGAAAATTCGCGTTGATAACCCATTTCAAATTTTCATTGAAATATGGTTATCAGATTACTGCTATCTCCAACATAAAATCCTCGATGTAGATTGGATATGAAATATATGATTTGAATATATAGGTGCTTATATTTAAAGTAAAGGATTATGTGAATTTTACTTTATTTGTAATGGGTTATGATCATGTGTAGTCTGATTTTCTTGATCAATTTATAATAAAAGCATTATTTATTAAAAGCCTTTAAACATATAGCTTGAATTTTATTATTAAGGTAAGACAAAGATGGATGATCAACTGTTTATACAGAAAGCAGTAGATTTAGCATTAGAAAATGCAAAATCAGGTGGTAGACCTTTTGCAGCATTGGTTGTGAGAAATGGTGAAATCATTGCTACAGGTGTCAACCAAATCAAATTAACCAATGATCCTACAGCACATGCAGAGCTATTGGCATTGCGTGAAGCTGGCAAAACTTTAGGTAATCCTAATTTAGAAGATTGTATCGTCTATGCAAGTGGGCAGCCTTGTCCCATGTGTTTAGCTGCGATGCGTATGGCAGGAATTAACCAAGTGCGTTATGCATTTTCCAATGCTGATGCAGAACCATTTTCATTATCGACAGCAAATCTTGCTGAAATGCTGAGAATGCCGCCTGAAAAACAAGAGGGATTAATATTTAAACAAATTACGCCGTTGCAGAACTTAGATTTATATAAGTTATGGCAAAGCTATCAAGAGAAATAACTTTATGTGCACTTGAACCTTGCTGTTATCACTTTTTAGTCTGTTTCTCTTTCAGTAATAAATATGCTGGTGTGGATTTCTTGGCTTGACGACGGAGCATGATTTTGATGTATAACACGATAGCAAAACATGCTGTAGCAACCGTAAGCATAATACTATTCATATAACTCATAATTGAGCTGACATAACCAATTGTTGCCAAACGCCGTTGCATTCGTTCAACTTGAGTACTGGATTCTATACCTGTAATTGCCCACGTACAGAGATGTTCACAATTATTAATAATCAAATGGTAATGGTTTTCATGCATACGTGAGCGCATACGCCGAACAACAGCCTTTGCTTTGTAGCGTGGTGATTGGTAGTCTCTTGTGTAGATCGTTTTTCCACGTGCGAAACGTTGGATAGAGGTCATTTCAATCGGATGCTTTTTGAAAATATGAGCAAAACCTGAGTAATGGATGACCCGTCCACGACCTGCATAAATTCCATGATGGCTATAACCAAAGTGTTTTACGATCAGGTGTGCACCAAGAGGGAAGCGTTGATGTTTTTGCTGCATGCTGATACAAAAATATTGTATTTACAGTGTTATTTTAGTGAAAAATAATGAATCAATCGAGCATATTTAGACATAGAATCCTATGATTATGTGTTGAGTTTGTATCTGCTGTTTTCAGGATTGATTTTGCTATGTGAAAATAATAAAAATTGGCTTCATATATAAAATAACGATGAGGATTTGGCTTTTAGCTTTTTTATCAATGTACTCGGTAGCTGAATTACATGCAGCACAATATCAAAGTATTCAGGTCGATCAGATCACGTATGACGTGATTAAAGTTGAAAAACTAGATCAGTTAGAATTATTTTTAAAAAATAAAAATTCAGATCGTTATTATCAAAGTTTTTCTCGTCTTCAAGCAGACCTTTCAGCTTGTGCTCAAATGAGTTTTGCAATGAACGCAGGAATGTATCATGGGGACTTTCGGCCTGTCGGTTTGTATGTAGAGCATGCCAAACAAACATCTCAGTTAAATGAGGATACTGGCTTTGGGAACTTCTTTATGCAACCCAATGGCGTACTGGCATGGAATCATCAAAAAGCTGTGATTCAAACCACGGCAAATTATAAGAAAAGCAGATTTAGGGCGCTTTTTGCGACACAATCAGGGCCAATGTTAATCAATCATGGAAAGATCAACTCCCAATTTTTGCCAGAATCAAATTCTTTAAAAATCAGAAATGGTGTAGGAATCAAAGATAATCAATTGTATTTTGTGATTTCACAACAGAGAGTCAGTTTTTATCAGTTTGCCCAATTTTTTAAACAGCAATTGCACATTGATCAAGCTTTGTATTTGGATGGTTCGATTTCAAGCTTATATTTAGATGAAACTAAACGACATGATAAAAGAACTAATTTAGGGCCAATTGTTGCGGAAATAGATAGAAAAGCCTGTAACTGTAAATAGTAAAAAGCCTTAATCTTTCAAGGAGAGATTAAGGCTTTCTTTCTTATTGTACTGGTGGATTGATCATCGCCAGTAACTCTTTGCGGCTGTAGCCACGAGAAATCAGTACTTTCTTGATGCCCTTAATGACATCTTCATCAGTTGCTTTTACTAAAGCATCCAATAGTTGTTCATTTGATTTGCAAGAACAATCATTTTCAACGCAAGAAGTTTGATTCTTCTGTTCGTTATACTGTTGATCTGCACTGAACATTTTTTGCCAAAAACTCATAGAGCCTTCATTCACAAACTAACATAGATCGAAATATAGCCGCTTTAAAATAAAAAACAAGTCAGCTAAAGTGATAAAAGCAGCAATCGAACTTCAATTTTTTCGATAAACATTTGGAAGATAAACGAAATTATGACGATTTAATGACTTGATCTTTGATATATATGACTTTTTTACTCGGATTTAATATTTAAACTTGCTGAAAAAATAAAGGGTTATTGCAACCCTTTATATCTAAAATTTACGTTGAAATAATTTGTTTAAATCTTTTCAAGTAAAACACCAGATTCAACATGATGAGTAAAAGGGAACTGGTCAAACATAGCAAACTTTGTGATGCGATGCGTTTGTGCTAGTGTCCCTAAGTTATCATGTAGCGTGTCTGGGTTACATGAGATATAGATAATACGTTCAAAGCCTTGTAACAGTTTAAGCGTTTCATCATCAATCCCCGCACGCGGTGGATCGACAAAAACAGTATCGAACGCATAACTTTTGATGTCGATCTCTGCTTCTTGTAAACGCCTAAACTCACGCTCACCTTGATAAGCTTGAGTGAATTCCTCAGCAGATAAACGTGCAACTTGAATATTTTCGATTTGGTTCTGTTCGATATTCCATTGCGCGGCGTAAACAGATGATTTTGCAAGCTCAGTCGCAAGTACACGTTTGAATTTTAATGAGAGTGGTAGTGTGAAATTCCCATTTCCACAGTACAACTCCAGTAAATCTTTTTGAGCTCCTTCAGCTGCATCACATGCCCATTCAAGCATATGTTGGCACACTTGCGCATTTGGCTGAGTAAAGCTACTTTCAATTTGTTTGTATTTAAATGTACGACCATGAACATTAAGTTGTTCAACCACGTAGTCGTCACCAATAATCACTTTTTGACCGCGACTACGGCCCATAATTTTAATATTCAGCTTTTCTGCAAGTGCTTTTGCTGCAATTTCCCATTCAGTATCTAATTTCCGGTGATAAATCAGCGTGACAAGCATTTCTCCACTCAGTGTCGAGAGAAAATCAGCTTCAAAAATACGCTGAGATAAAATAGGGTTTGCTTTTAATTCTTCTAATAAGCGTGGCATTAAATCATTAATGTGACGATCTGCGATTGGAAACTCATCTACACGAATGACTTGTTTTTGCTTACCGTCTTCAGCACGTTCAAACATTGCATAGAACAAATCTTCTTCAGTGTGCCAGATACGAAACTCAGCACGCATACGGAAATGTTGTTCTGGTGATTGAAACACTTCTAAAGCTGGGGGATTGAACGGTGCAAATTGTGCGGTAATTCGTTCAACTTTCTCTTGAAGTTGCTGTTGGTAAGATACAGTCATAAATAATGAAAACTATAGGTGAAATTTAAACAAGGCATGGTATCAAAAAAGGCGTATGAGGTGGATGGAAATTATCAAATTCATATGTTTATCTCATAGATTCGTACTTACAACTTGATCAATAAATTCAGCTTTGATTTGTCGATATTCATCTGGCGATAAGCCCATACAGTTTTGTTTTAACTCATTATATTGGTGTACTAGCTGAGCTGAATTCCTCAAGCGATCTCTAAAAATGAGAAAATTAGTAAATTTTGATCCAGTGACCACTATTTGGAAGGCAACATCCTCATCAGATGCTTGGCTTTCAAGCATACACAGTTCATCAGTGCGTAAAGTATTGAGTTTTTCTTTAAATCCTAATGTTTTAAGTTGCTCTATTGTTCGTGAAAATTGCTGAGCGGTCACCTCTATATAGATATCTAAGTCACCCTTTGAAATTGCATGAGGGATTGCTGAAGAACCAATATGTTCAACAATCGCATTTGGGGTTAGCGAAAGTATTTCACTTTTATATTTTTCGAAAAGCTCAGTAGCATTTTGCTGATATTCAGTTGCTGGAAAAAACTGCATTATTCTTCCTCTAAAAATTTATATAAAAATGCAGCAAATTATGTACCTAGTTTTGAACACACATATTATTAAAAAATAAGAAAAGAATAGGTTTATGCGTCATTTTACGACGTTATGTGAATGCACGATGCTGTTAAATTAACTGTAATTATATTTGGACGAGATGAGAGATAAACTCATGGTGAAAAAGAAAACTATTGAATTTGATGAGTTAACTCGTGAGCAATTGCTGCACGCATTGAAAAAATATGTGCTGAAAGAGTTAGATGTAGATTTAGGGAATTTACCTGCACAGTTTTTATTGGACTTTATTGTTGAGGAGTTTGGGCCTTATTTTTACAACCAAGCTTTGAATGATACACATGAATGGTTGGCAGAGCGTTTTGCTTATTTGAATGATGACCTTTTTGTTTTAACCAAAGAAAACTCAAAAGCTTGAATACTGAAAAGACACTGTACTCTGGGACAATAATCTCTAAAAATGAAAAACCCGAACCATGTAGAACATGATTCGGGCTGGGAGATTGAAGACTTAAATTAGTCTTCAGATAAAGTCATTAAACTCGCATTACCGCCGGCAGCAGCAGTATTTACGCTAATAGCGCGTTCAATGACTAGACGTTCTAAAGGAATCTGCTCATCTGTTTGAAGATGAGTAATGCCCACGATTGCTCCAGAACGGTTCGCAATTTTGTTTTGAAGATCTGTTAATTGCTCAACAGAACCATGATGAAGTACAGCATCAAACTGATCAGTTTCAACATTAGAAATAACTTTGATCGCCGTTAAAACTTCTTTAGGTAATGAAGCTTGATGTTTTGCTAAGAACATATTGTCTTTTAACACAGCTGCTGAACTACCTACTGCAAAAACTGCGAGGAGTTGTTGCAATTGACCACGTTCATCGTTTGCAATTGAAAGCACACGATGGCGAGGTAAGATAATGTATTGGTTACTCTCACCAGTAGGGCCTTGCAACTCGTAGAATTTACCAACACCGAATGCTGGAGTTTCTGGAATTGCTTGAGCCATATGTTTTTGCGCCCAAGTTAACAAGTTTTGATATGCATCATTTGAGACTGCATCAAACTGAGAAAGTTCAGATTTAACAGCAAACGGTGTTGCTAAAACTTTTTCAGAACAATGTTCCATCAAACGGTACATATAAAGTGGACCACCCGCTTTTGGACCAGTACCAGATAAGCCTTCACCACCAAATGGTTGTACACCAACAACTGCACCAACGATGTTGCGGTTAATATACAAGTTACCCACTTCTGCACGTTGAATGACTGTATTAATCGTTTCATCAATACGAGTATGAAGACCCATTGTTAAGCCATAACCTTTGGCATTGATGCGGTCGATCAGTTGCTCAAGTTCACCATATTTATATGTGATGATATGCAACACAGGACCGAATACTTCTCGTTCAAGATCATCAAGGTTTGGAAGTTCGATCGCAGTAGGCGGAACGAAAGTACCTTGTGCAAGTGCTTGTTGGCTTGCAGCATCATTGAACATCAATTGATGAACAGGATAGCCCTTAGATTTCATCTTTTGAATGTGATTATCAATCGTTTGTTTTGCTTCTTGATCGATAACAGGACCAATATCAGTTTTTAAGATTGCTGGATTGCCAACGATCAATTGCTGCATTGCACCTTTCAACATCTTAACGACTGTCGCTGCACTGTCTTGTTGTACACATAAGATACGAAGTGCAGAACAACGTTGACCAGCACTATCAAATGCTGAGCTTACAACGTCTAATACAACTTGTTCTGTTAAAGCTGATGAGTCAACGATCATAGCGTTTTGACCACCCGTTTCCGCAATTAACGGAATCGGTTGACCATTTGGTGATAAGCGTTTTGCTACAGTCTTTTGCAAGATTTTTGCAACTTCTGTAGAACCAGTAAACATAATGCCTTGAATACGATCATCTTGGCTTAGTTGAGCACCAACTGTTTCACCACGACCCGGTAGAAGTTGTACTGCACCATGTGGAACACCTGCTTCCCAAAGCATTTGTACTGCTTGAGCTGCGATAAGTGGTGTTTGCTCAGCTGGTTTTGCAATAACACAGTTACCGCTTACTAACGCTGCTGCAATCTGACCAGAGAAAATCGCAAGAGGGAAGTTCCATGGACTGATACACAACACTGTACCCAATGGTTTAACTTGTGCGTTTGCTGGTAAGTTTTCAATTTGTGTTGCGTAGTAACGTAAGAAGTCAACAGCTTCACGAACTTCTGCAATCGCATTGGCATAGGTTTTACCACTTTCACGGCAAAGTAAAACCATAAGTTCTTGAATACGAGATTCCATCAAATCAGCAGCGCGTTTTAAACAAGCGGCACGCTCGAATTTGTCTGTCATCGCCCAAGTTTGTTGCGCTTGTACTGCTGCTTCTAATGCAAGTTGTACGTCAGCACTTGTTGCTTCATTTACATAACCCACGACTTCACTGTTTTGTGCAGGGTTTGTAATTGCAAGAGCATTACTTTCTGGATGAACTGTAGATTCGAAGCCAAGTAAAGGCACGCTGTTCCAAACACGGTTACGTAATTGTTGAGCCGTTTTGTCTAAATCTGTTAATGGTTGATCATTGTTTAGATCAAAGCCATTTGAGTTTGGACGTAATGGATATAAGTTGTGCGGAAGAGGAATTGCAGGATGTTTTAATCCGAGCTGACCTTCATCTTTCGCAGCAGTTTGAATATCTTTGATTGGAGATTGAATTAGATCTTCAACCTTCAAAGTCTTATCTGCAATACGGTTTACGAATGATGTATTCGCACCATTTTCAAGTAAACGGCGAACAAGATAAGCCAATAAGGTTTCATGGTTACCTACAGGCGCGTAAACGCGGCAAGGAATCCCCAATTTTTTATCTTCTTTTGAACCTACAACTTGTTCATACAATGGCTCACCCATACCGTGTAAGCATTGGAATTCATATTGACCTGGGTAATATTTGCTTGGATCAGCAAGGTTGTAGATCGTTGCAAGCGATTGGGCGTTATGTGTTGCGAACTGCGGATACACTTGATCAGGTGCAGCAAGTAATTTTTTCGCACATGCAATGTAAGACAAGTCAGTGTGAACTTTACGAGTAAACACAGGGTAGTCTGTCATACCGTCGATTTGCGCTTTCTTGATTTCGCTATCCCAGTATGCACCTTTCACCAAACGGATCATTAAACGTTTGTTACTACGTTTCGCAAGATCAACGATGTAATCTACAACGAAGAAGCAGCGTTTTTGATAAGCTTGAATAACGAAGCCGATACCTTTCCAGTCAGCAAGTTTTGGTTCGAAGCAAAGACGCTCTAGTAACTCTAGAGAAATTTCAAGACGTTCTGACTCTTCTGCATCGATATTTAAACCGATGTCATAGTGTTTAGCTAAACACGCCAGTTCATAAACTTTGTTATAAAGTTCGTTGTGAACACGATCTATTTGCGCACGTTGGTAACGTGGGTGCAATGCAGAAAGTTTGATTGAGATACCCGGGCCTTCGTAAACACCACGACCATTAGATGCTTTACCAATCGCATGAATGGCTTGAGTGTAGTCGTTATAATAACGCTCAGCATCATGGTCAGTTAGCGCAGCTTCACCAAGCATATCGTACGAGTAGCGGAAGCCTTTGTGCTCAAGTGGTTTAGCATGTTCAAGTGCTTCTTCGATGGTTTCGCCAGTAACGAATTGTTCACCCATCATACGCATAGCTACATCAACGGCTTTACGAATGATGCCGCGACCACTGCGTGCGAGAAGACCTGTCAATACGCTTGATAAACTGGTTTGCTTAGGCGTTTCCATTAACTTGCCAGTAAGCATTAAGCCCCAAGCAGCAGCATTGACGAACATGAGGCTACTTTGGCCAACGTGTTCTTTCCAGTTACCTTGGTTGATTTTGTCACGAATGAGTAAATCACGGGTTGCCGTGTCTGGAATACGAAGTAATGCTTCAGCCAAACACATAAGCGCAACACCTTCCTGTGAAGAAAGTGAGAACTCTTGTAGTAAGCCTTGAACGATGCCTGCTTTACCCGCTGAGCTTTTACGCTCACGTAAGTTATGGGCAAGGTCAAAAGCCAATTCATAAATTTTTTGATCAAGATCAGGAGAAATATTAGCTGCTTCAGCAAGTTCTGCTACGGCTTCTGGCTCTGCACGTCGCCAAGCAGTATTAATGCGTTGCTCAAGCTCACTTTTTTCTTTAAATTCGGTGATATAACCACCATTGTTGTGAGCCGTGTCCATTTGTGCGGGGATATCCAAAGTATTCATACTAAATTCCAATAACAATCTCTAGTACATATTGAGTAGAGAGGTTTAGATAATTTATGATTACAGAATAAAACCCGAGTAACTCACTATATTTTACCCATTTTTTAGAGGAAAATTCAGTTGAATAGCCCTATTTATACCTTAGATCGGACGGATCTGAAAATTTTGGATATTCTTCAAACAGATGGGAGAATTTCTAACAGTAAATTAGCCGAACTTGTGAACCTTTCACCCACAGCTGTAATGGCGCGTGTGCAGAAGTTAACGAAAGATGAATTCATCTTAGGGTATGAGGCAAAACTCAATCCAAACAAGCTCAATGCGAACTTTCTCGTGTTTGTAGAAGTGTTGCTTGATAAAACCACGCCGCACGTTTTGGATGATTTCATCGACGCTGTAACGCAATATCCTGAGATTGTTGAATGTCATATGGTGAGTGGTGGCTTTGATTTTTTAATCAAGCTGCGTAGCGGAGGAATGGAGGAGTTTCGTCGTATTGCGGGTCAGATCTTATGGCAGTTGCCAGGGGTAAAAGAGACTCGGAGTTATCCTGTGATGCAGGTGGTCAAAGATAGTTCGAAGATAAAAATTAAATCACGTTCAAAATTTTAAATAAAAAAAGGGGCTCTAAAGCCCCTTAAATTTCTCAATGAATTATTTCATTTCGCGTGTATAGATTTCATCAGCTTGTTCAAAGCGGCTTGTCACAGTCGAGTTTGGTGCTTTACCAAGTAAGCTCACCACAACGATGCTGATTAAAGCGAGAACGAAGCCTGGAATGATTTCGTAAATACCAGTATCGCCGAAGAAGTTCTTCCATACGATTACCGTAACAGCACCAACGATCATACCTACCAATGCACCGTTTAGCGTCATACGTTTCCAGAACAATGAGAGAATAATCAATGGGCCGAAGGCAGCACCAAAACCAGCCCATGCATAAGCAACTAAACCAAGTACTTTACTGTCAGGGTTTTGAGCTAAAGAGAGCGCAAGCAATGCAACAGCAAGTACCATTGCACGACCTATCCAAACCAACTCTTTTTGAGATGCATTTTTACGGAAAAGGCCTTTGTACAAATCTTCCGTCAACGCACTAGAGCAGACAAGAAGCTGACAGCTCAACGTACTCATCACAGCAGATAAAATTGCAGCAAGGATCACACCAACAACCCAAGGGTTAAATAAAATTTTGGTGAGTTCCATGAACACAGTTTCAGGGTTAGCACTAACAGCAGCGGCAAACTCAGGATGTTGTTGGAAGTATGCGATACCGACGAAACCAGAACCAACTGCACCAATCAAGCATAGGACCATCCAAGTCATACCAATGCGGCGGGCAGCAGGAATTGATTTAACAGAATCAGCAGCCATAAAGCGAACGAGGATATGAGGTTGACCAAAATAGCCTAAACCCCAAGCCGCCGCTGATAGAATCGCAACAAAACTTAAATTCGAAACAAAATCATAAGCGTGTGGACGTGCACTTTCTACAATCGCTGTAAACTCTTCCGCGCCAATTCCCAATGACATGTACGTCACGATAGGGAGAAGCAATAATGCGAAAATCATTAAGCCTGCTTGGAAAGTATCTGTCCAGCTGATTGCTAAGAAACCACCGATACACACATAACCAATCGTTGCAAAAGCACCTAACATAAGCGCAGTTTGATACGGTAAGTGGAATAGCGTTTCAAATAATCGAGCACCAGCAACCATACCTGAAGCACAATAAATTGCAAAAAAGATCAGAATAATCAATGCAGATGTGACGCGTAAGATTTTTTTCTGATCATCAAAACGACCAGTAAAATAATCAGGCAGGGTGAGGGCATTGTTTTGTACTTCGGTATGCACACGTAAACGACCTGCAACCAAATACCAGTTAAGCCATGCACCAATGATCAAACCGATTGCAATCCACGATTCTGATAAACCAGTTAGGTAAATTGCGCCTGGTAAGCCCATGAGCAACCAACCACTCATATCCGATGCACCAGCAGATAAAGCGGTAACAAAACTGCCTAAACTTCGGCCTCCAAGAATATAATCATCAAGATTTTTGGTGGAAAAATAGGCGTATAGACCGATGCCGAGCATGGCAGCGATGTATACCACGAATACAACAACTGTGGGATTAGAAAAATTCATAATGGATGCCTGTCCTTACATATCCATAATTTGCAATCACATCCGAATAGTCAAAAAAATGATCCACTATTCCTTGGATTGATAAGGTCACAGATTCAAGCACGTTTGTTTTTTGAAATACTGTTAACTTTATGTATATTTTGTGTATTGTTTGTGTAATTTAAAATAAGTGTATGAATATTCGTTTTTTAATCTGAAAAAATGCATTTTTTCTTGCATAAAAAAATGAAATTTTAGCTCAAAAAAACGTTACAACATTTTCGTTAGTTACAAAAGTATATTCTCCAAGCCAAAAAAAAGCGATATGGGTGTGAAAAGTAGGCAAAATGAATGAAACATGATGTTACATTCGCAACAAAGCAGAGAAATTTCATTATAAAAAATACGTAATGTTAAGCAATTTTGCTAATGAATATTTACTCTAAATCTTCCATATTAATGTCTCGCACCAATAAGGTGCATCGTCTGAGAGAAATGGAAAGTGAACACGGTTCAAACGGCAACTATAAGAATAGAGCATGACTTGCTCGGCGCGAAAGAAGTTCCTGCTGATTGTTATTATGGAATTCATACTTTACGTGCAATAGAGAATTTTAAAATATCTTCGCAGAAAGTTGGACAAAATGGCTATTTTATTCGTGCGCTAGCACAGGTAAAAAAGGCTTCAGCTCAAGCGAACCTAAGTTTTGGAAAACTGACGGAAACTCAAAGTATTGCAATCCAGCATGGATGTGATGCTTTAATCAATGAAACTGAAAAATGGCAAGATTCTTTCCCAATTGATATTTATCAAGGCGGTGCAGGAACTTCCATCAATATGAACACCAATGAAGTCATTGCAAATATTGCATTAGAATCATTGGGTCATCAAAAAGGTAAATATGATGTGATTCATCCGAATGATCACGTCAATAAATCTCAATCTACCAATGATGTCTATCCTACAGCGATCCGCTTATCAACGTATTGCTCTTTGGATGCTTTATTTACACAGATGGATAAATTAATTACTTCATTTGAAAATAAAGCGATTGAGTTCCGTTATGTTTTAAAAATGGGGCGTACGCAACTGCAAGATGCTGTGCCGATGACACTTGGGCAAGAATTCCATGCATTCGCAACCTTATTAAAAGAAGATGTTCGTTTAATTAAGCGTACTCGCGAATTGTTGCTTGAAGTGAACTTAGGTGCAACGGCAATTGGTACTGGTGTAAATACGCCGAAAGGCTATGCAGCAAAAGTAGTAACCTGTCTAAAAGATATTACTGGTTTAAAACTGGTTGGTGCTGAAGATTATGTTGAGGCAACCAGTGACTGTGGTGTTTTCATCATTTTATCCAGTGCTTTGAAGCGTTTGGCGTGTAAGCTTTCAAAAATCAGTAATGATTTGCGATTGTTAAGTTCAGGCCCTCGTACTGGTTTAGGTGAAATCCAATTGCCAGAATTACAAGCTGGTTCTTCAATCATGCCAGCAAAAGTAAACCCAGTTATTCCTGAAGTGGTAAACCAAATTGCATTTAAAGTGATTGGCAATGATTTAACCATTACTTTCGCTGCTGAAGCAGGTCAATTACAGCTAAACGTGATGGAACCAGTGATTGCGATTTCATTGAATGAATCAATTGAGCTACTGACACATGCGATTCAAAGTCTGGATGAAAAATGTGTACGCGGTATTAAGGCACATGAACAAGCATGTCATGATGCAGTGATGCGTAGTGTCGGAATTATTACCTTGCTTGATCCTTTATTGGGGCATGCGTTGTGTGATGAGATAGGTAAGCAATGTATCTCTGAAAATAAAACCATCCAAGAAGTTGTATTGGAGCGTGAGTTATTGACTCAAGAACAACTTGATGAAATTTTCTCTTTTGAAAATCTAGTTTCTGAAGTTGACGGCTATCCAGTTGATTACGTTGCATAGATAATTCATGTCATAAAAAAGCCTAGTTCAATGACTAGGCTTTTTAATTTATAAAAATTATAAACCTGATTCATATTCGCTGTTAGAAAGTAATTTTTCTACATCTGCGATATTGTCTGGTTTAATTTTATAAATCCAGCCTTTACCGTAAGGCTCTTCATTTACAAAATCAGGATCGTCTTCAAGATCAGTATTTACTTCGACCACTGTACCTGAAACAGGTGCGTGAATATCAGAAGCAGTCTTCACTGATTCAACAATACCAGCTTGTTCAGTTGCCGTAACATGGCTGCCAACTTCTGGAGCTTCAACATAAACTAGATCACCTAGCTCTTCTTGCGCGTGGTCGCTAATTCCTGTAACAACCAAATCACCTTCAATTCTTACCCATTCATGCGTACGCGCATATTTCAAATCAGCTGGATGATTCATGACAACTCCTTAACAATTTGTCTCATCATTTTTGTGGCTTTATACATGTTTTTTAATCAAAACAAAAGCAAAAGCATTTATAAAATAAGTACTTTTAGAGATTGTTGAGTCATTCTTGAAGTCACCCAACAAATTCTAACTTTATAAATATGGATCTTTACGCCAGTTACTCGGGCTACGACCACTCCAGCGTTTAAATGCACGACTAAAGTTGGCAACGTCTGAATAACCTAATTCATCGGCAATCTGCTCTAAACTATAATCTGTACGTGACAGTAAAGACGTTGCATGACGGTAACGAACTTCATCAACCAGTGTTGAAAATGATGTTCCTTCAGCGGCTAACTGGCGTTTGAGAGTTCGATCCGACATATGCAAACGTTCTGCAACACTTTCAATGCTTAAGTAATGTTGTTCTGAGTTAGTCAAAATATCACGAACACGCATGGCTAAACGACGACGTTCACCTAAAGCTGACAATTCAGTTTCACATTGGTTGATCGCAATTTGGCTTGCAATTGGATCAGCATTGACCATTTTTAAGCCAAGATATTTTTTATCAAAGCTAGAAATTAAGTGTGGTTGGTTAAAACGAACGGTACTCGTTAACTTATCTTTATACTTATCAAAACCTTGAGGTTCAGGAAAATCTAAATCAACTTCACCACTAAGATCTTCAATACCCGTTAAAGCTTTTGCCATCGTCATGATGCCAATCGTCAAACCTAGAATAATCTCAGTGCGTAATGGTTCAACATCGATATCACATTGAAGCTGTAAAGTAGCTTTAGGACCAAAAGTAGAAAAATAAAGTTGTAAAAAGGGTAGACGCAATTGAATAAAACGACTCGCCAACGCGATTGCATCAGTAATGTCGTGAGCCGTCATGATCGCATAGCCAATAAAACCATGAATTGAGATACGCATTTGCGTACCTAAATGAAATCCAAGTGTACTTTCACCTGTAAGGCGTAAAGAATGTTTTACGAGTTCGTTGGCAATCGGTGTTGGTATCCGAAAATTTGGATCAGCCAGTTGTTCGCTTGTTAAATGAAAAGGAGCGAATAAAGTTTCATCGTTATATCCCCAACGAGAAACAACATCTAATAACAATAAGCCATAGACGCCTGGTATTCCTTGATCTTGACGAGTTGAGGTCGTTTTCATGTGCTTTCCGTGGCGCTCATCAATTTTTGCTAATATCTTTAATCATCTAGGTTTTGAACATCTTTACATGAAATAAAATAATCAATCATAAAAATTGTTGGACAAGAGAGTCACCTCATGTTCAAAAATTAAGTTGGTTTTCTAAAGACCATGATTTTAGTTGTAGATATTAATAGCACATCACCATGTTGGTTCAAAGCTTGAGTAACGTAGCTGACAATACCACGGTCAGTTTTGGTTTTAGACGGCACAATTGCAGTAATTTCAACTTCTACATGAATTTTATCGCCAACACGCGTTGGGCGAGGCCATCTTAAACTAGACTCAGAGCCGAGTAACCCGCCCGCAATTGGAAAGCATTCAGTCCATAGACGCATAGTCACGGCTGATGTATGCCATCCACTTGCTGCTAATCCTTGGAAAATAGGATGTTCAGCAGCAGCCTCTTCATCTAAATGGAAGGGTTGGGGGTCATATTGACTGGCAAATTTTTTCACTTCTTCAAGCGTCATTTCATATTCACGGCTTATGAAATGATCTCCAACACTTAAGTCTTCTAGATACAACATTATTCTGTTTCCTGAGTCACTCGTTGTTCAACCAAGAAACCACCTGTTTGTCGTTTCCAAAGTTGGGCATACAAGCCATCATTAGCAATCAATTCCTCATGTGTACCTTGTTCAGCAATTCTGCCTTGATCAAGTACGATGAGACGATCCATTTGCGCAATAGTAGATAAACGGTGTGCAATTGCAATGACTGTTTTGCCAACCATCAAGTCATTTAAACTGCTTTGAATCGCAGCTTCGACTTCAGAGTCAAGTGCACTGGTTGCTTCATCTAAAATAAGAATCGGCGCATCTTTTAAGAAAACGCGTGATATTGCAATACGTTGACGTTGTCCACCAGACAGCTTTACACCACGTTCACCGACATATGCATCATAGCCAACACGACCTTTTTGATCTGTTAACTGTGGAATAAACTCTTCTGCTTTAGCCTTTCTAACTGCGAGTTCAACCTCAGCTTCAGTCGCATTTGGACGACCGTATTTAATGTTTTCGGCAACAGTACGATGTAGTAGAGAAGTGTCTTGAGTTACCAACGCAATATTGGCGCGTAAGCTATCTTGAGTCACATCATGAATACTTTGACCATCAATCAAAATACGACCTTGGTTCACATCATAGAAATGCAGAAGCAATTGAATCAGTGTTGATTTGCCAGCACCAGAACGACCGACAATACCAATTTTTTCGCCTGGTTTAATCGTGAGGTTAAAATGATCAATGACATTTTTTTGATTATAAGCAAAGCTGACATTTTCAAAACGGATTTCACCTTTTTGAACTGTAAGTTCTGTTGCATCTTCTTTATCTTGAATTTGAACAGGCTTGCCTAAGGTTTTCATTCCATCTTGAATCGTACCGACATTTTCAAACAGCATGGTGACATGCCACATTAAAAACTCAGCCATACTATCCAACTTCAAAACCATTGCAGTTGTTGCTGCAATAACGCCAATAGCAGCTTGTCCTTGTGTCCACAACCAAACAGAAGTACCAATTACACCAATGTATAAAAAAGCACTGAGGAAACGAATACTGATTTCGTATTTGACACCCAAACGCATTTGCTTATAAACAGTGAGCATGAACTCTTTCATGGACTCTTTGGCGTATTGGCTTTCACGACCAGCATGAGCAAACAATTTTACGGTTTGGATATTGGTATAAGCATCGGTCACGCGACCTGTCATGATTGCACGCGCATCCGCTTGCTCTTGAGAAATTTTGCCCAGTCGAGGAATGAAATACGTCGCAATGATGATAAAAATAGCCAACCATAAAATAAGTGGCGCAATTAAAATAGGCGAGATTGATCCAAGTACTAAACTGATGGTGATGAAATAGATCAGCACATAAACCAACATATCGCCGAGAATCATCCAAAACTCACGCACTGCCAAAGCAGTTTGCATGACTTTCGCTGAAAGGCGACCTGCGAAATCAGTATGGAAAAAGTCTAAGCTTTGTTGAAGCAATAGATTGTGAAAGCGCCAACGCATTCGCATTGGAAAATTACTAAATAAAATTTGGTGCTTAACGACAGATTGCAAGCTAACAAAGAATATGTTGGCGAATAAGATGCTAATCAGAATCGTGATATTTTGCTTATTGTTCTCTAAAAAAGTACTCGGTTGGCTTTGAGTGAGCCAATCTACTAATTTACCAATATAAGAAAAGAATAATGCTTCAAAGCTTGCTGCTGCTGCGGTACACGCAATTAAGATAAAGAGATAGGGGCGAATGCCTTTTGTTGCTTGCCAAACAAATGCAAAAAATGTGGTTGGTAATGGTTTGTTTAAGTCTTTGGTGGGGTATGGGTCGACTAGTTTTTCAAACCACTGCAACATGCTTGTTTCCTCTAATTAAAAGTATCGATTCGCCTAGCTTTCGTAGCATATCAGAAAATGGATAGGAGTAACGAGAAAAGCAAATGAGTAAATATTATTTTTACTAAATGGAAAAATTCATGAGCTGATTTATCAGGTGATGAGATTGAATAAAGTCTTTTTTTATAGTGGATTCAGCGTTTCTAAAAGTAGTCGAACTAATTCACGAAATTTAATTTAAGAGAATCATCAATCTAGAACTCACTAAAGTATTTTATCATTCAGTGAGCTCCAATTGTTCTGAAGCGTATGAGTCAACTCTATTGATCTATACAGAAATTAAGCTACATAACTATTTACATCTAGTTCTGGCTCACCCGCCAATACTGAAATAAAGTTTTCAGTCGTTTCAGCAGTCAGCAAATAGGGATTGAATTCTTCTAGATGATATTTCATAAAAAAATCAGTAATATTTTGATTTACTGGCGAAAATTTCATAGACCATTGTGAGAATAAATTATCTTCACATTCAGCATAGTAGAGAATTTCACAATTAACATGTCGGTCATCTTTGACAATCTTTGTATAGAACAAATCATCGATGGTATCTTTTTGACCCTCAAGACATTGTACAAAATATCCATGGCCATAATATAAAACACCAGTAACATCATTGCGATAATTAAAATCTACTGCTTCATCTAGGATTTCAATCAAATTTGTCTTTAGATTGGAGTCAATATTCTTAATTTTACTTACGTATAAAAGCCTTACTGACTTCATCATTGATATGCTCATTTTAAAGTTCACATTCAGTTATATAGATAAAACAAAGGTTTGTATATTTTTAAGCGTAATAATTGTCCGAACCTTACAAGATCACTACAACTGTCTATAAATATTAGGAATGAGACATTCGGCAGACTATTTGCTAGATTATGTGATTTTTATAGTATTAAGAGGCGGTAATGATGAAGTTATTTATGGGGTGTGTATTTGCAACAAGCTTAGTTGGTTGTTCTTCTATGAATTATGAGAATTCTATGAAACCGCCGATTGTTCCTAAGAATCAGGCAATTAATACTTTTAAAATGCCTGAACACGGTGTTGTGACTGATCAAGATATTCACAATATACCAGAAAATTCTAATCTTAATTATCAATACAAAATTGATTTTTAATTCAGTTGAAGCGATTTGAACTATAGTTTTGAATTTATAATCCTTTGAGGGCTAAATGGAGTTATCCCTCATGTATAAAGTTAAAAGTCTCTAAAATTTTATTTTAATGATTTTATTTTTACCATTTGGTAAATTATTGACATGAATAATAAAAGGCACACTAGATGAAATATATAATATTATTAGTTACATCACTTCTATTAACAGAATATGCTTTTGCAAGAGAAACGAATTCAATACGTTCTTCATATGAGCTAGTGGTTGTTGGTGATAGTGAGAGTGATTTATTGAGAAAAATGGGAAGATCTTCGCCGAGATATTTCACTCACAGAGAAGAGCGTCGCTCATGTGCGGCAACTGAATATTTTTATGACATCGATATGCAAACTTATACGGTTTGGGTGTGTAATGGAAAGGTATTTAGAATTGATGTGAACAATAAGTAACTTTATAAGATATTGATTTTATTTTACTTAAATCCAATTAAATCCTAAATTTTGTTATATTAATATTTTACACTGAAAATAAAAAAGCTCTCTTTTGAGAGCTTTCTTTTAAATCTTTTATTCTAATTCAAGCTGATAATCGTCTTTAGTCACCTTAATTTTAAGTTTTCTATATTTGCGCTTATTGGGATCTAGTGCAGAATTAGTAACCTCTTTCGCAAATTCTCGGTCATTCATAAGTGTTGAATATGCTTTGTACCCCAGAATTACTCGACTTGGTTTAGAGCCATTTCGAGAAACATAATGATCAATCATTAAATTTAATTCGTTTAAAAGACTAGTATCGTTCATGCTATGGATGCATCACTTTTAAGAATTTATGAAATAATAATACAAGTTAATTAACTTATCTACATGAATTTATGAAAGAATTATTAAAATTCTGTCATAAAACTGTCATATTAAAGCTATACTTTTCAATTAATGAAGAAAAATTTAATGAACAAGATGTAAGTCCTCATACTTTTGGAGGGATTATAGAGATGGGAAATAAAATTTCGGGAAGTCGTAAGAAGCGAAGTATAGGTTTTCGTTTAAATTATTTAATTTCAGCCTATCAAAAATTTTTGATGGAAAAGAATTTATTAAATACTGAAATTAATAGGATGATTTTTGTAGAGAATTATATAAGTTCTTTAAAATTAAACATCTATGATGAGTTTTCCAAGCATCAGTTAATTAAAGATCTAAATATTTTTTATCGAGAGTAAAGCTTCAATCACACATATTTAAAAAGTGATAAATCCCTTAAAATTTGTAATGTTATTGCATGATAAAGAGGCATATAATTTAAGCTAACAACAATTTCATAGGATCAAAAAATGCTTCTCAAGTTTGCAATTCGATTCATGGCTGTTTTATTTTCTGTGTTGGCCTTAGCTGCAATCGTCATTCATTTCTTTTTCTCAAGTAAACTTACAACTGACCTATGGATCATTGTTGTTCCAATCATTCTAGGTGTTCCAATGGTCGCTTCCGTGATTGTTGCGAAAGATACAGAACTCAATGTTCAGTAAGCTGTTGACTACAAATGAAGCTCGTAACTAAGAGCTTCATTTTCTCATACAAGCTAAATATCTAATTAATTCGGTTCTTGTCGTGGTGCTGTATTCATTTCATGACGGACTCTGCTGATATCTTCATAAATCACTTTTCTTAATCTATTGATCGCACCGAGTGGTCTGTGTTCGGGTAAGGCATGCCATGGTGTAAATGAAAGATTTTCACAGAACTCATTTTGCTTTGCTGTATCAAAGTTTTGTTGTGGGATATGAATTGTTGCGATGTGATAAAAAGGCGCTTCAGATTCTTTCCATTCTGTCATCGAGTCTTCAATAAGCATTTTGTTGGATGTTCTTGGTTGAATGAGGAACTCCATACAAGCATCTTGATGAGCTAATGTATTCTTCAAAGCGCTTCTTAGAAAATTTGGTTCAGCATTTTTAGGAATAGTTGCTTTTTGAGGCTGACATGCTGTAACAGAGTATTTTACTGCTTGTCGGTTTTCACCGATGCCAAGTTGGTAGGGGACCATTGACCAATAACGTGCTTGGATTGGATTTGCAATTAATGAGTTACGAGCACCTAAAGCATTGATCGTACCTTTTATACCGAGGGCAAATGGAACTTGAATTTTGTCGGTAAAATGATCACCGCTAATGTGTTTGGTAAAACTCAAATATCTTTTGGCATCATTTACGAAGAAAACAGGATGATTAATCATAATAAAATCCTGAGTTGTTGCTTGAGGATCAGATTCTAGAATTTTCTTTCCAGCTACGCCTAAAATTTTAATCGCTATGCCACGAGCATCTTTTTTGTTATCTGCTTGGGTTGCATCACCTGATGCATTGGAAAATCTAATCCAAGCTTGATAGGTTTTGTTCGGTATAAACACGCCTTTGGCAAGTTGCTTTGGAATGTCCTTTAAGATATGAAATTCAGCTTGCACGCAGCCATGTGATTTGGGGTGAGCATCACGTAGGGCATGACCATTTTGATACTGTTTACGTATGGTTTGCTCGATGGTCTTTGAAATTTCTTGTGCTAATAGTGCTTCATTCTGTTGTAATTTCTCACCCAAGTCTTGGTCTATTTGTGGATAAGGAATTTTCGTCTCATTATTCTTGAATATTGATAGCGGGGGCTTTTGATATATTTCTTCACTACATCCAGACACAGCGATGAAAATTGAGGAGAACGCAAACAGCGGAATGATGTATTTTTGATAAAACATGACCGATTTCCTCATTTATGCTGTTCTGGTTTTAGTCGTTATATTGAATCATTGTGTTGCATTGATAAGTAAATGACAATCAAACGGTTGTAAGTATTTTGAAACTTAAAAGAATTCTGAAAAGCGCAAAACTCAAATATATTTTAAATACCTAAGTTTACTCAAAAGCTTATCTATCTTAACAATTACGTGAAAAATAAAATTTATGATGAGGCTTTATATTGATGACTTGAGAATAAATAAATGACAGAAAATAGTAAGAAAAATGAAACTCTTATGAATGATGCTACACCGTCATTTTTAGTTGAGGACATGATCATTGATCGATTTAGCTCGATGTATTGGCGTGTTGATGGTCCACAAACAATGTCATTTGCAATCACTGATTATGAAAATGGTTTTGAGGCATCCTTTCGATCACGGGCAACAACTGACCTTGTTGGCGTTAGTTGGGATTCTCATGACAATAAAGATCATCAGTTTTTAGCTTATGAGACGAAGTATGATTATTCAGGGATGGTTTGGGATTTTGATATTGAGTTATCACCTTCTATGCCTGTATTAAATAATGAAACACTTACGCCCACATTAACGATTCAATATACTGAAAATGACGAGACTAAAGTCGCTTACGTCGTGTTGTTTAATTATGCAAATCAGCCAAGCTCAAGAACAGCGCATATTCAAATTGATTGGGATTCAGTAAAAGCAGGGTTTTCAGCCACGGATAGCTTTCCTGTCAGCAATATTCAGCGGATTTCATTTTCAGGATTTACATCTAGTTATAACGGACATTCAACAATTCCGTTAGCGCAAGCAGAAGATGGATATATTCGTATCACTAATTCTGTAACAACAGGTGTGAATGCAAAACTTGTTCTAAAGCGAGTTTCTATAGCACCTCATGATTATGGAATTTGTAGCAGTTATGATGATCACTATGATTTAAACCCTAAGCGTATCGTCAGTAATATGGCAGCATTGGGCTATCAGGGCTTTGTTAATCATTATTGTGGAATGTCTAAATATCCTGAGATGTCATGGAAAAATGATATTGGCAAGTGGCAAATACCAGATACATTGACAACCAATGAAAATGTAGTCAATCCATGTGCCCGTAAGTGGCATGAGCATTTTGCAGAAGCACTGCATGATGTTGGAATGCAGCCCATATTTGGTGTCAGTTTCGAAATGTATTCATTAGGAGCCAATGAATTTTGGGCGCAGCGTGATTGGAATAATAATTTAGGGAGAACAGGTTACGAGCCTCCGAGTTATTTTTTTAGCATGTCGGATCAAAGTGCATTGGCGTATCTAAATAAAGTATTTGTTGAGTTCGCAGATATGATGAATATAGGCGGATGTGATGTATTTATGCAAATAGGAGAACCGTGGTGGTGGTATAATCAAGGGAGCAATTTGCCTTGTATCTATGATTATCCGACTAAACTTGCCTTTAATGCAGATACGGGCTTGTATGCACCTGATCTGGGAACAATTTATGAGGCAATGAATAAAACAGGCACGCCATATGATGAATTCAAGGCATGGTTGCGAAATAAATTAGGACAGACCTGTCGTGATATTCGTAGCACTGTTAAAGCACAGTATCCATCGGCTCAAGTATGTCCATTGATCTTTTTCCCTACCATTCGGACGGAAATAGAAACGCTTGTCACAGATATTAATTATCCAAGTGAACATTATAGTTATCCAAACTTTGATTTTATTATGACCGAAGCTTATGACTGGATATTAGAAGCTAGATTAAATACAGCCTATCAGGCAGTTTCTACGATACCAACTCAAGATCTGAATTATCCTGAAAATAAAGTGGCTTATTTGGCTGGTTTTGTTCCTGATGAAACGATTGCTCATGTCTACGGTTTTGATAAAACTAAACCATATCGAACACCGATTTGGCAGCGAGTCTTTGGTGATATGAGTAATAACGATTCGTTGGGATTAATGAAGCAATTTATTTGGGCATATCCGCAAGTTATGGCTGACTCCATCGTGATTGACGCAGCTCAATTACCGAATACTTTTTATGTTGGAAATACGCCGTATACAGCAATTACAGATGATACGCCTTATCCACCCGAAATTTACTTATAGGAAATGGATAAAGCCCACAGGAAAACCATAGCCTTTGCTGTTTTTTCAGTATAAATTGGTTTTATTTTTTATGAAAAGCTTCAGTAAAGTATGTACTTATGAAAAGAATTTTGTTGATCGGCTTTATGTCAATGTTATTTGTTGGTTGTAATAAACAGCCTGAAGTTAAAAGTGAAAAAGCTCAGGAAAGTTTTGAGGTTGTTGATAATAAAATTTCAGCATATATGGATACATTAGACAATCCTGACACACCGAAAGAAGAGCAAACACGCGTACTTTGTAAGGACTATCCTGAATTGTATGAGTCTCAATATGTACCCGCTTTACTTAAGTTAGCACCGAAGGACTATACAAAAGAAAAATTGATGTCTGATCTAAAAGTCTCTACGGATTACTATTCTCAGAAATTAAATATTCTTTGTGATTAGTTTTCAGCACCGTTAAAAAAGAATCTGCTAAAAAGCAGATTCTCATTAATTTAAACGTTATGCATTCTCTTTCTGTTCTGTTGTCATCACTTGAAAGTCATAACCAGAAGGGGCTTGATAAACTCGCAATCCAAATTCTGGGACGATTGCGATTAGATGGTCAAAAATATCTGACTGAATCGCTTCATAAGAAGCCCATGCAATAGTATTGGTAAATGCATAGATTTCTAAAGGTAAACCTTCACTGGTTGGCTGCATTTGGCGAACTAGAATCGTTTGATTTTGAGCAATGCCTTTATGTTGACGTAAATAAAATTCTACATAGGCTCTAAACGTACCAAGATTCGTTAAACGACGTTTGTTATAACGTGATTGATTACTCAGTTGTTTGTTGAATTCATCAATTTCAGATTGTTTAGCATCTAAATATTGGTCTAACAACAAGAAGTCTTTGAGCTTTTGCTGTTCCTCATCTGTCATAAAGTGCACGCTGCTTTGGTCAATGAATAAAGAGCGTTTCATACGACGACAACCTGCATTACTCATACCACGCCAGTTTTTAAAGGTATCAGTAACAAGTTTATTGGTTGGAATAGTCGTATAGGTCTTATCGAAGTTCTGAACTGTCACAGTGTGTAATGACATATCAATGACATCGCCATCCGCATTAAGCGAAGGCATTTCAATCCAGTCACCAATACGAACCATGTCGTAAGATGCAATTTGCACACTGGCTACGAGAGAAAGAATCGTATTTTGGAAAACCAACATTAACACTGCAGCCATCGCACCAAAACCAGCGAGCAGTGTGAAAACATCTTTTTTCAGGAACGTTCCTAAAATCATTAGGCCACACACGACAAATAAGATTAATTTGACGAGTTGTAGATATCCCTTAATGGGCTTATTTCTTGATTTAGGATTACGTTGATAGATTAAGTTAAAGATGTTCAGTGCTTCACTTACCGTTAGGGCAATCGTAAGGAAAATAAATGCCTGAGCGCCCATTTGTATAAATGAAATCACTTTAGCGGGTAAATGAGGAATGGTGGTTATACCATTCATGATGACAATCGCTGGGACAATATTCGCAAATCTTCGAATAATGCTATGTTGAGCAAAAATAGATTGGTTTGGAGATTTAAGTTTAGTAACTAAATGACGAATTCCACGCACGATAATCCGCTTAGCGATAAAATTTGCTAAAGCAGCAAAGAAAATCAGCATGGCTAATGCTAATAGCATTTCGAGCCATGGATAATGGCTTAACTCACCTCGAATTTCACTAACAAACTTTAAATAATCCAAACTAAAACACCTTAAAATTCTTTGAAGGAGAATTGTAAGGTGTTAGAGGAAACTATAATAATCTAATCACAGTTTATATACGATTTGTAAGGTGTTTTTACATTTCTTTGGTTCGGGGATTACCACATTAAATCATCTGGAATGACATATGCTGCGTATGGATCTTCTTCATCGGTTGTCTGGTCATTATTTTCAGTATTGTTATTCACAAGAATAAAACCCTGCATTTTTTGATCGATGCGTTCTGCCAAGGCTTTAGGTAGGCAAGCATAGTTTTCTTGGTCTTTGGCAATGACCAAAGATCCTGATACCAGTGCGTTGTAAACTTGCTGTGATAAATATACCTTTTTAATTTTATTTTCATCAATAAATTGATAAGCCACATCACCTTCAGTTTCTTTGATCTTATGTTGCTTGATCATTTGAATGATTGAAGCTTTTAGTGCCTTTTCTTCTAATAGGTTTTGCTTTTCTTGGTTTAATGCTTGATCTTTAGCAAGCTTTTCTTGTTTCGCTTGATCAATTTTTGCTTTAATTTCAGCATCATCATTCTGACCAGTACGTTGCTCATGTTGAGCTTGTTTAGTCAATTTTTTCGCTTTCTTGTTATCGACTAAACCTGCTTTTAATAGCTGAGCCTGAAGTGCATTTTTAACCATAATTTAATCCAAATTTGAGTTCTTTGAGAAGCGAAAATAAACGATCCAATAGGCCATGCTCATAACAAAGCTAAGCGCTGCTGGAACGAGAAAAGCATGTAATTTTAAATAAGGATAAAGCAAACTGGCAACAATGCCGCCAAGTAAAAAACCAATAAAAATGAGTAAATGTAAAAAAATGCGTCGATTATCTACTTTTAGTCCGCGAGCTTTGTAGCCTAGGGCTAGACCTATATCAGTCAGTACACCTGACAAATGCGTAGTACGGATGATTGCACCTTTATAGTGGCTGACCATGGCATTTTGCATACCCATTGCTGCACAAGCCCACAATAAGCTATAACGCGGAAAATAAGGGACAAGTAACCAAGTAAGCAAGAGAAAAACAGCAACAAAACTTAGAGGAAATCCGTAATGACGACCAAAAGCCACATTACTGTTTCCTAAAATTAGACCACTATAAAATGAGCCTACAACGAAGCAGAAGATGACGAGTGTGAGATAAATGAAGTGTTCTGGTTGCCAGTCAATTAAGCTCATCGCTAGCATACTGACATTGCCTGTCATATGTGAGACAGACTGATGTAGGACAGTGATTAAGCCAAGAACGTTTACCATTCCTGCATTCAGGGCTAATAAGAAAGCACCTAATTGAATCCAGTTCGGTAAACGTTGTAATGGCATAGCAATCTACTGATTTTCTCGGTTTCTAAAATCTACTGCAGCGGTGAATAAAACATCGGTTGATGAATTGAGTGCAGTTTCGGTTGAGTCTTGCAACACACTAATAATCATACCAATAGCAACCACCTGCATCGCTACTTCTGATGATATACCAAACAAGCTACATGCAACAGGGATCAACAATAATGAACCACCTGCAACACCTGAAGCACCACATGCCGAAACCGCAGCTACGATAGATAGAATCAACATTGTGCTTAGGTCAACGTGAATACCCAAGGTATTTACCGCAGCTAAAGTTAATACGGTAATGGTTACTGCTGCTCCCGCCATATTAATGGTTGCACCAAGCGGGATAGATACACCAGCAGTTGCTTCATTTACACCTAAGCGTTGCGCAAGATCCAAGTTCACAGGAATATTCGCAGCTGAGCTACGCGTAAAGAATGCAGTAATACCACTTTCTCTTAAGCACTTAAATACCAATGGATATGGATTTGCACGCATAGTGATTACAACTAAAATAGGATTGATCACCAGTGCAACGAACAGCATTGTGCCGATTAACACCATGAGCAAATGTGCATAACTTGCTAAAGTCGCGAAACCTGCGCTTGCAAAAGTTACTGCAACTAATCCAAAAATACCGATAGGCGCGAAGCTAATGACTGTATGAATAATCTTATTCACGGCATCAGCAACATCCGTCAATACTTGCTTGGTTGTATCTGAACTATGGCGCAAGGCAAGACCTAAACCAATCGCCCAAGCCAGAATTCCAATAAAGTTTGCTTCACTGATCGCTTGAACAGGATTGGCAATAAAGCTAAGCAGTAGATTTTTTAAAATTTCAGCTAAGCTGCCAGGTGCTTGTAAATCTGATTGAGCTGCTAAGTGTAAGAACAGCTGGCTAGGAAAAACAATACTCGCAATCACCGCACTAAAAGCGGCAAGAAGCATACCTGCTACATATAACACCATCACTGGTTTTAAATTAGAATTCTGTCCAACTTGGAAATTGGCAATTGAAGAAAGCACAAGAACAAAAACGAGAATAGGGGCAACCGATTTCAACGCTTTAATAAATAATTCACCTAATAAACTAAGATAAGGTGTAACGTTAGGAAACAGCAAAGCCACGCCAATCCCTAAAATAATAGCGATAATAATTTTGCTAACTAAACTTAAGCGAGACAATACACTAAACATATAAAGGCCTTACAAACCTATGCACGGTTTAAGGTTAAACAAGCGCCGTATTCTATACCCAAGCGCTATGAATATTGAAATTTTTTTTGATGACTATTTATTTTAAAAATACTGTAAAAAATAACACAATGTTTTTAAAAGTATTTTATAAAAATCAATCATATCCTTTTGTGTAAAAAAAATACGTTCAAAATAAAAGTTTAAACAGTACTTTCTGATGAAAGGTATTGAATTGCTTGATAATGTGACAAGAAAATTTGTCCTGTGAGTTCCTTAATCAGTTTTGAGTCTACTAAGCGATCCATAACAGGACTTTTGACTTCGGATAGATGCAATTTGATATCCAAAATTAAGAGTTCTCTATTAAGTTCTTCTAACATTTCAAGTGCGCTAAGATCGATATTACTAATGCTTGAGCAGTTAATCACAACATGTTTAACAGCCTTATTATGACTTAATTCAGTAATAATATAGCCTTTGAGTACATGCGCATTTAAAAAGCTTAGATTTTCATCTATACGAAAAGATGCAATGGTTGGAATGGTGACAACGTCATAACGAGAGACATTTCTAAAATGTTGCGTTCCTTCGATGAGACCAATGACTGCGATATGTGGGCGACTGATCCGCCACAACAATAAAATAAAAGTTAAGACGATCCCAATAATTAACCCAGTAGAAATATCAATACATGTTACACCTAAAAAGGTTGCAATCATGGCAAGTCCATCAGCTTTGGAATATTTCCAAGTTTCATAAAAAGGATTAAAGATAACCAATTTCCAAATCGAGACAAAGATCGTTGCAGCTAAAACAGTTAATGGTAAATTTTGAAATAGCCCTGTGAAATAAAGACTAACTGCAATCATAAATAAAGAAGATAAAACACCCGCCATGGGTGTTTTGGCTCCCGCATCTGCATTTACAACTGTACGGGATAAGCTTCCAGAAACGGCAAAACCTGAGTTAATACCTGCTGCAATATTTGCCAGCCCCAAAGCGATAAGTTCTTGATTACTATTTAAGTCATCACGTTTTTGCAAGGCTGTGGCTTGTGCGATTGCCAAAGACTCTACGAAACTAATCATAGCGATCATGAATGCACTTGGAAGTAATTTCTGTACTAACGCAAAATCCCACGTTGGAAAATGAAAGTTAGGTAATCCCGTTGGAATCACGCCAACTGTTTTTAAACCATGCTGATCAAGACTGGTCAGATAAACCATAACAATAGAGCTTATTACCAATAGAAGCGGTGTCGTTTTTGCGATAAAACTGCTTGGAATGACTTTAGGTAAGAGAATCAGCATTGAAATAGCCGCAAGGCTGAAGCTAATACTTAAAAAACTGAGTTGATGAATATTCTGTACTAGAGAGAAGATAAACTCTGGAATATTGTTGGCTTTTATAGGGATATCTAATAAAAACTTTAACTGTCCAAGCGCAATCAGTAATGCAGAAGCAATGATAAAGCTTTGAATAACAGGGTGGCTAATCAGTTGAATGAGAAAGCCAAAACGGAAAATACCGAGAATAAAGGAAATAATTCCCACTAATATCGCGAGTAAACAAGCGGCTTCTATATAAGCCTCTGATGCCACGGGAAAGAGCTGATTCAGTGTCGCAAATACCATCATTGATATAATTGCGACAGGTCCGATTGAGAGTGTGGTGCTACTTCCCGTAAAAGCATAAATAATCATGGGAAGAATACTTGCATATATCCCCATGACTGGAGGTAAACCTGCCAGCATGGCATAAGCCATTCCTTGAGGGACGAGCATTGCAAGTACGATCAGTGCTGCAATTAGATCGGCTTTAAAACTATTGTATTGATAGTGCTTTAACCATTGTATGGCAGGAAATATATTCGATATTTTTATATTTAATTTTTTCATGCACGATGATCTAAATTATAAAATCCTAAATACATTATGCAGAAAAAAGTGATCCAATTTTAAAATTAGTATGCAATTTCCTAAACAATTAAATATTAGGGCAATAATTTTCATACAGTGTAGTCAAAACAACGCGTAGTTTTGGATCGCTAATAGAGTAGAAAATCTGTTTACCTTCACGACGTGTTGCAACCACATTACTTTTGCGAAGCATCATCAGTTGTTGTGATAGAGTCGGTTGGAAAATTTGCGTAAGTTCCTCTATTTGAGAAACATTTAATTCCTGTTTGGCTAAATGACACAAGATGATCAAACGATCTGTATTTGCTAGAGATTTAAGTACATTAACAATTGAGCCTGCTGACTCCCTCATTGCTTCAATCTCAAGACCCTTTTGCATGTTCACCTCCCAAAATTACGACCAAAGTGTAGTATAAAATGCTTGAAAAGAAAAAATGTAGTAAAACTGAATAATTGCAATGGTTTTTAATGAAAAGATATATAAGTAAAAATGATAATTAGTCTCAATAGTGTTTAATATTTTACTTTTTCTCTGTGAAGTGTGATTTGCTTCAGTTTTTTGACTAACTGTTTTAATCCGTGATGTGTTTTTGAGGAGTGCTGCAATGTAACTATATTGTTAAATTTTACTTATCAATAAAATTATGTAGTTAATTTAATTAACAAATATAAAAAATTAAAAAAGTAGTTGTGATTTGATAAAAAGGGTATATAATTAAAAACAAGACAGAACGATCTGTCTGCATAAAAAGGATCGGGATGTGCAATTTGTACGACCGCCAGAGGGTAATAATTTTTATTATTCTTTCCAACTCAGACGCAAGCGTGAGCCACAATAATAACTATAAATCACGCTTTGTTTTTTCTTGTAATCAGCATATAGATAAATTGATTTTTCAACAAGAAAAAAGCGTTGCTATTTAAGCTAACGCCTTCTCATAATTGATTAAATGTTCAACTCGTGTCCAGTACTGATCCATTTCAACTGAATGTCTATTCACATGAGCTTGTATCGTCATGCCATCCAAAATACTTACAATCAATGTTGCTAAGTGGGTCGGATTCTGAATACCAAGTTGTGTTAATAGTCTTTGAACAAGTGCTGTAAGCCAAATTTTATATTGAGTCGCAGGTTCAAGCGTAGAAGGATAGATTTTAATAACTTCTTCTAATGCTTTTTGAAACATACAACCATTGAAGTCTTCGCTAAGAAACCATGCGTTATACCATTCAAAAATGGCTTTTAATTGTCCTAATGGATCTTCAGGATCACATTCAGCTAAAGCGGCATTCAAAGAGGTTTGTAAATTAATATTGCGTTGTAGTAGACATTCTTCGATTAATTTTTCCTTAGATGGAAAATATTTATAGAAAGTCATTTTGGCAACGCCTGACTCACTGATAATTCGATCAACCCCAATCGAATTATAGCTATGTGAATTAAAAAGTTTTAATGCTGTGTTAATAATATCTTCTTTTTTTGACATACTTAGCCTCGAGTTTGCTCATCGTCAGCAGAGCATGGTTTTGCATCCTGTCATGCGATTTTGGCAGCGATTTTACATGGTATTTATAAAATATCCTAGGGAAAACTAACAATATTTATTTAATTGACTTTGAAATTTCCAGTCGTAGTTCTTTGATAAAATTAACAATATGAATAATTGGAAGTAATTAAAATAATGTAAAAACTGATTGTTCTAATAAAAACCATTTTATTTACATATTTTAGATGGCTTAGGCAGGTAACTGCTATATTTATGGTATTTATTGTGATTTTTGCGTGCTGAATTATAGTGTGCTCGTTATCTACATTGAAATAAATAACGAGCGTTGAAGACTAAAATTATTTTACTTCGCAGATTTATTAGAAAGTTCAGAAATTAAACGAGCAAAGTTTTGATAGAGCATAGATTGTTCCGTTGGCGTATAAACAGAACGTTTTATTGAGCCTTTATCCGTTGCAATCGCAAGTTCTACATTTTTAGCATTTCTAAGTTCTAGTAAAAACGCACTTGGAAGGCTAAATGAATTAGAAGAGCGTTTTGGAATTAAACGGTTAATATACTTTTGCTCAGTTTTTCCAGCTGGAGTATAAGAAAAGGATTTACCATCAACAAAAAAGTTAAACCATTGATGTCGTAATATTGATAAGTACTGGTTAATGCAACGTCGAGATGTAATTTATCTTTTTGCTGTTTGTCCCATTCAACAACGACATTTGGGCATAACTCATTTGATTTACAGTTCAATGAACCCGCAGTAGCAAGGTGATCAATCGTCGTCGATGGTGTTGTTGTATTTTGCATATTTGCGCAACTCGCCATCATGACGCAAAGACTTAGCAAACAAATTACATTCTTCATATTTCACTTCTCAAGTTTATTTTCAATTTAACGCTTTAATGATGTAACTGTGGCCCAAGAAATTCAAATGGTTTTGATGCTTTAAATTGATCAGTCGCATCACCAGCAAATGTATTTTGCTGATCTTTTCCTAAATCAAGCTTACGCGTTACGCCATCTTTAAAGTTGATTTTCTTTAAATCTACCCAAAAAACATTTGGAGATACAGCAGATTCAAAGAAATATAATTGCTGTTTATGATCAGCAACTGTTCTCCAGCGTGTAGAAGAGATATTGGGTTCTTCTTCAGTATTTAATCCAAAAGGAACTGATGCATTTCGAATTACACTGAATACGGATGCGAGTGCCTCTTTAGGGTTATCGTTTTTAGGAATGGCATTGATATAGAATGATGCTCGTGCGAAACGGTCTGAAGCTCTATTTGTGCCGGGTAGCATGACTGTGCCGCCGATTTGTTTCCAATATGTATTTAGCGCAAGTTGTTGGTCAAATATAGGTGAATTCGTCATTACCTGATATTTTTTATCATGGTGAATCACTTGTTTCCCATTAATGTATTCAATAATTGCGCTGTCACCTGTTTTATCCGAAAGTGATAAATGTAAAGTTGTTAAGCGTTGTTCACCTGGAACACTATCAGTGATGAGTGTAAAAGGTTCTTTTTCTAAAGCTGCTACAGCTTCAGCAACGGTTGCGTAATTATCAAGAACGTATTGGGCCCACGCAGAAATACTGAGTTGAGGTTTATTTGATTTTTTGGCATCAGGATATTCAGATTCAACTAACCACAAAACATTGGCTACTAATCCAACCTCGTTCATCCCGTCTGTTGTAGAAATATCATATCCAGAGGCAATCACGCTGCCATATTTTGATTTCCATTTAAGTGATTTAGGACCAGCATTACTATCGCGATTAACGCCACTTGGCATAATCCACAAGTTTGTACCGACATCAACTTTCCAGTCCATCGATCGTGCTGTAATAATATGATTATCATTGCCTAGATAAACAGCGCGTGTACAAGCTTGTGCTGTTTGAAGAAAAAGAGAGGAAGCAATGAATGAACAAAATAATGCTTTTTTAAACACAAGCGTTCTCCGTTATTGTAAATAGAATGATGTGATGTAATTTATGTTTTAAGTTCTTGTAGATGAGTCTATAAAATTCGATATCTTATTCAATAATTAAAATGTAATCGTTGGAAAAATTTACTTCTAATATCAGTAGGTCTCGTTATCGCAGTTAAGTAAATTAACCTGAACCATTGATATTAGAAGTATTGGTAAATCGTTTACTCTTGAGGTGGTAGCAACATCACAACAGCATTGTTGAGTAGCATGGCAATGTCTTCTAATACTGCATCGTCATTGAATGATTCATCTAAAGCGATATTTTCGCCATCAGCGATACGTTTTAATTGAGCTGCAAACGTTTCTGAAATACAAACGTTTTCACCATTTGCCCAAAAATCTAAAGAACCATTTTGCATGCGATAAAGTAATCTTGATGCAGGTTCAAGTATTAATTCATAACCTGTACCGATGATTTCACTTAGATCACTTGCTTCAACTTCTTCTGGTTCAGGAATGTTGTTTGGATAACTTGATTCACTCATATATGCCATGATGGCAGCATCGAACTCAGGTGCTTTGGTTAGATAATCTAATAGCTGTGTTTTTAAATATGAAAATTCAACTTCATTGATTTCGCCAAGGTGTGCAGTTTGTTGACGTGCAATATCTGCAAGTGGATTTTTAAGCAAAGTGTTCTCTGCAAATTTATCACTCACTTGATCAATCATTTCAGATAGGTTTGGCATACGAAAGCCAAATGAGAAAGTTAAACAATCATCTTCAGCAACACCATAGTGAGACAGTCCGGGTGGCACATAGAGCAAATCACCCGGTGCAAGAACCTCATCAAACTGAATATCCATTTCTGGCAATAGTTTTAAAGGTTGATCTGGGATAAATTGAGTCGATTCATCACACATCTGTCCAAGTTGCCAGCGGCGATGGCCATGACCCTGAACTAAGAATACGTCATAAAAGTCAAAATGCTTACCCACTGATCCGCCTTTAGGTGCATAAGACACCATAATGTCATCACGACGCCATTGAGGAATAAATGGAAATTTTTTCCAAAGTTCTGAAATGTCAAACGAGTAATGATCGACTGCTTGTACCAGTAAAGTCCAAAGATTTGGTAGTTTTTGAAAATCACCCTTGGTCAAAGGTGATGATTTGACATGCCACTCATTTGGGTTCTTGTTTTTTTGACGAATCAGCCGTGCAGTGACATCTTCTTCAAGTGCAAGTTCCTGAACATCTTCAGGTTCTAATAAGCCAATAATTTCAGGCATCGCATTGCGAACGAGTAATGGTTTTTTTTGCCAATATTCATTTAAAAATTGTTCTGCGGTAATGCCGCCTAAAACCGCTAAAGATTGAGACATGGGAAATAAACCAACAACATAAAAAATTAGGGGCTATTTTCCATTGAGTTGCGAACAGGTGCAAGTCTTGCTTGATGTAAGCTTGCTGAGCAATTGTCCCTTAAAGTAATCGAATGTATTTAATCTTGATCAATTAAACATGTATTCATTTACAGCTCTTTCTAAAAAACAGTATGCTTAAGCTGCAATAAGGAGCATACATGTATCAAGTACTTGCAAGAAAATACAGACCACGTAATTTCAATGAGTTAGTGGGGCAAAACCATGTTTCTCGTGCTTTAACGAGTGCATTAGAACGTGGTCGCTTGCATCATGCTTACTTGTTTACTGGAACGCGTGGTGTCGGTAAAACGACGATTGCTCGTATCTTAGCCAAGTGTTTGAACTGTGAGACAGGTGTAACCTCGACACCCTGTGAAGTTTGTGCCACCTGTAAAGCAGTAAATGAAGGTCGTTTTATTGATCTGATCGAGATTGATGCAGCCTCACGTACCAAAGTAGAAGATACGCGTGAGTTACTTGATAATGTCCCATATGCTCCAACTCAAGGTCGCTTCAAAGTTTATTTGATCGATGAAGTGCACATGCTTTCAACGCATTCGTTTAATGCATTATTGAAAACATTAGAAGAACCACCTGAACATGTAAAATTCTTATTTGCGACAACTGATCCTCAGAAATTGCCGATTACGGTGATTTCACGCTGTTTGCAATTCACACTGCGCCCTTTGGCGGTTGATGAAATTACTGAACATTTAACGGCGATCTTAAATAAAGAACAAATTGATGCAGATCAAGATGCCATTTGGCAAATTGCAGAATCAGCACAAGGCTCTTTACGGGATGCATTATCACTCACAGATCAAGCGATTGCCTATGGTCAGGGTGCAGTACATCATCAAGATGTTAAAGATATGTTAGGTCTGATTGATCGAACGATTATCTATGATTTGATTCTAGCGATTCATCAAAATCAGCAAGCGCGTGTGAGTCAGTTGCTTTTGCAATTTAGGCAGCAAGCTTTAGATGTGTCTTTAGTTCTAGACCAATTGGTTTCGACGCTTCATGAGTTGGCATTGTTGCAGTACCTACCTGATTTAGCGCTTAAATATAGTGAAGAAATCAATCAAAAAATCCTACAGCTTTCGAAGCTTGTGTCTGCACAAGACTTGCAATTGTATTATCAAATCGCTTGCAAAGGGCGTGCTGATTTGCAATTAGCGGTCACGCAAGAGCAGGGTTTCGAGATGTGTGTTTTACGGATGCTTGCGTTTAGACCGATGAGTCTAAATGAGGTGACTGTTCAGGCAGCACCTGTAGTGCAACTCGACCCGCAAAATCAGCAGTTTACTTCAGGTGTCGGTCAAGAAAAACAGTTTGCAGCACCAGTAGAAGTGGCTAGTGTTGAACCTGAACCTGAACCTGAACCTGAACCTGAACCTGAACCTGAACCTGAACCTGAACCTGAACCTGAACCTGAACCTGAACCTGAACCTGAACCTGAACCTGAACCTGAACCTGAACCTGAACCTGAACCTGAACCTGAACCTGAACCTGAACCTGAACCTGCTATGCAAAATCAAGATAGCCATCTCATGGTTTTCGATGCGGAAGATGGTCAGCTGATTGGTTTAGAGCAGGCTGAATCTCAAACAGTAAGTTTTGATATTACTCAGTCAGATGATGTACTCGTTTTTCCTATTGAGCAAAATTCTCAGCAAATTGTGCGGGACGATGCAACCAATCAATTAGTTGATCAGTCAGAAGCATCTATGGTTTCTGAATCTGAAATCATTGAGCCTCTTTTAGAAAAGGCTGTGGCACAGGTTGCATCATCTCAACAGCAAGATGTTGAGATAAATAACTTAATGCCACAAGATATTTTGAAGCTTCCAGTGCAGGTGCTCGAAGGTGAATGGAATTTAGAAAAGTGGGAATATTGGTTTAGAAATAGTGAACTTTCGCCAGCTGTTCAAGAGTTAGCCCAACATGGTGTGATGACGGGACAGATTGATGGTGCATCTGTATTTCATATTCCGCAAGAATATGAGGGAATGTTGACTCAGTTACAACATGCTTTAGAAAGTGCTTTGAAAGAAAATTGGATCAATACTCAATTTTCGGTGAAGTATGGGCAAGTTGATTCCACCACACCATTTGCGATGCAGGCTGTACGTAAGGAAAAAGCATTTCATCGAGCAGTGAACTTGTTACAACAAGAACCAACGTTGAAAGGTTTGATTGAAACCTTTGATGCGGAATTACATAATATTCAGTTAAAGCCCTAAGGTAAAAGCAAAGGTAAAATCGTATTTTCCTTTGCTTTATATATGCTTATTGCGCTAATAAGTAGTCTGTAAGAACATCGCGCATTTCTTGAGGAATCGTGGTGCTCTTTCGATTCTCACGATCTACAAAGACATGCACAAAATGACCTTGCGCAGCAGCTTGGGTTTGTCCTTGCTTGAAAATAGCGAGTTCATATCGAAGTGATGAATTCCCTACTTTGCCTATCGCTACTCCCACTTCAATGATTTCTGGAAAAGATAGCTCTTGTAGAAAACTACAAGCAGAATCGACGACAAGTCCGATAATTTCACTGTGATGAATATCGAAACCTGTTTTTTGAATCAGCAATGAATTAGCGGCGGTATCAAAATAGCTGTAGTAAGTGACATTATTGACATGACCATAAATATCATTGTCAGCCCAGCGAGTCTGAATTGGAAAAAAGAACTTAAATTGTTCGCGGGTTTTTAAAATAGGTTTACTCATGCGTAAATCGCCTGATAAATGTTGAAAGCGTCCTGTTCTGTCATTTCTCTTGGATTGTTCTGCAGTAGTCGAGTCTGTAACATTGCGTCTTTTGCGAGTTGTGGAAGTTTAGCTTCAGGTATATCGAGCGCTTTTAATTTCAAAGTTAGACCACTTTGATCGAGATGGTTTTGCATATGATCAATGAATAGATCGCAGAGACCATCAGTGCAACCAGTACTTCTTGGATCCATGAGTTGCATCAATTCAGCATAGTATTGCTTTGCCTTTGGTGCATTAAATTTTAAAACTTCAACCAGTACTAATGCATTGGTATGACCGTGCGAAAGATGAAAATGCCCACCTAACGGATACGCGAGGGCATGTACTGCACCAACAGGTGCATTTGCAAAAGCTTGTCCTGCCAGCATTGATCCCATCAACATATTTTGACGCGCATCAAGATCACCTCCATCTTTTAAGACTTTTGCTAAGTTGTTGTTGAGCAGTTTTAAAGCATTCTTCGCCAGCATATCAGCATAACAGTTCTTTTTAATATTTGAGGTATAAGCTTCAATTGCATGTACCATCGCATCAATCCCTGTTGCTGCGGTGATATGCGCCGGTAAGCCTTGGGTAAAAGTTGCATCTAATATAGCGACATCCGCGTATAAAACAGGTGAAACAACGCCCATTTTGGTTGTTGCGCCAGTTGTGACAATTGAGATCGGTGTGACTTCTGAACCTGTTCCTGCTGTTGTTGGAATCAGTACAAGAGGCAAACGTGGTGCTTTAGCTTGGTTTACGCCGTAAATATCAGTTAAAGCTTGCTGTTGTTGCGGGTGCGCGAGGAGGGCGATGATTTTCGCAACGTCCATTGAGCTACCGCCACCGAAACCGATAATGACATCAATTTTTTCTTGTTTTGCAAAATCGACTGCTTCTAAAACAATATGTTCTGGCGGATCGGCTTGAATATCTGAGTAAATAATATGTTCAAGAGCAATTAGATTTAAAATATCAACAATTGGCCAGTGAAGTTGATGTTGAATCATGCCAGCATCAGTCACTATCAGGGCTTTATGATAGTTTTGTTGAGTTAAAATATTTTTAAGTTCTTGTATGGAACCAAGCCCCGAGATGATATTGGGAACAGTTTGAAATTGAAATGGGTTCATACATACATCCTTATGTTTTGAATTTGTTCACACTTTATAATTAATCAATTACATCATGAGATAAAATGTTAACAAACCCTAATAAATACAACATTTTTATATGAAGTGACTATAGGTTTCATTGTTCAAATAACTTAACATAAGACGCTGTAAAAAAGTGTAGATTTGAGGTGAATATGCCATCCAAAACGCCATATAAGGTGTTGTGTGTTTGTTTGGGAAATATCTGTCGTTCTCCCACGGCTGAGGCCATTCTTAAACATTATTGTGATGCGCATGGTTTAGATGTAATCGTAGACTCGGCAGGTACAAGTAACTATCACCCGAACAAAGCACCTGATATCCGTAGCCAAAAGCATGCTGCGCAACGTGGTTATGATCTTTCCACACTACGTGCAAGACAAATCACCATCACGGATTTTACTCAGTTTGATCTGATCCTTGCGATGGATCATGAAAACTTTGATGATATTCAGACTTTATTACGAAAAGCAATTCATCAATATGGTACACATCAAATCCGAGCGAAAATCGCTTTGATGAGTGAACATGATCCAAATTTTAAGCAACAAGCCATTCCTGATCCATATTATGGTGGCGCTGATGGATTTGATCGGGTACTAGATCAGTGCGAGTCAAGTAGTCAAGCATGGGTTGAGGTTTTTAAACAACATTTGAATGTAGGGCAATAGGATTCTATTTACATGCATGTACAACAGCAGGTTCAGCTTAAAGCGTTAAATACTTTAAATCTTAATGCCATCGCTTCACATTATATCGAGATTCACCATCCAAATGATGTTGTTGATGCTTTAGCCTTCGCAGAACAACAATCTTTGAATGTTTTAGTGTTGTCTGGCGGTAGCAATGTGTTATTGCCCCAACAAATTGATGCTTTAGTCCTGCATCTCAATATTCAGGGTGTTGACGTTATTGCCGAAGATGAGCGTAGCGTAACTGTTCAAGTTGGAGCAGGTCAGGTATGGCATGATTTTGTCTTATATAGTACGCAGCAGAATTGGTTTGGTTTACAAAATCTTGCGTTGATTCCTGGCTTAGTTGGTGCATCGCCTGTGCAAAATATTGGTGCCTATGGTGTCGAAGCTGGAGAATTTATTGATTCAGTACAAGTATATGATCGTGAGCTAAAACAATTTAGCTCGATCCTTGCTCAAGATTGCCATTTCTCTTATCGGCACAGTATTTTCAAAGATCATCCGAATCGCTATATCATTGTTGCTGTGACTTTTAAATTATTAAAGCATCCTGATTTGAAGTTGAATTATGGTGATTTAAAGCAAGCAGTAGGTGATCTCCTGACTGCTGAAAATTTGCAGAATCAAGTCATTCATATCCGTCAGAGCAAACTTCCAGATCCTAAAGAATTTCCAAATGTCGGGAGTTTCTTTAAAAATCCAATTGTTACGCAAAGTGACTTTGACAAAATTGCACAACAATTTCCAAACATTCCTCATTATCCGCAACCAAATAGCAATGTTAAAGTGGCTGCGGGTTGGCTGATTGACCAAACTGGATGGAAGGGTAAACAGTTGGGTTCAGTAGGTATGTTTCATAAGCAAGCATTGGTTTTGGTCAATTATGCTGATGCTACACTGAATGATGTTCGGAATACCTATCAAGCTGTACAAAGTGATGTAAAACAAAAGTTTAGTATTCGTTTAGAGCCTGAACCTGTGTTATATAGTGAGCAGGGTTTAATTCAAGCTCATGATGAATGAGGAGATATATGGCTAAAGTACATTGGATGGTCAGTTTAGTACGAGTAATTACAATTTTATTCGTACTTTTAGGCAGTTTTGTGCTTTTTTTATACTCGCCATTTTACTCACAGTTTGTTGTGAAAGGGTTGAATTATTTTGTTCCTGTAGATGTAAATGAAGTTGCTGCCGAAAGCCAAAAATCAGCAGCACTGAGTGAACATGAGACCTTAGAACCTGGTTCAGATCTTTGGATTGCGCGTCAGGCTTATCTCAAATTAATGGAAAAAACTTTTCAGTCGGAGAAACCAGAAGATTTAAGATTGATACAAGCTCGTTATAAGTTGCTACAGCAGCTTATTAATGAAGAGCAAGAAAAAGAGAATGAAGAAGCTGAAAAACTTAACATTCCGATGATCAATCAACCAGCTGAACAAGACCAAGAAAGCTCAGCGGTAGCAGCAAGTACACCGCTTGATTTCTTAAAGTGGAATACACCAGATAATCAGGCTTTGATGGAAAAATATGTTTCTTTTTTGGAAACATATCCAATCGAGTTACCTGTTGAAGATGCTGAAAAAGATGAAACCAATAAAGATTTAGTCGAAATCAAAAAAAATAAAGATGGTGTAATCGAGAGCAATAGCTCATCTAAGCCTTATGCAATTGTTGTGTTGGGTGGTGGTTTAACGCTTGGTGCAAATGGTAAAGACATCGTAGTAAATAATTACACTCGGTTACGCTTAGAAAAAACGCTTGAAGTTGAAGAGAAATACGATTTACCGATTGTGCTGAGTGGTGTCGAAGCACCATATATGCAGGCGTGGTTAAAAGAGCGTGGAATAGAGGCAAAATTACTTGAAAATCGAAGTATGAATACCTGCGAGAACTCAAGATTTAGTTCTTTATTACTTCAGAAAAAAGGTGGTGCACCAACAGTAATCTTGATTACTGATGAATACCACATGCCTCGCACACGTCGACTATTTGCATTGAATGGAATAGAAACGGTGCCTGTAATCGCACCAATGCCAACGACTTTAACTCAATGGCGTCCAAGTGAGCAAAACTATGATCATAGCCGCCGTGCGAACTATGAAATGCTTGCTACGATTCGTGATATGTTGTTTGGATCAAGTGATTGTCGGGAGGTACCATAATGTCGAATATTCCTTTTTTAAATCCGACAATTTTAAAACAGCTTGATTTACCTGTTCCTAATCGTGAAACGACACCTCAAGTGCTCGAACCTTTAGATTTATCAAAAAAAAGTGAGGTTTCATTAGCGCTACAAGCTTATCGCAAACTTTATGGTTTGCATTTATTGGATTGTGAACATTGGCAAGGTTATGTAGAAATGCCTTTGTTTCGTCTCCATGTACAAGTATTTCAGCCAAAGCAACAAAAAATACAAGGTACCGTTTGCCTATTGCATGGCTATTTAGAACATAGTGGAATTTATCAACCAATTATTAAAGAAATATTAGATCAAGGTTTTAGTGTTGTTACTTATGACCTTCCTGGGCATGGTTTGAGTAATGGTTCACCTGCGAGTATTCAGAATTTTGATCATTATCAACAAGTTTTACATGCTATTTATGATGCAGTTAGAGGTGCAAAACAGTTACCTAAGCCGTGGTTAGGCATCGGGCAAAGTACAGGTGGTGCGATTTGGATGCACCATTTGTTAGAGTTTGCTGAACGCAGAGAAGACCCGATAGTTGATCGTGTTTTGTTACTTTCTCCATTGATACGCCCTGCAAAAACAGCATGGTGGCATAATTCTGTTGGTTTGGGGATTATTCGTCGAATAAAAAGCCAAGTTCCTCGCCATTTCCGTCGTAATAACCATAATCCTGAATTTCTACGTTTTGTTCGCTTAAAAGACCCATTACAGCCACGGATGATGGGGATGGATTGGATTCTAGCAATGTCAAAATGGATGCTTGAAATGGAGCATCGGCCAGCGTGTAGAATTCCTGTTTGGTTAGCGCAAGGAGCGTTAGATCAAACTGTAGATTGGCGTTATAACATCGAATATATTCGCCGAAAATTTAGATTACAAACATTGTTGATGTTAGAAGAAGGTTCGCATCAATTGATTAATGAGCGTGCAGATATTCGTGCGGCATTAACTGGTTTAATTCCTGCATTTTTACATGCTAAACCAAATAACTATTATTATTAGACTACTTTTTAACTGAATATCAAAATGATAGAATCCCTAACATTATAAAAATTATCAATAAATTATATGTTGGGGTTGTCATGTCAAAATCGATAATACAGATCATTTATGCTTTTTGCTTAATGGGTTTCTGTTATTCTGCCCATGCGCAAGAACTATATAAGTGCGTTACCAATCAAGGGACTTCGTATCAAAGTGGTCCTTGTTCATCTAAAGCAAGTCAAAAAATTGCATGTACTGGTTCTGCTGCTGATGGATTCAATGGGGAGTGTGAATCGCTCGAACAGCGACGTATGCAGGCAATTTCAAATGAGAAAAACGCGTATACGCAAGATTTAGCGAGTAACAAAACTAAAGTTTCGGCAAAGCGATCTGAATTTCAAAGAGCTATGGTACAGTTCCCAGAGTGTAAACAACGTATTATGTATATGGAGCGTCTGGCTCGTTATTCGAGTCATCCGACGCAAACCCTTGAAAATAATAGTCGATTATATGCTGCAAGAATTTGCACTGATGATGGGAGTGTTTATTTGAGCTGTAATGCAGCAACAAATACATTGCTTACTCAAACTAACCCGACATGTTCTTTGAAACGTAAGAGATAAATGTCTATAGGATTTATTTTTTAATCAACTCAATTCTCATTAGAAATTGAACAAATAATCTGAAAAAAGCCATTCTAAATGAACGGCTTTTTTCTTTAATTAAAATTGATTCGCGTCAGCCAATTTCCACATACGATAATAAAAATTCTCATCATCATCTAAATTACCTTGCAGTAATTCATTTTCTTTAAGGAAGAAATGAATTTGTGCATAATTTTTGATTTCACGATCATTCATACGTTGAGCAAGATGGTGGGCTTTAATATCAGAAGGGTGATTTAAACCTGCTGCTGCAATCATTTCAGACAAAGCATGTAAGGTATTTTTGTGAAAGCTAAACACACGTTCAGCTTTACTCGGGACATCAATTGCTTTTTGTCGGTCTTTATCTTGAGTAGCAACGCCAACAGGGCATTGGTTGGTGTGACAACTTTGGGCTTGAATACATCCAACAGCGAACATAAATCCACGAGCAGAGTTCACCCAATCAGCGCCGAGTGCAAAGGTGCTAGCAATATCGAAGGCGCTAATGATTTTACCACTTGCACCGATTTTGACCTGATTGCGTAGACCTGCTCCAACTAAAGTGTTGTGCACAAAACGTAGCCCTTCTCTTAATGGAGTCCCAATATAGTCACTAAATTCAATAGGTGCTGCACCCGTACCACCTTCAGACCCATCCACAACAATAAAGTCAGGAATGATTTTTGTTTCTAGCATCGCTTTTACGATACTCATGAACTGCCAAGGTTGACCGATGCATAGTTTAAAACCAACTGGTTTACCACCAGAAAGCTCTCTTAGCTTTTGAATAAAATGCATCATTTCGATTGGGGTATTAAAGCTTGGATGCTTAGATGGAGAAATACAGTCATGGTCACGAGAAACACCACGAATTTGAGCAATTTCTTCGGTAATTTTATGTTTAGGTAAAATACCACCATGACCAGGTTTAGCACCTTGAGAAAGCTTAAGCTCAATCATTTTGATTTGAGGTTGTTTCGCTTGTGCCGCAAATTTTTCAGGATCAAATAGTCCTTCTGGTGTACGGCAGCCAAAGTATCCACTCGCAATTTGCCAAACGATATCGCCACCGTTTTCTAAATGATAGGGACTCAGACTTCCTTCACCTGTATCGTGGTAGAAATGTCCCAGTTTTGCACCTTTGTTCAAAGCGCGAATTGCATTGGCGCTCAAGCTTCCAAAACTCATCGCTGATATATTCAGAATAGAAGCACTATAAGGCTGGCTACATTGCAAATTGCCAATTTGAACTCGGAAGCTTGCTGGATCAGCAGGTGGGCAAGGGGCAATTGAGTGAACAATGAACCGATAATTTGGCTCATACACATCTATGATTGATCCAAAAGGTTTATCCGCATTTTCATTTTTTGCACGTTGATAAACGAGACTACGTTGCATACGTGAAAATGGTAATGCATCTTGATCTGCCTCAATAAAATATTGGCGAATTTCAGGGCGTACATCTTCAAAGAAAAAACGGAAATGTCCCAAGATTGGATAGTTTTTTAAGATGGAGTGTTTCTTTTGCAGTAAATCATGAAGACCAACAAGACTCAGTAGGCTAGTCACTACCCATAGCCCATTTAATAACGTGTCTGAGATGAAATAATAAATGGTCTGTGGCGTATAAATTGTTTTAAACCAAGTAATTGTTAAAGCAATAAAAATACATAGGAACCAAACGGAATGTCTTGAAAAAAAGGTATTAAGTAATTTATGTCGTATAGCTTGTGCTGGACTAGCCATTGGCAAGGGATTCCTAAATTAAGTAATGGGTTCACGATGCCAAGAACGATGTATAACTACAAGTAATGAATTGTTAGATATGAGAATTATTCTCCATTTAAAAGTTTATCATTTGTTATATTCAGACCAATGTCGAGTTTAGGTTTAGCCTTATTTCTCTTCTAATATCGGTTTTACTTGAAGCATATGCAGATATGTAAGTGACTTCTAAAAGATTATAAAATTACATATAACATAATTTAATTATGTATTGCATAAATTAAATCTTTCTTGTAGCATGAATGTCATGGTTGAGAGCCAAAGCAAAAAACTGTATTTTTCACGTTTGCTTTGGTGAGCTCATGGAAGGAAAAGGCAGTACATGGATGCTTTTACATATTTATAAAAACACCTGTTACCTTTCCTAACAACGTGCACAAGCGTTAATCATGCTAGATGGTTTATGATGACTATAGTGATTGACATTGTGTTCAGCTTAAAACGGATGAATTTATCTAATATAAGATAAGGGAAACTAGATGGACATTTTAGATAACCCATTAGAACTATGTGGCTTTGCTTTTATTGAGTTTGTTTCGACGGAAAATGGATTAGATCAGATCTTTGAAACAATCGGTTTTACAAAAGTTGCAAAGCATAAATCTAAAAAAGTTTATTTATGGCGCCAAGGTAATATCAATATTATCTTGAACTATCAGCCAGAATCTTATGCTTCATTCTTCTACAAGGAACATGGTCCTTCAGCATGCGCAATGGGTTTTAGAACTCGTGATGCTGCGAAAGCATTCAAAAATGCAATCGAATTGGGCGCAGAGCCTATGTATTCACAAGCAGGGCCGATGGAGTTAAATATCCCTGCGATTAAAGGGATTGGTGGTATGCCAATTTTCCTTGTAGATCGTGATATTTATGAAAATGATTTTATTTTCTTTGACGATGTTGAAAAAAATCCGCGTGGCGCAGGTTTAAATGAAATCGACCATTTAACACATAATGTTTATAAAGGTCGTATGGATTACTGGGCGAATTTCTACGAGAAAATCTTTAATTTCCAAGAAATTCGTTACTTTGACATCAAAGGTGAATATACAGGTTTAACGTCAAAAGCATTGACTGCACCAGACGGTATGATTCGTATTCCTCTCAATGAGGACTCTGATAAGGGCAATGGTCAGATTGCTGAATTCCTTGCTGATTTTAATGGTGAAGGCATCCAACATATCGCATTCATTACAGATGATTTAGTTTCAACGTGGGATAAGTTAAAAGGCTTAGGTCTTAAATTTATGACACCACCACCAGAAACCTATTATGAAATGTTAAATGAGCGTTTACCTGAACATGGTGAGCCGACGGATGAGTTGAAGAAACGCGGCATTCTCTTGGATGGTAATACCAAAGAGGGCGAGAAAAAGCTGTTGTTACAGATATTCTCTGAAAATATGCTTGGGCCTGTATTCTTTGAATTTATTCAACGTAAAGATGATGATGGTTTTGGTGAAGGTAACTTCAAAGCGTTATTTGAATCAATTGAACGTGATCAAATCCGCCGTGGTGTGCTAGAAGCTAAATAAGCAAATATCAAATCAAAAAAGCCAAGATCAATATCTTGGCTTTTTTATTGAATAAGAAAAATAATTAACGTGTTTTAATATATTGATTAATTGCAGCTACTTCGCGTTTAAACAGTTCTAGCTTTTCACTACCATCATGAACAGGTAGGAACATTTCACTATCTAGTGCAACGATACAAAATTCCATTGCTTGATGTGCATTAAAGATTGGTAGACCAACAGCATTGATCCCAACCAATAAATCACCTTTTGCAACAGCCATGCCTTGTTGCAGGATATTCTCTTTTAAAGGTAAAAACTCACCCCAGCTCGAAGGCTTAATTTGATAATGATTTTGAACTGCTTTTTCCCACTCTGCAGACATTAAAGGTTGAATGACTGCTTCAGGTAAATAAGAAGCAAATACACGACCAGCAGCAGAGTTTACTAAAGGCATGATTGAACCAACCTTGGTCACAATCGAAATAGGATGGTTAGATTCAATAGATTGAACGACTAAAGGGCCTTTAGGAGACCACTTGCTAATTTGAATACCACAACCAATCTTGCTTTGCAGATCATAAATCAGATGTTGTACAAGCTGTAAAACATCAGTGTGTTGAATACAATTTAAGCCTAAACGCCAAGCTTGATCTCCAAGCGCATACTGGCCAGCATCGAGTTGCTTTGCGTAATTCATGCGGATAAGACTCACTAAATAGCGATGCACTTTGGCTGGATGCATATCTAATTTGCTTGATAAGTCTTTTAAAATAATCGGTTTGTTATGCTCTAAAAGTGCATTAAGTACAGATAAACCGACCTCGAGTGATTGAACGCCACCAGATAATTTTTCTTCAATCATTCACTAACCCTTAATCCGCATTTATCCAGTTGTATTTGTTTCAAGTAGATATTCAATGTTACACATGATGCCTGAGCATTTTTCAAAATAGAAATCATCTTTTTGAATGATGCAAATAGGCGAATTCTATAAGTAAATAACGACTCAAAAATGAGTTTTTACTTTTGTTCATATAGCAGCAGAATACAACAAAAGTTTGCTTATTGATCATTCTTGAGCGATAAAAAATCGGCATTGAAGACAATCTGCTCCAATGCCGATGCGCTGAAAAATGATTAAGCAGCAATTCGGTTTCGAATCTGAATATCCGTTGCTGCTGGAATGTCATAAAAACCTCAAGCGGCAATGATGTATTCATCTTTGCCAATACCATGCTGCGATGTTTTGACTATACTCCTAATTCTTCTTCATGAAGGAAATGAGTATGGTGAGGCGCACGTTTAGTACGGCTCCATTCATCTAACATCTCGAGTTTCATTTCTTCGGTAATACGTGCAATTTTCGCATCTGCGTGAACATCATTATAAGTGAGTTCTAGGCGATGACCGTTTGGATCGAAGAAATAAATAGAGTGGAAAATACCGTGATTGGTTACGCCTAATACTTTCACACCATTTTCTTCTAAGTGTTTTTTTGCACGTAACAAAGCGTCTTGGTCTTCAACTTCAAAAGCAATATGTTGTACCCATTGCGGTGTATTCTCATCACGACCCATTTCAGGTTGCGTTGGCAGTTCAAAAAATGCCAGTACATTGCCTTGTCCAGCATCTAAGAATAAATGCATATAAGGATCAAAGGCTTTGGTCGAAGGAACGTGGTCTTCTGCAAATGCCAAGATGAAATCCATATTGAGCATTTTTTTGTACCACTCAACCGTTTCTTTGGCATCTTTACAGCGGTACGCGACGTGGTGAATTTTTTTAATTGCAAAGCTCATCATAAAACTCCTTTTTCTTTATTCCCAATCTGGTTGTTGTTCTGGTGCGGCATGTAAAAATGCTGGGATGGTAAGACAGTGTTGATAAATTGATTCAATCTTGGGAAACGGGCTCAAATCTACTTTGAAGCGTTTTGCGTTGTAGACTTGGGGAATCAAGCAACAGTCAGCAATTGTGGCTGAATTTCCGAAACAGAATTGACCATTTGAACGCTGCAATTGCACTTCAAGACTTTTAAAGCCTTCTAAAATCCAATGTTGATACCATTGGCTTTTTTGTTCGTTGGTTAAGCTCAGTTCATCTTGTAAGTATTTCAGCACTCTTAAATTGTTGAGTGGATGAATATCGCAAGCGATTGCTTGAGCAAAGGCACGAATTTTGGCACGCTCAATCAAATTTTTAGGCAATAAGGCTGTTGCTGGATAGCGTTCTTCCAAATATTCCAAAATGCTTAGAGATTGCAGCAAACTTTGCTCTTCATCAATCAGGGTTGGAACTAGTTGGCTAGGATTCAATACGCTATATTCGGCTTGCTGCTGTTCATTTTTAACCAAATGAACTGCTTGAGTCGCATAATCGAGACCTTTGAGATTCAAAGCGATCCGTACTCGATAAGCTGCGGAGCTACGAAAGTAACTATACAGTTTCATAGCTTGCTTCCTCTTTTTCAGTAAAGCGAAAGCTTTTTGCAGCTAAGACCTTATTTGAAACTTCGCCGAAGCCAACACGAATACCATTTTTTTCACAATAACCTTTCATGATGACGCGGTCGCCGTCTTCCAAAAAGCCACGTTTTTCACCATTTGAAAGGGTTAATGGTTTGGTCGTATTCCACGTTAATTCAAGCAAGCTGCCATACGAGTTTTCAGTTGGACCTGAAATCGTACCCGATCCCATAAGATCACCAACTTGAACATTACAACCTGCAATGGTGTGGTGAGTGAGTTGTTGAGCCATCGACCAATACATATATTTGAAGTTGGTTTCGCAGATCACATCAGTTTGTTGCGATTTAGGGCTTTGTACTTCTACGCTGAGATGAATGTCATAGCTATTCACAACGTTTTCTTCTAAGTAGCACAGTGGTTTTGGTTCTTGAGTTGGGCCTTTTACTTTAAATGGTTCAAGAGCTTCCATCGTAACAACCCAAGGCGAAATAGCGCTCGCAAAAGTTTTTGCATTGAAAGGGCCAAGAGGCACATATTCCCATTGTTGAATATCACGTGCTGACCAGTCATTGAGTAAAACCATACCGAAGATATGATCCCATGCATCTTCAATGGCAATTGGCTGCCCCAGTTCAGTTGCTTTACCGACTACAAAAGCTGTTTCTAATTCAAAATCCAGCTTGCGTGTTGCAGAGAAAATTGGACGATCTTCATTTGGCTGTTTGATTTGTCCAGATGGGCGGATAATATCTTTACCGCTGACGATCACTGAGCTTGCACGACCATTATATCCGACAGGAAGTTCGCTCCAGTTTGGTAAAAGCGCATTCTTTGGATCTCTAAACATCGTACCTACATTGGTCGCATGTTCTTTAGACGAATAGAAATCGGTATAGCCAGGCACTTGTAGAGGTAAGTGTAAAGTTACCATATTTTGTTTAAAAAAAGCTTGTTGGCGTAATTCCGTATTATCACGAAGCGTTGGATTGTCCGCTGAAAGTAGACTTTGTAATGTTTGACGTACTTTTTGCCAGTTTGCTTTACCTGAATCTATAAATTTATTGAGTGTTGGCTGATTGAAATAGCGAATATTTTCATTGAGTTGTAGTAAACCATGCGTTTCTAAAGCAGCAAGGTCAAGGACTAAATCACCAATTGCAACACCAACACGTTTGTTACCGTCAGGTGTTTCACTAAAAATACCATATGGCAAATTATGCATTGTGAAATCTGATAGAGCTTGAATCTCAACAAAAGAGCTTAAATTCTGTGCCATGATTTACTTTCCTTGTCTTTAATTCTATCTGGACGAAGCCATAAATTTTACTTTTTCCTCATCATCTTATTGAAAAATATGTAGATACTCTCAGTTGAGTAGCAATAATTTCCTGTGATCAAGAAGAAGGATTAACCGTTATGAGTTCTATCATACTTAAATTTATTAATTACGCAATACATAATTTAATTACATATTTCATAATTATTGTTATTTGTTAAATTTTCTGCTTATATGCGCGGTTATGAGAAAAGTAAATTAATTATTTTTCGATCAACTATAGGCATTTTTGATTAATTTATGATATACGTAATTTAATACAAAAAAATTACGTGACAAGGATGAGAATAATCATATGTCAAAACCAGAGCAAGGAAATCTGAAACACGGTTTGAGCAATCGACACATCCAGCTTATCGCGCTAGGTGGTGCAATTGGTACAGGACTGTTTCTTGGTATTTCACAATCAATCAAGCTTGCAGGACCTTCAGTTATTTTAGGTTATGCAATCGCAGGCTTTATTGCATTTCTAATGATGCGTCAGTTAGGAGAAATGGTTGTACAAGAACCTGTAAGTGGTTCTTTTAGTCATTTCGCATACAAATACTGGGGTTCATTTGCAGGCTTTATGTCAGGCTGGAACTACTGGGTACTCAATGTTTTAGTGTGTATGGCCGAATTAAGTGCAATTGGGCTTTATATACAATATTGGTGGCCAGAAATCCCGACATGGGCTTCAGCTTTAGCCTTCTTTATTTTGATTAACGGTATCAATTTATTACACGTCAAATTCTTTGGCGAAATGGAATTTTGGTTCTCTATTGTTAAAATTCTTGCAATTTTGGCGATGATTGCCTTCGGTTCATATTTACTTGCGACAGGAACAGCAGGACCTCAAGCAGGCATCAGCAATCTTTGGGCACTCGGTGGATTCTTTCCATTTGGTGTAGAAGGTTTAGTCATGGCAATGGCTGTGATCATTTTTGCTTTTGGTGGTATCGAACTATTTGGTATTACGGCTGCCGAAGCACGTGATCCTGACAAAACCTTACCTAAAGCTGTAAATCAAATTATTTATCGTATTTTGATTTTCTATATTGCGACATTGTTTGTTTTATTTGCACTTTTCCCATGGAATCAAATGGCAGAGGGCGGTAGTCCATTCGTGATGGTCTTTGCTTCATTAGACAGCCAAGGTGTTGCGACGCTTTTGAACTTTGTAATATTAACTGCTGCTGTGTCGGTTTATAACGGCACAAGTTATTGCAGCAGTCGTATGTTATTAGGTTTGGCTGAGCAAGGTAATGCACCTAAGTTTCTAAAGAAAATTAATAAGCGCGGTATTCCAACCAACGCCGTATATGTATCTGCTTTTGTGACGGTGCTTTGTGTACTGTTGAATTATGCGTTCCCTGATAAAGCCTTTGGCTTGCTAATGATGTTGGTGGTTGCAGCGATTGTAATTAACTGGATTGTTATTTCGTGGACACACTTGAAGTTCCGTAAGGCGATGTTAGCAGAAGGGCAAACGACTAAGTTTCCGAGTATTGCTTATCCATTTAGTAACTACCTTTGCATCGTATTCATGTTGTGTATTCTTGTAGTGATGTCATTGACTGCGGATATGCGTATTGCGGTGATGATGATTCCAGCTTGGATTCTGTGCTTAATGTTTGCTTATTACATGAAGCAACGTAAGTTGAAAAATGCACAACCAAGCGTTGCATATAATGCTGATGTATAAGCTTTAGATTTTCACTCTAAATTTTGGATAGGATTGAGTTTATCCTCAGTCCTATTTTCTTTTTATCTTTTGTTATAAAAGAACGGTGGAAGTGATGACCGTTCAAAAAAGGACATTGTTAATGTTTCAACATATCCCACCTTATGCAGGCGATCCAATCCTCTCTTTAATGGAACAGTTTAATGCTGATTCTCGCGCTGAAAAGGTTAACCTGAGTATTGGTTTGTACTATAACGAAGACAGTATCGTTCCTCAGCTTGATACCATTATCGAAGCTCAAAAACGTATTGCGGCTAAAAAAGATAAAACCAAACTTTATCTCCCAATGGAAGGCTTCAAACCATACCGTGATGCGATTCAAGCATTATTGTTTGGTACAAACAGCCCGGCAATTCAACAAGGTCGTGTTGCTACCATTCAAACTTTGGGTGGTTCAGGTGCATTAAAAGTCGGTGCAGATTTCTTAAAAACTTATTTTCCAAATTCAGAAGTTTGGGTGAGCCAACCAACGTGGGATAACCATGTTGCGATCTTCAACGGCGCTGGCATCAAGAGCAACTTCTATCCATATTTTGATGCTAAAACACGTGGTGTTGATTTTGATGGTATGTTGTCAACATTAAAAACTTTGTCAGAACAAAGCATCGTGTTATTACACCCTTGCTGCCACAACCCAACAGGTGCGGATTTAAATCCAGCACAATGGGATCAAGTGATTGCAGTGTTAAAAGAGCGTAATCTGACTCCATTCCTCGACATCGCTTATCAAGGCTTTGGCGATGGTATGGAGCAAGATGCTTATGCAATCCGTGCTTTAGACCAAGCGGGCTTGAACTTTATTGTCAGCAACTCTTTCTCTAAAATTTTCTCACTGTATGGGGAGCGTGTTGGTGGTTTAACTTTCGTATGTGATGATGCTGAAGCCGCAAAATGCACATTCGGCCAGTTAAAAGCAACAGTACGTCGTATCTACTCTAGCCCACCAACAACAGGTGCATGGTTGGTTGATCAAGTACTCAATGACGCCGATCTCAACCAACAATGGCAGGGCGAAGTCAAAGAGATGCGTGAGCGTATTATTAAAATGCGTAGCATCTTAAAAGATGAGTTGACTAAAGCCTTACCTGATCGTGACTTTAGCTACCTTGTGAATCAAAAAGGGATGTTTAGCTATACAGGTTTAACGGCTGAACAAGTCGATACATTACGTGAAGAATATGCGATCTACTTAGTTCGTAGTGGTCGTATTTGTGTGGCTGGTTTAAACATGAACAATGTTTATAAAGTTGCCAAAGCAATGGCTGAAGTATTGGCGAAGTCAGCTTGATACCATCAAGAAAATAGAGCCGAGAGGCTCTATTTTTTTATAAAAATAAAGAAAAAGTATTGATCATTCTCTATCTAGAGTTAAGAACTCAATGTTTAAATAAGATAGAATTATAAAAATATCTCATCTCTTTTCAGCTTGGCATTAAGCCACCAAAGGGTTTCTTAAATTGTTGCAATCATTGAATATTAAAACCCGACTTGGTGGTTTTTACTTTTTCTACTATTCAATTGTTGGCACGTTCATGCCTTATTGGAATCTTTATCTACAAGATCAAGGTTTTAATTATCAAGAAATCGGTATTTTATCTTCGATTGCAATCATTACTCGTTTTTTTGCGCCATTTATTTGGGGTTGGGTTGCAGATAAATCAGGTAAAAGAATGCTTTTGGTTCGAGTTGCAACTTGGATGGAAGCCTGTATTTGGTTTGCAATTTTTATTATTCCAAATAGTTTTCAATCCGTGGCTTTACTGATGCTGATTTTTAGCTTTTTTCAAAATGCAATTTTGGCACAATTTGAAGGGGTTACTTTATTTTGGTTAGGCGAAAAGAGAGCTGAGCTGTATGGAAAAGTACGTAAATGGGGTTCTGTGGGTTTCATTGTAGGTGTATTTGCGATAGGAGCATTGTTAGAAATTATTCCCATTTCAATGTTACCGATTTTACTGTTATCCGTTTCATTTTTAGCCTTTTTATGGTCTTTTAGCATTAAAGAGCCAGAACATGCGCCAAGCTCACAAAGAAAATTAGAACCGTTATTGCCGATTTTAAAAAAGCCGATGATTGCGGCATTTTTCACAATTGAATTTATTTTGCTTTTTTCACAAGCACCATTTTACAGTTTTTATAGTAATTTTCTGAAAGAAATTGGGTTTAGTACTACACAGATCGGCTCATTATGGGCGACAGGCGTTATTGCTGAAATTGTCATGTTTGCGATCGCTCAAAAAGTCTTTTTTACTCGATTCTCATGGCGATCACTGGTTATCATTTGTCTGCTACTTACGAGTTTGCGTTGGTTTTTAGTGGGAATGCTTGAAGCTAATTTTATAGGACAACTTCTTGCACAATGTTTACATGCATTTAGTTTTGGCTTATTCCATTTGATTGCAATGAAAGTTATATTCCAAAACTTTTCAGCAGAACAGCAGGGACGTGGTCAAGCACTCTATAGCACGATGTGGGGATTAGGCGTCGCATCAGGTAGTTTATTAGCGGGACATTATTGGCAGATTTTTTCAGGCTCGACGATATTTCTCTGTGCGAGTATCGTCGTGCTATTGGGCTTGATGTTGGTAATTTGGCTGCCGAATCAAGTTGAAACAACAGCCTAATGATCATTTAGATTTTTATCTTTTGATATTCTGGCATCCAAGGTTGTGCCTGTTCAAGCTGAGCAGCAAGTTGCAGTAAACGATCTTCTCGACCAAAAGGTGCAATGAATTGACTTCCTAAAGGTAAGCCATTTTTATTCCAATAGAGTGGGACAGACATAGCAGGTAAACCCGTTACATTGGCAAGTTGCGTAAATGGAACCCAGCTTAAATTATCTCTCACCATTTGCTCAACAAGCTTTCCTTGAGCTAGATAATGTGCTTTTCCGACTTTTAATAGACCTTTTAAAATTGGCTTTTGCCAAGCAGGGGTTGCGACTTCTCCATTTTTCGGGGCAACCGAAGCGGTGGTTGGTGTTAAATATAAGTCATATTGCTCAAAGAAAAGATTCATTTGAGTACTGTAGTGTCCCCAATTATTCAAAGTATGAATATATTCTGTTGCAGTGGTTTTAGCCCCAAAAGCAGCCAAGGCAACAGAGTCAAGTTCAAAATCATGATCTGTTGCACCTGACATTTGCTTAATTTGTGCTTGCATATAAGAGAATTGGCTAAACCAAGTTGTGACAAAATCTTTTGCTAATGCCATTCCATCAATTTGTGGGCGATCCTCAACCACAATATGTCCCAATGATTCCAAAAGCTTTGCTGTTTGATGAACGGCTTGAATCGCATCCTTAGATACTTTAGTGCCAATCGGTGATGCAGTATTAAATGCAATTCTTAATTTTTTAGGTGTTTGTTGAATGACATCTAAATATTTCTGGGTTGGTGCTTCAATTTTAAATAGCGAAGTTTGTTCTGGACCTTGTACTGCATCTAACATAGCCGCACAGTCTCGAACCGTTTTACTCAAGACGTGCTGCATTGCAGCACCATGCATCGCTTCACTATATTGTGGCCCCCAAGGCGTACGTCCTCGGCTCGGTTTCAAACCGAATAAACCACAATAAGATGCTGGAATACGAATTGAACCGCCACCATCACCAGCGCCTGCAATTGGAACTAAACCACCAGCAACAGCCGATGCTGAACCGCCAGAAGAGCCACCACTATTATGTTTTAAGTTCCAAGGGTTATGACAAGTACCCCAAGCATCAGGTTCAGTAATGCCTTTGATCCCAAACTCAGGCGTATTGGTACGGCCGAATGTAATAATACCTGTTTCTTCCCAACGATTGACAATTTCAGCATTAAAATCAGGTGTATAGTTTATATTTTTGAGTGCTTGGCTTCCGTACGAGGTTGGAATACCTTGATATTCTTGAAATAAGTCTTTGACCAGAAAGGGAACACCAGCGAACATACCTGATTTAGATTGATGAGCACGATGTTTTGCTTGCTCATACATTGGAATAATGACTGCATTAAGCTTTGGGTTAACTAGAGCTGTACGTTCTAATGCGATTTCCAATAACTCAGAAGGATGAACTTGCTTTTGCTTGATCAACTGAGCTAAACCTAAACCGTCGTATTGGATGTATTCAGAAAATTTCATAGCCTCTATCCCTTCAGCTAAATTTTTATAAAGTACAAAGAAATAATTTTAATCATCAAGAATACCTTAAAAAAATTAGATCACAATCAAATAAATCGTCCGACAAAAATATTGTGTTTATATGGTTATGATTAAGTGTTTTTCTTAAAAAATATGCTAAGTTAAGGCCATGGAACGTTTTAGAAGACGACTTAATTAAATCTATGAAAAATATTTATATTATTGGATTATTATGTGCCTGCTCGACATGGACGATGGCAGAGACAGTGACAAATACAGCAACAGCGCAACAAGCAGCTAAGGCAAATGCAATTCGCGTCATTACTCGACCTGAAATTATGGGGCTGTGGGGAATGGAAATCGCAAATAATAAAAAATGTGTAGAGTACTATAACTTCCGTGGTATGAGCGATGTCGTTATCAAAAGCGGTAAAGAATGGACTTATGGTCTCTATGATTATCAACCTTCTGACGATCATAAAGAGCGATTACCAGCTCTGATTTTACAGATCAAATATGACAACAATGAAGTTGATTGTTCAGGTCAACAGCAAGATCAAACTGGTGAAGTTTCACAATATTTCGTGAAATGGGAAAATGAGCATACGATTGATTTCTGTGCCAATGAAAAAGGCGACAAGTGCTTTGCAACGTTACGCCGAGTTTTACCATAATATTTTCTAGATATAAAAAAGCCTCTTAAATTAAGAGGCTTTTTTATTTATGCTTTCTCAGCTTGTGGTTCGAGCTGTTTGAGCAAATGTTTTTCTAGATAGTGAATATCCATTGCTTGTTCACAAAAGTTTTTATCTTTTAAGATTAAGTCTTTGTGTAATGGAATATTGGTTTTAATACCGGTCAAAATCATTTCATCTAAAGCTTGACGCATACGAGATAAAGATGTTTCACGATCTTTACCATATGAAATCAATTTAGCAATCATCGAATCGTAGTATGGCGGAATGCTATAACCCTGATAAATATGAGAGTCTAAACGTATGCCAGCACCGCCTGGAGCATAGAAGCTCTCGATTTTACCGGGTGAAGGTAAGAAGGTCGTTGGGTCTTCTGCATTAATACGGCATTCAATCGCATGACCTTTAACTTCGATTTGATCTTGTTCAAGTTCTAAGCCTAAACCAGCAGCAATACGAAGTTGCTGTTCAATAATATCAACACCTGTCACCATTTCAGTGACTGGATGCTCAACCTGAACACGCGTGTTCATTTCAATGAAGAAGAATTCACCTTCTTCAAATAAAAATTCAAACGTACCTGCACCACGATATTGCATCAATTTACAAGCATTTACACATGCTTCTAAAATATCTGCACGTGCTTGTTCTGGTAGGTTTGGTGCAGGCGCTTCTTCTAACACTTTTTGATGACGACGTTGTAAAGAACAGTCTCGATCATATAAATGAATCGCGTGACCATTACCATCACCTAATACCTGTACTTCGACATGGCGAGGCTTCTGTAAGAAGCGTTCCATATACACGGTATCATCACCGAACCACATCTCAGCATCACGTTGAGCGGCTTGAACTGATTCGAGAAGCGTATCGACACGTTCAACAATACGCATACCACGACCACCACCACCAGCGGCTGCTTTAACGATTAATGGAAAGCCGATTTCTTTGGCTTCAGCAAGTGCATTATTGATCGTTACGGCATGGTCACATCCAGGTACTGTCGGTACACCTGCCTTTTTCATCGCAATAATCGCTGATACTTTATTGCCCATAAGGCGAATATGTTCAGGACGTGGACCAATGAAAATAAAACCTGAATTTTCTACAATTTCAGCAAATTCAGCATTTTCAGATAAGAAACCATAACCCGGGTGGATGGCATCAGCACCTGTAATTTCTGCAGCAGTAATAATTGCAGGAATATTTAAATAGCTTTCGCTACTTGCACCCGGCCCGATACATACTGCTTCATCAACAAAGCGTAAATGCATCAAGTCTTTATCGGCATCAGAATAAATACCAACAGTTTTAATGCCAAGAGTTTTGCAAGCCCGCGTAATGCGTAAAGCGATTTCACCACGGTTTGCAATTAATACTTTTTGCAACATAGAAATCCCCAAACTGATTAAGCACGGTAGCGGAAAAGTGGCTGACCAAATTGAATGACTTCGCCATTTTTCACTAGAATTTCTTCAATTACGCCACTTTGAGTTGCTTCAATTGGGTTCATGATCTTCATTGCTTCGATGATACCAAGCGTTTCACCCGCTGAAACAGTTTGACCTACATTTACAAACGGTGCTTCACCAGGGCTTGGAGCTGCGTAGAACACACCAACCATTGGTGAGGTTTCTACTGCGCCACGTGGTGTTTTTGCAGCAGGTGCAGCAGGCGCTGTAGCTGTAGGAGCAGCAGCGACTGGAGCAGCATAAACTGGTGTTGGACGAGTTAATGAGATGGATTGATCACCTTCCTTAACTTCAATCGCCTGTAAGTCAGATTCAATCATCAAGTCGATGAGTTTCTTGATTTTACGGATATCCATGAGTGAGCATTCCTGCAAATGTATAAATTAGTTAGAAGATTGAATTTTTTCGATAGCGTAATCGAGTGCGAAGGAGTAACCCTTAGCACCTAAGCCACAAATCACGCCGATGGCTTTATCTGATAAATATGAGTGATGACGAAATGCCTCACGTGCGTGAACATTTGACAAATGAACTTCAATAAATGGAATCGCAACGCCGAGAAGGGCATCACGTACAGCAACTGAGGTATGTGTTAGCGCAGCAGGGTTGATAATAATAAATTTTACCCCATCGTTTTGCGCTTGATGAATGCGATCTACAATCGCACCTTCCCAATTGCTTTGAAAAGTATCTAGGGTTAAAGATGCATTTTGAGCTTGAGCAGTGAGTTGTTGGTTAATATCATCTAAAGTGAGATAACCATATACCTCTGGTTCGCGCTTTCCTAGCAAGTTCAAATTCGGTCCGTGAATCACCAAAATGGTTGAGCTCATTCAGCCTGCTCCAATTTTAAATCTGCAAAAGTTTTTTGCAAGATGTCTGCAAAGTTTGCTTATTATGGCACAAAATTCTGCATTTTTTTTATAATTTGTTTTAATCAGTGAAGAAATTTGCATACCAAGCATGGTGCATATAATGAAAACTTTGCAAGGAATTGGCAATGTTAAAAAATGACAAATTTTTAGATATTTTGCTTTTTGAATATTTTAAACTGAAATCCCTTATTTCGTAGAGGTGATTTGTGTAACTCGGAAGTCAAAAAAAATGAATCGCTATTTTTAGTGATGATTAGACGTACTAACTAGTGGACTAAATTATTCATTTTGTAAAAAAAATGGAATAGGTAATTAGTCGAATAATTTAAGCATAAATAACTGTTTTTTATGTTTTTAGTCGATGGTTCTTGTTGGCGAGTAAGCATTAGTTTTACACGAGTCATTCTGTTATTTGCGTTCGAATACATGAAATATCCTTATAGTCTTTATGGTTTATACAAGTCTTTATTGTTAATCATTTTCGATTCAGGTCGTTGTTTGCTCTTTATTCAATTTGCTGTGCTTAGCGATTGGCAAAAAAGCATGAATTGTGTCATTTCGGGTGGCGATTAATGACATAAAATTGTCTGAAAAAGTTAAGTTTAATCATTTAAAATCATTATTACTCAGGACTTGTTGATGATGAATGCACGTCATTCTTAATTTTTGAGCTGTCTTTTTACACAGACAGCTTTTTTTATTTTGTCATTGAAATTGCAGCAGTGTAAGTATCTAGCAAAAGACAACTAGATGCTTGAATTTCATAGGATGCTGCTCGGTCATTTGAACTGTTCCACTTTTGCATTTGTTGAAAAAGCCATTCGAAATCACTGTTTTTAGGTTCAGCCGTATTTTGCACAAAATTCCGAATGATATTTTGGATGGTATAAAACTTTTCAACATGTACATCAGCTGAGCAATTGAATTGTATGACATCAAATTCTGTCAAAAGCTCCCAAACAGGACTGAAATCCTCTAAGACTTGAAGTTCTCGTTGAGCTTTCAAAATGGCGCTGCTTAATGCAATGAGTGTATTTGGATTCTGAGCAGCCCATTCTTGAGTCACAGCAAGTACTTTATCAGCGACATTTGGCGCAACTTGTTGACTTGAACAAACGATATGGCTGAGACCTTGTAACTCAGCTTGAGTATTCCAAGGTTCTCCTACACAAAAGCCATCAATTAAATGATTACTCAGAGCTTCAACCATATACGGAGGTGGTAAGGTTTTCACTTTGATCGTATGGGCAAGTTCTGCATCAGCAAGTGCTAACCATTCTCTCAAACAATAATGATGGATCGAATGTTTGAATACATGCGCTAAAGACACTGGATTTTGCTGTTTGATATAACCAACCAATTTGTTTGCAGTAACTTGTGCAGAGTCTTGCTTTTGTATGTCGAGTTCAAAACATAGTTTTTGACTTAAGCTAATAAATGCACGGTTTTCACTTAAAACTAAAGGTGTTTGTAAAGGGATGCCAATTTGATCTGCACCGATTGCAGCAGCAGGTAACATTGCGGATAAACAATGTGCAGCATCTAATAAGCCAAAGGCAAGACGGTCACGGAGACTTGCCCATGATGCTTCTTTGACTAATGTGACCTCTAGCCCAACTTCTTGGAAAAAGCCTCGATGTTTTGCCCACAATAACGCGGCACAATCAAGCAAAGGAATATAACCAAGTTGCAATTCGGTTTTTTCTAAGTTTCCTAATTCAACTGAATGGCTCATCTATTCATCCTTTATTTGATTATTTAACAATTCTTGGGCATCAAGCAGACGACGTGCCATTTCACCAATCGTCATACGATGACTCATTGCATTTTTGCGTAGTAACTGGAATGCAGTGTCTTCAGTCAATCCATGCAATTGCATGAGTAGAACTTTGGCTTTTTCTACATCTTTACGATCTGCAAGTTTAGTTTTTGCATCTCTGAGATCACATTCGAGTTTCTTGTGCTTTTTAAATTGTTCAATAGAAATATCTAAAATGGTATGCAAACGACTTGGGTCGATACCATCAACGATATAGGCTGTGATCCCCGCATCGACAGCTTGTTTGATGGTATCTTTATCTGTGTTTTTGGTGAAGAGGACAGTAGGTAAGTCAAAGTTACTCACACAGCTTTCAATGACATCACGATGTGGGTGATCCATATCAAGCAGAATTACGTCTGCTTGAAGATGTTCTAATTTAAAAATATTCAGGTGATCGAGTGTAAAGCAAGCAACTACATCAAAGTCATGTTGAATTAAACTGGTCTTAATGTATTCCGCTCGAGCCTGATCATCGTCAATGAGTGCGATTTTGAGTTTCGGCATAAGTATAAAGGTCAATCTATAGATATGAGCACATGAATGTGCCGTAAGCATTGTTTTTGAAGCAATATTAGTGCCATAAAGAAATTCTTAATCGGTGCAATTCCTTTATAGACTTGTTGTTTATGCGCTTTATTGTATCGCTGCTCGGGTTAGGATGAAATGAAAATCGATGTTGGAATCCTTAAAAGATGGATTGTGTATCTTTATGGTGCAAAAAAAGAGTTTTTTTGAAGCATAGGTGAGGATGCAATAAAACAGGCCATTATTCATAGTGCATGATGTTAAAGCATATTTTAGGATTTATAGAAACCATGATATTTTATTAAAATATAATAAAAACAATGATTTAATTTTTTAATTAAAAATCAATCATGAATTGGCATAACACTTGCTTATTTAATCTCAGTCAAAGACGACTTTTTAAAATTGTAAGACGGCCAACGATGTCCGATCTGATCGGTTTGTTAACACAGCTTGATGTGTCGACAAAGCAGTATACGTTCAGTATGGGAGATGGCAATGTCTTTAGATTTATCGGCGAAAAAAGCCACATCAATTAAGCTCTTTAGCTTTTCCGCACCAGCGATGCGAGCGTTTCACCTCAGTTGGCTTGCATTCTTTGTTTGTTTCTTTGCTTGGTTTGCTTGCGCACCGTTGATGCCAGTCATTGCAGGTGAATTTCATTTAACCAAAGATCAAATCGCGAATATCAATATTGCAGCAGTTGCGATCACGATTCTTGTTCGTTTGATTGTTGGACCGCTGTGTGACAAATATGGCCCACGTAAAACGTATACCGCTTTATTACTGATTGGCAGTATTCCTGTCTTTGGTGTTGCAGCAGCGAATAGCTACGAGTCGTTCTTATTTTTCCGTTTACTCATCGGCGCAATTGGCGCGAGCTTCGTAATTACTCAATATCATACCAGTGTCATGTTTGCCCCAAATGTTGTGGGCACTGCAAATGCTGCGTCAGCAGGTTGGGGTAATGCGGGTGGTGGTGCGACACAAGCGATTATGCCGCTATTGCTTTCTGCATTGGTGATGTTTGGTGTTGAGCAAGCGATGGGTTGGAGAATTGCACTGCTTGTACCGGGTGTGATGATGCTGATTGTCGGTGTACTTTACTGGAAATTTACTCAAGACTGCCCTCAAGGTGATTACAAAGAGCTTCGTGCCCAAGGTGTTGTGGTGGGTAGCGACAAAAAAGGTGGTCTTGCAATCTTGATGCATGCAGCACGTAACTATCGTGTATGGATTCTTTTCTTCTCTTATGCAGCATGCTTTGGCATAGAAATCTTTATTCATAACATTATTGCGATGTACTACGTAGATCATTTCAGTTTTGGTTTAAAAGAAGCAGGTCTAGCGGCGGGTATCTTTGGTTTACTTGCACTATTTGCTCGCGCGCTTGGCGGCATCCTTTCAGATAGAGTCGCACTTAAAAAAGGTTTGGATGGACGTACTAAAGTTCTATTCCTTCTCATTTTAGGCGAAGGCTTATTCCTCATGCTGTTCTCTCATATGAATAGCGCAGCACTTGCAATCTTGAGCATGACTATATTTGCACTGTTTACCCATATGGCATGTGGTGCAACCTATGCATTGGTTCCTTTTATTGATCGTGAAGCACTTGGTGGTGTTGCAGGCATTATCGGGGCAGGTGGAAACGTGGGAGCAGTTGCAGCAGGTTTCTTATTGAAAGGAATGCCCGATATTCAAACTTGTTTAATGGTTTTAGGTGGCTTGGTGGTGGTAGCAGCGAGTTCTGTCATGCTGATCCGATTTTCGGTAGAGCATAAAGAAAAAGAACAACGCTTATTCGAACAAGCAGTGTTAGAACGCGGCACAGAACAAAACAGCGCAGCTTAACCCAGATTAGATTTTAGGAGAAACACAATGAAATTAGTGATGATTGGTCACGGTATGGTGGGGCATAAATTCATCGAAGCCATCTTAGAAAAAGCTGATGATGAATTAGAAATCACAATTCTCGCTGAAGAACCACGTATCGCATACGATCGTGTACATTTAACTGAATACTTCTCTGGTAAATCAGCAAAAGATTTGTCACTTGCTCGTTTCGATTTCGCGGATGCACATGGCATTGATTTAAGACTAAATACAAAAGCAATTGCCATTGATACAGCAGATCAAACGATCACGACTAGCATGGGTGATGTGATTAGTTACGATAAGTTGGTTTTAGCAACAGGCTCTTATGCTTTCGTTCCTCCAATTGATGGTAATGATCGCGAAAACTGTTTTGTATATCGTACCATTGAAGATTTAGACGCAATTCGCGAAGCGAGTTTGAATGCTAAAACAGGTGTGGTAATCGGTGGTGGTTTGCTCGGTCTAGAAGCAGCAAAAGCATTACGCGATTTAAACTTAGAAACGCATGTGGTTGAGTTTGCACCGCGTTTAATGGCTGTTCAAATCGATGATCTAGGCGGTAAAGTTTTACGTCGTAAAATCGAAAACCTAGGTGTTAAAGTTCACACTCAAAAAGCGACTTCATCGATTGAGGCAGGTAGTGAAGCAACGCATGTGATGAAGTTTGCTGATGGCAGTGAACTTGAAACTGATGTGATTTTATTCTCAGCAGGTATTCGTCCACGTGATGAGTTGGCACGTTCTAGCGGCTTAGCAATTGGTGAGCGCGGTGGTATTAAAATCAATGATTATTGCCAAACTTCAAATGACAACGTGTATGCCATTGGTGAATGTGCGCTTTGGGATAATAAAATTTATGGTTTAGTTGCGCCGGGTTATGACATGGCCCGTATCGCAGCAAAACATATCCTTGCCGAAGAAACACATAGCTTCGCGGGTGCCGATATGAGCACTAAATTGAAGTTAATGGGCGTAGATGTAGCTTCGGTTGGTGATGCGCACGGTATGACACCAAACTCATTAAGCTATTTCTTTGCTGATGAAGATGCATTGGTTTATAAGAAAATTGTTGTTGATGCTGATAAGACGAAACTGTTAGGTGCTGTACTGGTTGGTGATGCGAAAGAATATAACGACCTTTTGCAAATGATGTTGAATGGTTTGGCACTGCCTGAAACACCTGAAAGCTTGATCATGCCAGGCTTTGCTGATTCTGGTGCGAAAGCAGGCGGTAGTGGCGTTGATTTACTTCCAGACAGTGCAACGATTTGCTCATGTAATAACGTATCTAAAGCGGATATTTGCCAAGCGATTTGTGATGGTTCAACTTCACTCGGTGCTTTAAAGAAATGTACTAAAGCTGCAACAGCATGTGGTGGTTGTGCGCCGTTGGTGACACAAGTTTTAAAATCTGAGTTACAACGTCAAGGTGTAACCGTTAATAACCATGTGTGTGAGCATTTCCCATATTCACGTCAAGAGATTTATCACTTAGTACGTGTCAATGAAATCAAAACATTTGATGATTTGATTCAACAACATGGTCATGGTCTAGGTTGTGATATTTGTAAGCCAATGACTGCCAATATTTTAGCATCATGCTGGAATGACTTTGTATTAGAACCAAGCCACGCGGGTCTACAAGACAGTAACGACTACTACTTGGGGAACATTCAAAAAGATGGTTCTTATTCAGTTGTTCCGCGTATGGCGGGTGGTGAAGTCACACCAGATGGCCTGATCGCCGTGGGGCAAATTGCCAAAAAATATAACTTATACACCAAAATTACAGGTGGTCAACGTGTCGATTTATTCGGTGCGCAACTACATGAATTACCATTTATTTGGGAAGAGTTAAATGCCGCTGGCTTTGAGTCTGGTCATGCTTACGGTAAATCATTACGTACGGTGAAATCATGTGTCGGTAGTACGTGGTGTCGTTATGGTGTGGATGATTCTGTCGGTTTAGCGATTGAATTAGAAAATCGTTATAAGGGCTTACGTTCACCTCATAAATTGAAAATGGCGGTGTCAGGCTGTACTCGTGAGTGTGCTGAAGCACAAGGTAAAGATGTTGGTGTGATTGCAACTGAAAAAGGTTGGAATTTATATGTCTGCGGTAATGGTGGTATGAAACCGCGTCATGCAGAGCTTTTGGCTTCTGACTTGGATACTCAAACTTTGATTCGCTATATCGACCGTTTCTTTATGTTCTACATTCAAACCGCAGATCGTTTACAACGTACCAGCGTATGGCGTGACAATATGGAAGGTGGCTTAGATTATCTCAAAGCGGTGATTGTTGAAGATTCTCTAGGACTTGCTGAAGAACTTGAAAATCGTATGTCTCACGTGATTGGAACATATCAAGATGAATGGCGTACTGCCGTTGAAAATCCTGAGATCCGTAAACGTTTCCAAACTTATATCAATGCAAGTGCAGAACAACAAGCCGATCCATACATTCAATTTACAGAAGTACGTGATCAAATTCGTCCATTAAATGAAGCTGAACGTTCAGTTGATCGTATCCCAATGGTTGAAGCATAAGGAGAATCAAAATGACCAATTTAAAAGATATGAATATGCTTCCAAATGATCAGTGGGTAGATGTATGCCATTTGAGCGATATTACACCGAATACAGGTGTCGGTGCTTTGATTGAAGGGCAATCCGTTGCTTTATTCCGTGTTGGAAATGAAAACCGTATCTACGCATTGAGTAATAAAGATCCATTCAGCCAAGCGAATGTTATGGCTCGCGGTATTATTGGTGATCTACAGGGTGAGCGCGTGATTGCGTCACCGATTTATAAACAGCATTTCAGTCTAGCAACTGGGCGTTGTTTGGAAGATAAAGATCAAAAACTTTTAGTGTTCCCGACCAAAATTGAAAATGGTCGTGTATGGGTCAACCCGACACCACAAAAGACTTACATCACCAATAATGGAACATCACAAGATAAATTAAAATTGGTGTTGATTGGCAATGGTTTAGCAGGTATGCGCTGTCTTGAAGACTTGTTAGATATGGCACCTGATCGTTATGAAGTGACCGTTATTGGTGAAGAACCATGGGGTAATTACAACCGTATCATGTTGTCACCAGTGCTTTCAGGTGAAAAAACCATTGATGACATTATGTTGCATCCACATGCATGGTATAGCGACAAAGGGATTAAATTTATTGCGGATGATCCTGCGGTGAAAATTGACCGTACCCGTAAGATTGTACATACAAAGCAAGGTGAAAGTGTTGATTATGATCGCTTGATTATTGCAACAGGTTCATCACCATTTATTCCACCAGTCCAAGGCGTGGATTTAAAAGGTGTGATTAGCTTCCGTGATATCTATGATGTCAATACCATGATCGAGTATAGCCAAAGCAAGAAAAATGCAGTGGTGATTGGTGGAGGTTTACTCGGCCTTGAAGCTGCGTATGGTCTAGTACAACGTGGTATGAACGTGACAGTACTACATCTGATGGATCGTATTATGGAGCGTCAGCTTGATAGCCGTGCGAGTGGCATGTTACGTCATAGCATTGAGCAAAAAGGCATTAAAATCATGACTGAAGCGAATACTGAAGCTTTGATCGGTAAAGATGGTCATGTCAGCCAAGTTCGTTTGAAAGACGGTACAGTACTAGACGCTGATTTAGTGGTGTTTGCGGTGGGTATTCGTCCAAATATTGCATTAGCACAAAGTGCAGGCTTACGCTGTAACCGTGGTATTTTAGTCAATGACACCATGCAAACTTTTGACCCAAGTATCTACGCGGTAGGTGAATGTATTGAACACCGTAATCAAACTTTTGGTTTGGTTGAACCGTTGTGGGGACAAGCATTTATCTGCGCAACACATCTTGCAGAGCATGGCAGCTTGACGTTCAAGTCTCCAACCGTACCGACACAGTTAAAAGTCAGTGGTGTGGATGTGTTCTCGGCAGGAAATTTTGAGCCGAAAGAAGATTATGAAGACATCATTTTGAACGATGAAAAACGTCAAATTTACAAACGAATTATCATTCAGAAAGATCATGTGATCGGTGCGGTGCTATTTGGTGATACAGAAGATGGTATGTGGTATGCCGATCTGATTGCCGATCAAACACCGATTTCAGGTTTTAGAAATAAATTGTTGTTTGGTAAAGATTTTGCAATGAAAAAAGCAGGTTAGTCATCTTTAGCTTAGGGGAGTCATCCCCTAAGCTGAAATCGAATACGAAACGCAGTCAGAGATGAAAATAGGTAGAGGGGCAGTCATGAACAGTATTCAAAATTTAGAACACAGTCGCTCCGATCATGTAGAAAAAATCATTACAAAAACGACTTGTCCCTATTGTGGCGTGGGATGTGGTGTCAATGTTGAGGTGCAACATAAAGCACATGGCACAACGGTTCAAGTGTCTGGTGATGCCGAACATCCATCTAATTTTGGTCGACTTTGCATTAAAGGTAGTCGTTTAGCTGATACTTTAGGTTTAGAAACACGTGTATTGAGTCCAATGTTTGGACGTAAAAATCACCGTGAAGCAACCACTTGGGATGCTGCGGTGGAAAAAATTGCGACACAATTTCAGGCATGTATTGATCAATATGGTCGTGATAGCGTTGCCTTCTATGTCTCTGGGCAGTTGCTCACTGAAGATTATTATGTGGTAAATAAGTTTGTTAAAGGATATTTAGGCACTGCCAATATTGATACCAATTCACGCTTATGTATGTCTTCTGCAGTTGCAGCGCATAAGCGTGCTTTTGGCGAAGATATCGTTCCAGCCAGCTATGAAGATTTTGAATATGCCGACATGGTGGTCTTAGTTGGCTCTAATACAGCATGGTGTCACCCTGTGTTGTACCAACGCATCATGCAGGCTAAAAATAAAAATCCAGATTTATTTATTGTGGTTGTCGACCCACGTTTTACCAGTACTTGTGAGCAAGCTGATTTACATTTGCCAATTTTACCTGGGCAAGACGTTGTTTTATTTAATGGTTTGTTGCAGCACTTGTATCAGAACGATTATGTTGATCATCATTTTGTTGAATCCTATACAGAAGGTTTAGAAGCACTATTAGACGCAAGCGCAACCGAACAAGATTTCGACAGTATTGTAAAACGTACAGGGATTTCAGCTGAAAAATTACAACTCTTTTTTGAGAAATTTGCTGAAACAGAAAAAGTAGTCACGCTGTTTTCGATGGGCGTGAATCAATCTTCTCAAGGGGTCAATAAAGCAAACAGCATTATTAATTGCCATTTACTGACGGGGAAAATCGGTAAGTTGGGCGCAGCGCCATTCTCAATGACAGGTCAACCGAATGCCATGGGCGGGCGTGAAGTTGGTGGTTTAGCCAATATGCTTGCGGCACATATGGATTTGGAAAACCCATCGCATCAAAACCTTGTGCAAGAATTTTGGCAAAGTCCAACCATTGCAACACATGCAGGATTGAAAGCGGTCGATTTATTCAAAGCAGTTGAAAGTGGCAAAATTAAAGCCATTTGGATTATGGCAACCAATCCTGTGGTGAGTTTACCTGATGCGGATCAAGTGAAACGTGCCTTAGACCAATGCGAGTTTGTGGTTGTTTCTGATATTTGTGCCGAAACTGATACCACAGCGTATGCAGATGTGTTGTTACCAGCACTTGGTTGGGGTGAGAAAGATGGCACGGTGACCAATTCTGAGCGCCGTATTTCACGTCAACGTGCCTTTTTAGATTCGCCGAAACAAGCCAAAGCGGATTGGTGGGCGGTTTCTGCGGTTGCGAAAAAACTGGGATTTACAGGCTTTGACTTTAATAATGCTTGTGACATTTTTAATGAACATGCAGCTTTGTCGGCGTTTCAAAATGCAAGCCTTGATCAGCGTGATCAAGTTGAAAATTTTCGCTATTTTAATTTAAAAGGTTTAACTGAGCTATCAGTTGAAGCCTACGACCATTTGCAACCGACACAATGGCCTGTATGGGAAAAAGGACAAAGTATTGCTGTCGAGCAACTTTTTGATCAAGGTCGTTTTAGTCATAAAAATAGCAAGGCGAAATTGATTCCAACGGTTGCGATTGATCCTGTTCATTCGATTTCGGAAGATTATCCGCTTATTCTCAATACAGGTCGTATTCGTGATCAGTGGCATACCATGACCCGTACAGGATTATCAGCAAACTTAACCACACATCGTGCAGAACCATTTTGTGAAATCCATCCAAATGATGCTTTAAAATTTGGTATCCGTGACAAAGCACTCGTTGAAGTGCGTTCAGAATGGGGCAGTTGCGTGCTACGGGTGACGTTGGCGCAAGGTGTGCGCCGTGGTCAAATTTTTGCACCGATTCATTGGACTGAGCAAGTCGCTTCAGATGCTAGAATTGGCAAAGTGGTCAATCCAGTGGTCGATGCCATTTCGGGTGAACCTGAATTCAAACACACACCTGTTGCGATTCAACCGTTCCATACGACTTGGCAAGGTGTACTCTATGTTCGTGATGGTTTTGAGCATCATATTAAAGCTTCACTGAATAGCTGTGCTTGGTGGGCTAAGATAAAGATTGCTAAAGCTTTACGTTATGAAATTGCTGATCGTCATCACTTTGATGAAACGCAGAAAAACCTGAAAAGTTTTTTACCCTTTATTGATGAAACCTATGAATGGTTGAGTATTGAGGATATTTCTGCTCAGATGAGCCATAGTGTGATTCTGAAAGATGGTATTTTGATTGCAAGCCTCTATATTGCGCCATCCGATATGTTGCCTGATCGTGATTGGGTCGCAAGTTTATTTAAACGTGAACGCTTGAGTGCCTTGCATCGCAAAGCTTTGCTTGCAGGCATGCCAATGTCTGCAGCTAATAATGATGGTCCATTGGTGTGTAGTTGCTTTAAAGTTGGAAAAAACAAAATTATTGAAGCAATTAAAACGCAAAATATGACACATGAGAAACAAGTGACTGCATGTCTAAAAGCAGGTGGAAATTGTGGTTCATGTTTACCAGAAATTCGCGGTTTGATTAAAACCTGTCAAGTGGAGGCTGAGGCATGAATATCGATTTTCCTGCTACTGATCTAGTGATCTTGGCAGGAGGGCAAGCACGTCGTATGAATGGGATGAACAAGCTGTTGCAACAGTTTGATGATCAGATTCAGCTCTCCAAAATTTGTCAAAGGTTCAAACCAGAAGTCCAACATATTTGGGTGAATAGTCATAGAGACAATTCGATTTATAAAAGCATAGAACCTGATATTCAGTGTTTTTCTGATGATCAAAATGGTTTCTTTGGCCCGTTAATGGGAATGAAAAGTGCTTGGTCACATGTACAAGCGGATCACGCGCTGTTTATACCATGTGATGTCACTTATATTCCGAATCAAGTTTTGACTAAATTGCATCGGATGTTAGAGAAAAACCCGCAAGCAGCGGCAGTTTACGTTTCTATGAATGGTGATGCACTTTATCCATTTTGTCTCTTAAAAAGGGAAAGTCTTGCTGTTTTAGAACAACAAATTGCAGTGAATAAACTCAGTTTGCGTGATTGTTTCAAGCAGTTGCATGCGCAAACTGTGGCATTCCAAAAACAAAGCTTGTTTTGCCACAGTATTAACTCTTTGGATGAGTTGCAACAATATCGTCAAATGAAAGCATTTAAACAGATATTTAGTCCTTAATTGAGATTATGCAGAAGCTTTGCTAAGGTATTTTTGCATTTCCTCTACTGGTACCATCCCACCGCCAGTACCCCAAACAATATGATTTGCATTCTGAAGTTGTTGCTCAGTAAATTGATGTAAATCAATATAGTCTGAATGTGAATGAACCAGAACTGGGCCAAGCATTCCAGCCAAAGCAGAAGGTTCTAGCTTTAAACTTTCAGACTGATTGAGCATCCCAAGCAGGTTGTACATGGTTTGGTCATCCAATGTATAAAAACCATCCAATAACCGTTGCATTGCTCGACCAACAAAACCTGATGCACGACCTACAGCTAATCCGTCCGCAGCTGTGACATTGTCAATACCGATATCTTGAACTGAAATTTCATCATGTAGACCTGTTGCTACGCCGAGTAACATGCACGGTGAATGAGTGGGTTCTGCAAAAATACAATGAACGTTATCTCCAAAAGCCATTTTCAAACCAAAAGCAACGCCACCAGGCCCACCACCAACGCCACAAGGTAAGTAAACAAATAGAGGGTGTGTTTGATCAACAATGACTCCTTGTTGAGTCAATTGTTGTTTTAAACGCTCACCAGCAACGGCATAACCTAAAAACAATGTTTTTGAATTTTCATCATCGATAAAAAAGCAATTTGGATTTTTTAACGCCGCTTTTCGACCTTCTTGTACAGCTATGCCATAGTCCTGCTGGTATTCCACAACAGTGACACCATGTGAGCGTAATTTGTCTTTTTTCCATTGGCGTGCATCAGCAGACATATGAACGGTGACATCGAAGCCCAATTTTGCACTCATAATTCCGATGGACAGCCCAAGATTACCAGTAGAACCAACAGCGATGCTGTATTGACTAAAGAAGGTTCTAAACTCATCACTATTCAGTTTTGAATAATCATCATTCAGATTGAGTAGATTTGCTTTTAGTGCAAGCTGTTCTGCGTGATAAAGCACTTCATAAATGCCACCACGTGCTTTGATTGATCCTGAGATGGGTAAATGGCTATCTTTTTTAGCCATAAAGTACCTTGAATGTTTTGATTAAAATGCTGTTTTAGATATTTTTGCATATTTGGAATGGCAGTCAGTTCTGAATCGATAATGCCATTTGTCGTACTCGTTTCTGGGAATACAGCCATCAAGTAGGGTGCAAAGCGTGCTAAACGATCTCGTGCATCATCAATATCTTTTTTGGCTAGACCAACAAATGGTAAGCCTTCAGCCAGTGTTGTGAATTCAGGATTAAACCAAACAGTTTCTTTGAGTTCAATCAAATCTTTGATGATAGGATGCTGATTAATAAGGTCTTGAATTTGCTTTGAATCCATTCATTTTCTCTTGAAATTTATTTAACCAATAGTGATGTAAGCTTGAAGGAGTTTTGTTCTTTCAAAGCCTTTTTTCAATATCCTTGAGATTAAACCAAGAATAGTGATTTTTCACGTTTTAAAAGCGCTTATTTTGTATGAAGTGCATTTTTGATTGATACATTGTTTTTATGAATTTCTGATAAGAGCTATTGACCTTTAAATTTATAAGTTCTATTTTGGAACTAATATGTTTAACATTGTGCTTCTTATTTTCTGTTCATGTCTATATTAAGATTGATCAAAATAAGAATGCTAGAAAAATAAAATCAACAGGAGCGCCAAATGGTCGCCTTACGTTATCAGCAGATACCTCTGCAATTTCTGTTTGAACATCAAGCAACGCTAGTAGGATTGGGTAAGATCGGGTTGCGAAGTATTGCTAAAAAGAAAGTAGCCACAGTGAATTGGCAAGCTTTAGCTCCGATTACGGAAATTATTGATCCACCAAGTACTAAATTGATTGAGCACTATATTCAATGGAGTGGTGCATCACCTAATAAATATAACAACTCAATCCCCGCGCATATGGTTTCACAATGGGGATTATCGTTTGCGACACGATTATTATTGCAAACCAGTTATCCATTGAGCCAAGTGATCAATCAAGGGGTAAGTTTGACGATACATGGTGAGCTTCCTCGAAATGAAAAGCTCATGGTTCAAGCCAAAATTTCACAGGTTGACGAACGCAATGGTCTCGCTAGAGTTTCGGTGCAGATCAAAACAGGGACAGTCATCGAACCAGAGTTGATTGAAGCCGTATTGCATATGGCATTTATTTTGCCAAATTTCAAAAAGATGAAACGTATTGAGAAGATAGATCAAAAAAATTGGCAAACTTTAGGGGAATGGTCAGCAACAGCTGATGATGGCTTTAAATTTGCGCTATTAACGGGTGATTTCAATCCAATACACTGGGTTGGGCCACTTGCAAAACTATCGAGTTTTGGTCAGAAAGTTTTGCATGGTTTTGGCGTATTTGCTCGTAGTTTTGAGTTTCTGCCTGAGTCTAGAAAACAAATCAATATACGATTTTTAAAACCTGTGAAATTGCCGTCTAGGCATAATCAAGTTGAGATCAGTACGGAGCAAGATCAATGCTTTGTTCGAGTTGTTGGTTCTGAAGGCCAGATTTGTTTAATGGGACAATTTCAATAAAAAATTGGGGAAATAAAAATGACAAACTCAGCCGTTAGACAAGATGTGACAGCATGCATCCTATGCTCACGAAATTGTGGTTTAAGTGTCGAAATTGAAAATAATCAATTCAAAAAAATTAAGGGGGATGAACAACATCATTTTTCCCAAGGTTATATTTGTCAGAAAGCCGCGAGATTACAGCATTATCAACAACATGCTGATCGCTTAACCTCACCATTAAAACGACAGGCAGATGGTTCATTCACAGAGGTTACATGGGAACAAGCGATTCAAGAAATTGCTGATCAGCTTGTCCATATACGAAATACCTATGGTGGAACTGCATTTGCATCGGTGGGTGGCGGTGGTCAGGGCAATCATTTGGGTGCTGCTTATGGTCGTCAATTGCTATATGCTATGAAAAGTTTTTATGCGTATAACTCTTTGGCGCAAGAGAAAACAGGTGATTTTTGGGTCAATGGTCGGTTGTTTGGTAGTCAGGCATGTCATACCACTGAAGATGTTGAGTATGCAGATTATGTGCTCTTTATTGGGACAAATCCGTTTCAAGCACATGGCATTCCAAATGCACGAGATACGCTAAAACATATTAAGAAAGATCCAAATCGTACCATGGTGGTGTTTGATCCGCGTGTCACCGAAACTGCAAAACAGGCAGATATTCACGTTCAATTAAAGCCTGGAACAGATTCTTATTTAATGTCTGCCATGATTGCGATCATGTTGCGTGAAGAGTTATATGATCAAGCATTTATTCAACAACATACGCATGGCTTTGAAGAAGTAAAGAAAGCTTTTCTTGCAGTTCCGGTCGAACAATATATTCAAAAAGCAGATGTTTCCGTAGAACTGATTTATCAAATCGTGCGTGATTTTGCCAAAGCCAAAAGTGGCTGTGTGCGGATTGATTTAGGGATTCAACACACTTTAAATACCACTTTGAATGGTTACTTAGAAAAGCTTTTGTATTTATTGACTGGGAATTTTGGCAAACAAGGCACTAATAATTTACACACGATGTTTGTCCCAATTCTCACCAATACCGATGAGCGAAATCCTAAATATCGCCGTACGGTTTATCATAAAATGTTCCCAATCTCTGGATTTTTTCCACCGAACATTTTGCCAGATGAAATTTTAAAAGCGGGTGATCAGCGTGTTCGTGCGGTGTTTGTCGATAGTTGCAACCCATTACTTACTTATGCGGATACGGCAGCATATGAGCAGGCGTTTCAGTCTTTAGATTTGTTGGTGGTTGTGGATGTTGCAATGACTGAAACAGCACGTTTAGCGCATTATATTTTGCCTGCGCATAGCCAGTTTGAGAAATGGGAGTTCACGGGATTTAACTTAGAATTTCCTAAAAATGGTTTCCATTTACGTCATCCTTTATTCAAACCACAAGGGAATACCTTACCTGAAGCAGAGATTTATACGCGCTTATTAGAAGCAATGAAGGTCATTCCTAAAAAATTTCCAATTTTAAGCAAAATTGCTGAAAAAGATTCGGACAAAACAGCTTTTCTTGCTTATTTCACTGCTTTGGCAGCAAGCTTTGCAAAAAATAAGAAACAGATTCCTTTTGCCGCTTCAATTGTTTATCGAACCTTAGGTAAAACATTGCCTGACGATGCTGCATCAACTGCTTTGTTATTACCTTTATGTATGCAATACGCTGCTCAGCACTATAAGGCTGTGAAACAAGCCGGCTATCAAGGTAATCGTTTGAATCTAGGTGTGAAACTATTTCAAGCAATTTTGAAACAACGTTCAGGGATTGTATTATCTCAACATGAATACGATGACGTTTGGAACTTGATTGCGTACAAAGATAAAAAAATCCGTTTGGCTATTCCTGAGATGTTGATTGAGCTGGCTCAGTTAAAACAGCAAGCTGCAAAATTGAGTGATAGTTTCCCATTTATTTTATTGGCAGGCGAACGCCGTAGTTATAATGCCAATCAAATTTATCGTGATCCTGCTTGGCGCAAAGTGGATGCGGAAGGGCGTTTGAGAATGAATCCTCATGATGCTGCTGATTTTGGTGTGGAAACAGGTCATGCATTGCAATGCGTATCTGAACATGGAAACATTCAAGTCGTTGTTGAGTTAGATGAAGGAATGCGTCAAGGTGTGGTGTCATTGCCTCATGGTTATGGAATTCGTTACCGTGATGGTGAATCAATTGGGCCACAACTGAATCGGTTAACCTCGGCAAAGCATTGTGATCCATTGTCGAAGACACCATATCATAAATATGTACCTGTTCGATTAGAACGGTTAGATGCTTAAGTGAGTTGACTATTTTGCACCACATTATTCCTAATTTTCATTTTTATGATCTAAAGTGGTGCAATGTCAATACAACAAAAATACTCAAGACATTGTGTATTTTCATGAGTAGATTGAAAGAGTTGTCTATTTGAACGAATAAACTACTGAGAACTTAACTGGCTTTTAATACTGGAATAATTATTGCTATATTAAAACTTCTACGTTTGGGCAAAGAACAAGAATGCACGCTACTTGTGCTTAGACGAAGAAAAGTGTTCCCAAAATGAGTGCATATGATGAAGCATGAGAGCCCTGAAACGATGTTACCGATCTTGCAAGATCAGTATGGTCGTATTAAGCGTAAGTTACGGATTTCTGTAACTGATCGATGCAATTTCAAATGCGTTTATTGTATGCCTGAGCATCCAGAATGGATGAAAAAACAAGATTTATTGAGTTTTGAGGCTTTGTTGGTCTTTTGCCAATATATGGTTAAGCAAGGCATTGAAAATATCCGTATTACAGGTGGTGAACCTTTGATGCGTAAAGGTGTGGTTCATTTTATTCGTGATTTACAAAGCCTAAGAGCAATTGGCTTAAAGCGAATCTCGATCACGACCAATGGTCATTATCTGGCGAAATACGCAGAACAATTGAAACAAGCAGGTTTGGATGATTTAAACATTAGTTTGGATAGTCTGGATGCTGATCAATTTAAACAACTTACGAAAAAAGATTTAGCACCTGTGTTGAGTGGTATCCAAGCAGCGCAACGTGTGGGGCTACCATTTAAAATTAATTGTGTGCTGATCAAAGGGCAAAATGAAGATCAGATTTTGCCAATGGTGAATTGGGCGAAACAACAGAACATTCCACTGCGTTTTATTGAATTTATGCCTTTAGATGGCGATCAACATTGGACTGATCAAGCTGTGGTGAGTGAAGCCGATATTTTGGCGCAGTTACAACCTCATTATGACATTCATGTTTTGCAACAACAGCATGAGCCAGCGCGTCAATACCGTTTAGATGACCAATATACAATAGGTATTATCTCAACGATTACCCATTCATTTTGTGGTGACTGCGATCGGATTCGATTAACGGCTCAAGGTGAATTGTATAATTGTCTATTTGCTCAACAAGGTTTAAATATCAAACCTTATCTACAGCGAGCGATCAAAGAAAAGACGTTTCAACAACTTGATCAGCAGATTAAGCCTTATATTTGGCATAAGGCAAAAGGTTATCATGCAATACAGAATCAACAAGTACGTAAAATCAGTATGCACATGCTGGGCGGTTAGTTAAAAAAAAGGTGGTCTAAGGAAAATATGCAAACCATTGAAATCAAAATTGAAGCTTTTGGCGCGATTGAGCGCTTGTTACCAAAGGCACTTGCATTTGAGTTTGCAGCAGATCAACAGGTTCAAGATGTTTTAACACATATCGTTGGATTATATCCTGATGCAGCACATGCTATGGAAAAATGTGCATGTGCAATTGGTGAAGATATTGTGACAAGACAAGTTTCATTGCCGACATCATGTACCCTTGTTTTATTATCACCCGTAGCTGGAGGATGAAAAATGCGTGAGTTCGCCAGAGTCCAAGATCAGGCTTTAAGCTTGGATAGTTTTGATCCGATTCAAGATTTTCCTGAATGTGGTGGTGTCGATGTTTTTATTGGCACAGTACGCAATCACCATGAAGGTAAAGCCGTTAAGGCATTGAAATATACCTCTTATACGCCTGTTGCTGAAAAAATGATTCGTGAAATCGAACAAGACGTAAAAGCTAAATATTCAGAAGTCTCTTATGTTCGCGTGATTCATCGTATTGGCTATTTGGACGTAAGTGAAACAGCGATTATTGCAATTGCATATGCTGCACATCGCCGTGAAGCGTTTCAAGCCTGTGAAGAGGCCGTTGAACGTGTCAAGCATGAAGTTCCGATTTGGAAAGAAGAATTTTTCATGGATGGAACGAGCCAATATGTTGAAGGTTGCTGTATTCGGAAAGATGCAACCGAGCAAGTAAGTTCTTCATCAGCTAAAGAAGAAAAAAGTGCAAAACATGAACATCATCACCATGAACATTGTGCACATGAGCATACACACGATTAAGTCTTAGGAAGTAAAAATGAAAAATGTAGGGATGAAACCCGAAAGTTATCGTGTTGCGGAAGCACAAGCAATTTTATATGCACCACCACATTGTATTCAGTTACTTCGCGATGGAAATACCGAAAAAGGTGATGCACTTAAAACAGCACGTATTGCAGGTATTTTGGCGGCAAAGAGAACAGATGAGCTGATTCCGCTTTGTCATCCGTTACCGATTTACCGTGCGGATATTGATTATACGTTGCAAGATGATCATGTAGTGATTTTAGCCACTGTTGAAACGATTGGGCCAACAGGCGTTGAGATGGAAGCACTGACAGCGGCGAGTCTTGCAGGTTTAACGATTTACGATATGTTAAAACCGCATTGTGAACCTAATGAGTTATGCCTAGATCAATGTAAATTGCTTAAGAAAAAAGGCGGAAAATCACATTTTAAACGGATGCTACGTCAACCTGTTTCTGCGGCAGTCATTGTGTTATCTGATACCGTTGCTGCGGGACGTAAACCTGATACAGCTGGCAAATCTGTGGTTGAAACCTTGACTGAGGCGGGTTTTGATCCGATTCATTATCAAATTTTGCCAGATGAATCTGAACAATTAAAAGATTTAGTTTTAGAGTTAACAAAATCCTATGCTTGCGTAATGACTGTTGGTGGTACAGGGATTGGTAAACGCGATATTACTGTAGATACATTAGAACCATTACTCGAACGTAAATTGGATGGTTTGATGGAAGCAGCGCGTGCATTTGGACAAAAACGTACCCCTTATGCTGCCATGTCGCGTGGAGTTGCAGGATTTATTGATCGTTCATTGATTGTGACTTTACCGGGAAGTCGTGGTGGTGCAAGTGAATCAATGGCTGCCATTTTACCTGCTTTGGTACATATCTTTGATGTTTGCCGTGATCTACCGCATCCAGGAGGATATGAATAATGTCAGGATGTGGTGCTGAGAAAGGTTTAATTAGCATCGATGAAGCACTTGCGTTGATGCAATCAACACCTGAAGCATTAATGACAGAGACATTACCTTTAGGGGAATGTCTCAATCGCTACTTAGCTCAAGATGTTGTCTCACCTGTTGATTTGCCTAGTTTTTCGCAAAGTGCAGTAGATGGTTATGCATTACACACGACTGCTGAGCAACTTCAAGACGAAGTATTTCATGTTATTGGGGAAATTAAAGCGGGGAGCGATGTTGAACATAGGCTTTTAGATGGGCAGGCGATTCGTATTTTTACGGGTGGTAAAGTGCCAGAGGGGACGACGCATGTTGCACGACAAGAGATTGTTGCGATTGAGTCGGATCAAAAAATTCGTTTAGTTGAACACATCAAGCCACAAGCAGATATTCGTTTTACTGGTGAAGAAGTTCAGCTTGAACAAACACTTGCTGAAGTTGACCAGAAAATCAATATTGGTGGATTAGCTGCTTTAAGCATGGCAGGTGTTCAACAACTCAATGTATTTAAAATCCCTAAAGTGGCTGTGGTGATCACGGGTGATGAAGTCGCTGAAACACCAGATGATCTCAAAGCAGGTAAAGTCTTTGATGCCAATGGTCCACTTTTAAAAGCATGGTTTAAAGACTATGGGCTAGAGGTTGAAATCTTACATATTGCTGATGAAGCCTCATTGGTGACTCAGTGTTTTGAACGTTTAAAACAGCAATTCGATGTGATTATTACCACAGGTGGTGTCTCTGTCGGTGATTACGACTTTGTTCGGCCATGTGCGTTTGAAACAGGGTTCGAGCAAATTTTTTGGAAAGTTAAGCAGAAGCCGGGGAAACCACTATTTTTTGCTGAATATAAGCACAATCTACACCACTGCTATTTATTAGGTTTACCGGGGAATCCTGCTGCGGTTTACGTTTCAATGCAGGTTTATGGCAAAGTTTTACTTGATGCGTTGCAAAATCAACGACACGACATACCATGGTTTAGCGGTATTTTAACCCACGATCTTAAGTCGGATGCGCGTGAACGATTTTTAAGAATGCATGCTTATTTTGAACAAGGCCAGTTAAAGCTGAAAAGTTTAGCGAAGCAGCAATCACATATGCTCAGTAATTTGATGCAGGCAAACTGTTTGGTGCGAATTCCAGCAAATGAAAAGCTAGAAGCAGGTCGTGAATTATCTGGATTGTTTATTATCAGCTGATTGATTTCCATCAAGTTATCGAATCGATACATTTTTGGCACTTTTAGCCAAGTACCAATATTGCATCTGATAGCAAAGGTGGTTTAGTGTATATTTTATATTGTTTAGATTCTAAACATTACGGTTCAAGACATGGAAGATGTCTTTTTAAAACTTTAAAAATAATCAGGTGATAATAATGAAATGGGAAGAAATTGGTGATCAGCCGTGTTCTGTCGCGAGAACACTTTCAGTTTTGGGTGATCGTTGGACAATGTTAATTCTGCGGAATGCTTTTATGGGTGTACGCCGGTTTGATGATTTTCAACGTAGCTTAGGATTGACGCGGCATGTTCTCTCTGAGCGTTTGAAGCGTTTAGTAGAACATGAAATTTTAGTCAAAGTTCCTTATGTACAACGCCAAGAACGTTTTGAATACCAACTTACTGAAAAAGGTTTGGATTTATATCCAATTATCCTTGCGATGGTGCAGTGGGCGGATAAATGGATGGATTTAGGAATGGGGAAGCCGCTTGAATTTACTCATAAAAGCTGTGGAAAAAAAATTAATCCTAAAGTAGTTTGCTCCGAATGTAATGATCAGATTCATGTTCAAGATGTGCGCGTAGCCGCTGGTCCAGGATATTTTGCCTTTGTTGAGCAAAAGCAAAAAACAGCTTAATTTATAATGGATATTGTTCTATTTCATGTTTTATAGCATGAGATAGGACTTCAAAAATTTTTGGATTTTGGCATTGTGCAACATTGAAGCGGATAAAGTTTTGATATTGCTGACTCTGACTAAATGCATTTCCGGGGGCTAAAATAACACCTTGTTCAAGACATTTTTGTGCGATATGAGAACTATCTAAATGCTTATCTAATTCACACCATAAGAAGATGCCTGCTTGAGGTTTAAGCCAAGGCTGAATTCCTAATTTTTCTAAATTTTTAATGGTAAAATCCATCGCTTTTGCAAGCCGTATTTTTAACTCCTCTAAATATTTACGATAACTTCCATCTGTAAGTGCAATATACAGAATTTCAGCGGATAGATGATTACCCCCAAAACTGGTTGCAATTTTAATATCAGTCAAATCATCAATCCATTCTGATTTGCTCGCGATATAGCCAGTCCGTACAGAACCAGATAATGTTTTTGAGAAACTACCGATTTGTATCACACGAGAAAGACCATCCAAGGCGGCAAGACGAGGGGCTGGATTTAATTCAAGATCAGCAAAAATATCATCTTCAATTACAATGAGATTAGAGTTCTCAACCAATTTTAAAACTTGAAATGCAGTTGTTGGTGTTAATACAGCACCTGTTGGGTTGTGTATACCTGAGTTGGTGATGTAGAGCCGAGGATTATGGGTCTGGATTGCTTCTGCAAATGCATCTAAATCAGGCCCAGTTTGAGTATATGGGATACCAATGATCTGAATTTGATGAACTTTGAGTAAAGCATGGAAATTGAAATAACAAGGATCATCGACTAAAACCACATCATTTGGTTTAAGAAAATAACGACAAATTAAATCAATTGCTTGTGTACCTGAATCCGTCAGTAAGATTTGTTCAGGCAATGCTTCAATGCCTTTGTTCAAGATTCTGCGAGAAATTAATTCTCTAAGTGACTTTAAACCAAGCGGTGTTGAGTAATCTGTCAGGATATTGGCATGGGTTTTCGAAACCGTTCTGATGGCTTTGCGTATATTTTCGTGTGGCATCCAGTCGTCTGGTAGCCAACCACAGCCCGGCTTTAAAACATTGTGTTGCGCTTCTAAAGATTGTCTAGAAATCCAAAGTGGATCAATCGTTCTGTCGATTATTTTAGGATGGATTTCTGAGATAGATAAAGGAGCTAAAGGTGCCGAGACAAAAAAACCAGAACCTGTTTTGGATTCAATCATACCTTTGGCAGCGAGTCTTTCATATGCTTCGACGATTGTTGAGATAGATAGATTCAGAGTTTTGGCTAAAGCACGCACGGAAGGAAGCCGTGAACCTGTGGTTAATGACCGCGTCTTAATTTGTTCGTTGATATGCGATACCACAAAATCTATTTTTGTATTTTTCATCAATGATCTCAACTGTATTGGTTTATATACCAATACAGTTATTTAATATTGTACTGTATTGTGTATGGTGCAATTACCTTATCACAGTTTAAATTCTCCATATAGGTCTGGAGAATATATATGAAAGCGATGCGTGACGGTTGGTTGAATGGGCTTGTTGGCGTAGTGATATTTGCTGGGTCTTTGCCAGCTACTCGAGTTGCCGTGATGGATATGAGCCCGACTTTTTTAACTGCTGCGAGGGCGGCTATAGCTGGTGTTTTAGCATTATTTCTCCTCATACTGTCTCGACAAAAATTACCCGAAAGGCAAGACTGGCTTTCTCTCTTATATGTTTCGATAGGTGTTGTTGTCGGATTTCCACTCTTTACCGCACTTGCTTTACAGTATGTGAGTGCGGCGCACACCATCGTTTTTATTGGTTTGTTGCCTTTAGCTACGGCTATCTTTGGTGTCATACGTAGTGGCGAAAGACCAAGTTTAATCTTTTGGTTATTTGCTATTTTCGGTGCTTCTCTTGTTTTTGCTTTTATGTTGTTTCAAACGCAAAGTTGGTCATTTAACTATGGTGATTTTTTCATGTTAGTGGCGATTTTACTTTGCGGTTTTGGTTATGCAGAAGGAGGGAAGTTGTCAAAGCATTTAGGTGGTTGGCAAGTGATTTGTTGGGCTTTGTTAATAACACTTCCGATCATGTTATTACTCTCATATTTGTATTTACCCACCAATTTCGAGTTAATTCCGCTACAGGCAAAATTGGGTTTAGCTTATGTATCGATTTTTAGTATGCTGATTGGTTTCTTTTTTTGGTACAAAGGCTTGGCACAAGGCGGCATTGCAACGGTTGGTCAATTGCAGCTGCTTCAACCGATTTTTGGGCTTGCAATCGCAGCTGTCCTTTTACATGAGCAAGTGAGTGTTGCAATGTTTGTGATAACTGTTGCAGTCATTATTTGTGTTGCTTGTGCAAAGAAATTTGCTTGAATATGATATTTATAAGCAATTTGCAGGTTTAGGCACACCAGCAAGTCGACTTAAATGACGAGCGACTAAACCTGTATTGAATCTTTGTTGCAGCACGGCATTGTTGATTTCAGGACTCACAGTTTTCATTAAAAACTTGATCAACGGACGAGTTGCTGGCGAATGACCATACTGCTGATAAAATTGACGAACAGCATTAAGCACCTCAAAGTGCCATTCTGTTAATTTCAAATCCAAAGATTTAGCGAGTTCTTGTGCAACTTCTTGATTCCAAATGGTGTAATCCACCAAATGACCATCTTGATCCAATTCTAATCGCATAAAATAGCCTAAGTAAATTTTAAATTAACTTCATATTTCTCTATTTCAAAGAAATAGAACGCTCAAATTGTAAAACTAAATTTGCAAATTGCGAATATTCGATAATGCTCATTCGATCTTTTACTGAGTCATTGAGTAGGTTTTGTTCGTTACTTAAACAGTAGATATGAGAAAAAGTAGCCAAGATATTCTCAGGAATGTGAAGTAATGCTTCACCCATTACAACAATAGAATCATTGGCTTGAGCCATCAAAGGCAACTCATTCCAAATTTTATCTAAATTAGCATAGGGTGCTTGAACAAGAAAAAGAGTGTACTTTTGCATAAATGACCTTACCAATATAAAACATGGTCAAATGATTGAATCAACTCAGGTTGAATGTTGATAAATTCAATTTCCTGATCAGTATTTTTTACGATTGGTAGTGCCTGATTTTTAGTTTCAACTAATATTGGCGTTAGGTCGTAAAATTCAAAACTTTCGACCATATTGGCAGCGATTTTAAACGCGAATTTCAATTGATCGAACTCTAATTTATTGTCCAATAAACTGAGTGCAGCATCTTTCAATAATACTTTGACAGAAATACCAAAGGTTGCTAAAACCATAGTTGCTGACAAACTTTCATTGATCTGCAAACTAGTTAAATTGGGCTGCGTTAGGATGACGAGTACAGATTTCACACAATTTACCTTTTTAAAGCAACACTCTATTAAAAAACTTGAATTAAAATTGAATTAAACGAGAACAGCTTTGCACAGCATCAGCAAGCTCTCCAAGTCCAACCAACTCAAAACTTTGAGCTAGGTTGTGGTGTTGAAGTGAATGACGTTGTGCATTGCTGGCATCAGTGATACCCCGTGCAAGGGCAGCACTGACACAGACAGGGAGTCGAATGCCGAGCTTTTGCCATTCTTGTTTTAAGTTGCGTTGATCATCAGGATACCACTGTAAATCATTCGCAACATGAACACCGTCTTGGTAAAAGAAGACACGAAATTCCTCATGCTTATTTTGCAGTGCTTGTGCTAAACCAAATGCATGCCAAGCCATAATCGAAGTAGGTGCTGAGGTAATTAATAGTAGTGTACTCATTGAACATTCACTATGGTCGCGAAGACAAAACGATGATGGATATATTAAAAAGAAGGTAAGTATACAATGATTTTGGTGACAGGTGGTTTAGGCTTTATCGGTTCGCATATTGCTTTGAGTCTATTGGCCCGCGGTCAAGAGATCGTCATTGTTGATAATTTAGCCAATTCGACTTTGCAGACCTTGGAACGTCTAGAATATATTTCTGGAATGTATATTCCATTTGCGAAGCTTGATGTAAGAAATACGCCTGCCTTAAATAAAGTTTTTGAACAATATTCAATTGATACCGTGATTCACACAGCGAGTTTTAAATCACTAGAAGAGTCTAACTTAAAACCTCTTGAGTACTACAATGACAATGTCAGCAGTATTATGAGTTTACTTCGTGCAATGCAGAGAATGGGAGTTAGACAACTCATTAATCTGTCTAGTTTAGCCGTTTATGGAAAATCTGATGCTAAACTGACTGAAGAAACTGAATTTAATTATAACTATCCAAATCCATATGTTCGTACGCAACAAATGGTAGAAAATATTATCGCGGATACCTATAGAGTTGATCATGAGTGGAAGATTGTAAATCTTCGCTTGTCCAATATCGTCGGCGCATTTGAGCATGGCGTATTGGGTGAATATGTTACTCAACTTCCTAAAAATATTGTGCCTTTGGCTTTACAAGTTGCAGCCATGCAACGTGATTGTATTGAATTACAAAATCAAGCAGAGACGGATGATGGTACCGTTGAGCGGAGTTTTTTACACGTCCTCGATGTTTGTGATGCTGTATTAGCAACATTGAATTGGTTTACGACACAGCAAGGTTGTTTGGAAAACTTCAATATTGCACATGATCAAATGACTTCAATACAGGTACTTTTGGATGAAGTTTCAAAAGTAACTCAAACTGAAGTACGCGTGCAACCTGCAGTTTATCAACATCAGGAACTGGCTCAACTAGGTGCAAAAATTGAAAAAGCCGAACGCATTTTAAATTGGTCACCAAAAAGGCCTTTAAGTCAGATGATTGAAGATGAGTGGCGTTTTTATTTGAATACATTAAAAGGTAATTAAGATAATGATTCTTATTTACATTAATGCGTGGTTTAATTAGGATAATAACTATCTATTAAATATTCCAATAAATTTTTAATGGATATTGATTAGCCAAAGCATCTATTTGCTTCAGCCCAAAATATTTTCAACCAAATAGAGCAGAGGTTGTTTATGCAAATGCGTATTGAACATGACACAATGGGTGAAGTTGAAGTCCCTGATGAAGCTTTGTGGGGCGCTCAAACTCAGCGTAGCTTACAAAACTTTAAAATAGGGCAAGAGCGATTACCGCGCGCAATGATTCGTGCAATGGGTTTGGTAAAAAAAGCTGCTGCGATAACTAATGCGGAGCTGAAACAACTTCCTGAAGATCTAAGTCAATATATTGTGGGCGCCGCTGAAGAAGTGATTGCTGGACAATGGGATTCACAATTTCCATTGGTCGTGTGGCAAACAGGTTCTGGTACGCAGAGCAATATGAATTGCAATGAAGTGATTGCAAATATTGCGAATCAAAAACTAGGTCAAGCGCTCGGTGCTCAAAAACCAGTACATCCAAATGATCATGTCAATCGGGCGCAATCAACCAATGATTCCTTCCCAACGGCAATCCACGTTGCTGCTAGTTTGCAAATCAATGAGTTACTCATTCCTGCTGTTGAGAAGCTGAAAGAAACTTTACAGCGAAAATCTGAAGAGTTTGACGCCATTGTTAAAATTGGTCGCACACATTTGCAAGATGCGACGCCCTTGACTCTAGGTCAAGAGTTTAGCGGCTACGTATCTCAGCTAGAACATGGATTGAAGCGTTTAAATCAAGCATTGGCTGGTTTATATGAGTTGCCTTTGGGTGGTACAGCTGTGGGTACGGGCTTGAATGCGCATCCTGATTATGCAGTGAAAGCAGCAGAGCAACTTGCAATGCTTACGGGTTTACCATTTGTCACTGCTCCCAATAAATTTGAGGCATTAGCGGGGCGTGATGCCGCTGTTTTTGCTTCAGGTGCGTTGAAAACACTGGCTGCGAGTTTAAATAAAATTGCCAACGATATTCGTTGGTTGGCGAGCGGCCCTCGTTGTGGCTTTGGAGAAATTCGTATTCCTGAGAATGAACCTGGATCGAGTATTATGCCTGGTAAGGTCAATCCTACTCAGAGCGAAGCAATGACAATGGTTGTTGCTCAAGTCTTAGGTAATGACACTACGATTAACGTTGCAGGTGCATCAGGTAATTTTGAACTTAATGTTTTCATGCCTGTCATTGCATATAACTTATTACAATCCATTCAGTTGCTTGGTGACGCGTGCAATAGCTTTAATGATCACTGTGCGGTGGGTATTGAGCCGAATAGAGAGAAAATTGATTACTTCTTACATAACTCATTGATGTTGGTAACAGCACTGAATCCAGTAATTGGTTATGAAAACTCGGCCAAAGTTGCTAAAACAGCTTATAAGGAAAATAAGACATTAAAACAAGTTGCGGTTGAACTTGGACTGGTGACAGCAGAGCAATTTGATGAGGTAGTCAAACCTGAAAATATGGTCTCTCCAAATAGTAAGTAAGCCTTAGCATTGAACAAAGAATCCTTCTTTTAAAGAGGGATTTTTTATGAGTAGTTTTTATAAAGTGAACTGCGTACAATATGCTTTTGATTTATTTGATTGTTGCTTCATTATGCTGAATATCTATTTAACAGATACTAAAACTAACATCCAGTTTGCTGATCTTCCAAACGAAAATCCTGTTAAGTTTCTGTTGAATTTAAAGAAAATTTTCCCAAGTACTGCGGATTTATTGTTACCTGTTTTACCAGAGGACAATAACTTGGAGAATGTGACGTGGGAAGCAACGTCAAAAGACTTTGAAACATTTAAAAAACTATTAGAAGGTTGGGGGATTATCGAGCTTCGTTTGAGCGCAATTACAGCTTATAAAGATAAGAACTTTGCGAATGACTTGGTTAAAAAAGCACAAATCAAACGTAAGCAAATTTCTCAAAAACATCAGCAATTATCATTGATTGCTTTGGATTATATCTTGATGCATGAGATTCATGCGCTTATTGATGCGGAACTGGTTATGATTGGTGAAAAATTCTATTTACCAACCTTACGTGATCTTTGGAAAGGTCAACTATCAGATCAAATTTTACAATGTAAATTTTAATTTGAAAAAGCAGGTTATTTAACCTGCTTTTTTATTATTTCACTGATAATATAGAGCAAGTCTTGACCTACAAACAATTACAAGATTTTAGTGTTGGAATGTTGAGACGGCATATATATTGCTTATATGGATATAAATATTATTGCGGGAGAGAGGTTCTGCAAAGAACTCGCCGAAGGAGCAACGACCCCGGAAACTCTCAGGCAGAAGGACTGTAATAATAGAAATACAATCTGGAGAGTAGTGCGCTATACGTAGGAATTTATTCATAAACTAAGGTCTTCTACGTGTAACACTCACCGAAGGGGATGGCTCGATGATTAATTGGTAATCATTTGCCGAAACTCTCAGGTACCATGACAGATGGGGCTATGCATTAAGAAATGTTATGCATTTCTAGGAGTTTGCTATGCCTCATGTTGTGATAGTTGGTGCGGGGATTACAGGTGTAACGTCGGCTTATGAATTAATTAAATTGGGATATGAGGTGACCGTTATTGATCGCCATTTGTTCCCTGCAATGGAAACTTCTTTTGCAAATGGTGGTCAATTATCAGCATGTAATGCTGAAGTTTGGAACCAGAAATCTACGGTACTGAAAGGTATTAAGTGGATGAGTAAAAAAGATGCACCATTATTGCTCAATCCATCGTTTAGTGTGCACAAATACCGTTGGTTGGTTGAGTTCTTGACTCATATTAAAGATTATAAAGTTAATACAATCGAAACAGTTCGTTTAGCTCTGTTAGCTAGACAACGTCTTTTTGAAATTGCTGAGAAAGAAAATATTTCCTTTGATTTGGAAAAACGTGGCATTTTGCACATGTACCATACCAAAGAAGATTTTGAAATCGCTAAAAGAGTAAATGATGTTTTAGTTGAAGGGAAACTAGAGCGAAATGCGATTACGCCTGAAGAAATGAAAGCGATTGAGCCTAATCTAACGGGTAATTATTACGGTGGTTACTATACGGCAGGTGATGCTACGGGCGATATTCATAAATATTCTGTTGGACTTGCTGAAAAAACGGAACAATATGGTGTCAAATATCGTTTTGGTTTAGATGTTGTTGATGTGAAGTTTCTACAAGATAAAGTGGTTGTTGATTGTAAAAACAGTTCGGAAAATGTTGATCCAGATACTAATCAACTGACTCAAATTGAGGCAGATGTTATTTTAGTTTGTGGTGGCGTAGGCAGTTATCAGCTTGCTGACTTACTTGGTGATAGTGTCAATGTTTACCCTGTAAAAGGCTATTCAATTACAGTCCAGTTGAAAGATGAACGCAGTGTACAAAATGCACCTTGGGTGAGTTTATTGGATGAAAGTGCAAAGATCGTAACGTCTCGTCTTGGTGCTGATCGTTTCCGTGTTGCAGGAACGGCAGAATTCAATGGTTATAACCGTGATATACGCGCAGACCGAATCCAGCCTTTGATTAATTGGGTAAATCAAAATTTTGATATTTCAACAGAGCATTCAGTTCCTTGGGCAGGTTTACGCCCAATGATGCCGAATATGCTGCCAGTTGTTAAGCAAGGTAAACAATCGAGAGTTTTCTATAATACTGGTCATGGTCATCTTGGTTGGACATTATCTGCTGCAACAGCGGTGATCATTAGCCAAGAAATTACTCAAAAATTCCCAAGTTAAATATAAAAAGCCGATGTGAGAACATCGGCTTTATTTTTCTATAAAAGGTTAATCGTATGGACGGTAAATACCTGTGAAACGTTCACAACCTTTTTGTTTTGTTTTCACAACCAACAATGCTTTTTGATAGTCAAATTGATACTGGCATTTTTTTTCATTGTCGATAATTTCATTTTTTTCACTTGGTGTGCTGTATGACAAAAGTGAAATTGTCTGAGTTTCGATTCGATTATTCGGGTTGCGATAAGCCAAACCTTCAATTTTTAATTTGTCTTTATCTAATTGATGAACTTTTAAATGCACAGGTTGTTTTGCAATTTTGCCATGTTCATATTTTAAATAATGCTGTGTCAATGTTTGGTTCATTGATGTGAAAAAATTCAAATCATCAATACGTGCATCAAATTGCTGTTGAAAACATGATTTGGTTTTACACAGCCTTATTTGGTTTAGCCAAAGTGTTTGTGTGTCATGCAATAGCTGTAAAGGAGCATCTGTCACTAAATAAGCGGTTAGGAACTTGGTATTTAACTGTGCGCGCTGCTCGTCGTATTTTTTAGAGCATAATTTACCTAGTTCAATATTATGATTTGAACATTCGATCGAAGCTGCAAACGCAAATGTTGAGCAAAAACAACTCAATGTTAGGATGTAACCAGATTTCTTTAATTGATTTCTTACAGTGTTAAACAGCATAATCACTTATACTTTCAGTCTAATTTGCTCAATGTACTATAGCGAAATAGAAAGCCTGAATACAAGATTAGTTCAGTATATTGTAAAAGGAAAATCATATGGTTGCTCATATTCGTATTGGTCAAGGGATTGATGTGCATGCATTTGAAGAAGGTAATTTTGTTACCTTAGCTGGTGTAAAAATCCCACATACGCATGGTCTAAAGGCACATTCAGATGGTGATGTCGTATTACATGCGCTATGTGACGCATTGTTGGGGACTTTAGCGTTGGGAGATATTGGGCAACATTTTCCTGATACAGACCCTGAATTTAAAGGTGCTGATAGCCGTGTTTTACTCAAACATGTTTATCAGTTGATTTTGGATCGTGGTTATCATTTAAATAATGCAGATATCACAGTTGCGTGTGAACGTCCCAAATTGGCTAAACATAATTTAGAAATGCGCCAAAGTATTGCTGATGTACTTGATGTTGATATCACTCAAATTAGCATTAAGGCCACAACAACAGAGAAGTTGGGTTTTACAGGTCGCCAAGAAGGGATATTGGCAACCGCGACTGTATTGGTTTCACATCAAGCGAAATGATTACTGTTGATCAATGATTGTTGTAATTCTTGTGTTGCTTTACGACCTTGCAGTTGTAAAGTAATGCTATGAATTAAACCCGTCCAAGTTTCATTTGGTTCCCAAATCTGATGCAATAGCTCTTGTGCGGCTGGCATATCTAAATTCATATAAAATTGACGATATAAATACATTAGGCTGCTTACACGCATATTTTTGGCACAATGCAACCAAACGATTTCATTTTGTACAAGATGGTCAATTAGATCTAAGACCAATAAACATTGCTCAGAACATGGCACATTCCAGTCAATCGGAATGTGAATGTAATTTAGACCCAAATCTAAACAAATTTGATCCTGTTTGGATAAATGGTTTTCAGACTTGCTGGTTGCAAGGTTAATAATTGTGCTGCAACCATATTCCTTAATCTGTTGAAGCTGCTCAGCGGTGGGTTGAGCTGAGGTAAATAGATGCTCGTGAACTAGAGAAAAGCTAGGTATTTGAGAAAGTGCTTGTTCAAGTGAAGTCATAACGTCCGCTGTACCATAGTGGGTTGCAGTTCTCATATTATGAGAAATTTATTGTAAAAGCTGTTGCTAATATAAGTCTTTTTATTTAAGTGTTCAATTTAGATTTTATAAATAAAAACAGCATCAGAAGATGCTGTTTTTTAATGCACAAATCAGTCTTTTTTTAGATTTTCATTGAGCAAAAATTCCACCAGGGCTTTTTGTGCATGAAGGCGGTTTTCAGCTTCATCCCAAACCACTGCATTTTTGTGATCTAGCATATTTTCTGAAATTTCTTCACCGCGGTGTGCAGGTAAGCAGTGCATGAATAAACAGTCAGGGTGAGCTAAGTTCATGAGCTTTTCGTTTACTTGGAAATCAGCAAAAGCTTTTTCACGTAATTTTTGCTCTTCTTCTTGTCCCATACTTGCCCATACATCAGTAACGATTAAATCGGCATTTACAGCGGCATCTTCAGCTTTGTTGAACACTTCAACACAATCAGCAAATTCAGCTAAAAACTCAGGTTTTGGTTCATAACCTTCAGGCGCAGCAATTTTCAGTTTAAAGCCCATCATATGTGCAGCTTCAATATATGAATTACACATATTATTGCCATCACCAATCCAAGCAACTGTTTTGCCTTCAATACTACCGCGATGCTCTTGATAAGTTTGTAGGTCAGCTAAAAGTTGGCATGGATGATGGTCATCGGTCAGACCATTAATCACAGGTACTTTAGAATAAGAAGCAAAACGCTCTACGATGTCATGACCAAAAGTTCGGATCATCACAATATCAAGCATGCTTGAAATAACACGTGCTGAATCTTCGATCGGTTCGCCACGACCAAGCTGGGTATCGCGAGGAGATAAGAAAATAGCGCTACCACCAAATTGGCAGATACCAGCTTCAAATGAAATTCGAGTACGTGTACTCGATTTTTCGAAAATCATTCCCAAAACTTTGCCAACAAAAGGCTGAAATACCGTATTGCTATGCTGCATGCGTTTGAGCTCGTGAGCACGATCTAAAATGCGTTGCAGTTCTAAAGAGGATAGGTCACGTAAAGTTAGGAAATGCCGAAGCGCCATAATTACTCCCACAATAATTATTGAATAAAAACAATAATTAATTGTTATTTAATGGGTGGTGAACAAAAAATGAATTGACTACTATACTATACACCCAAAAAAATGCAAAAGAATTAGACCTTTTGGTGGGCTTTTAAAAACAAATCGACAGAATAATTAATATAATCAAATATTTCAGCATCATTTTCTGGGACATCTAACCCCATCAAGTTGCGCCATTCTACATCTCGTAAAATACCAAAATACATCATTGCGGAGAATTTAGGTTGCAAGCAATAGATTTCATTCTTTGCATGGGCATATTCGAGAGCAAAAGCAATAGTGTCTTGGATATTTAAGGCACATTTGTCATAGAAATACTGAGCGAGTTGCATGTCCTTCTGTGATTGTTCGGTGAACATACGCATAAAAGCGATATTATCAGGCAAGATAATGTGTTGGTAGAAACGTTGTAGTGTTTGAGTTAAATAGTTTCTTAAATTGATTCTTTCAGGATCAAATGGAAAACATACACCAGCGAAAAAAAGTTCACGACGATATTCACAAATCGCAGTGAAAAGACCTTCTTTATTACCAAAATATTTATAAATCGATGCTTTAGAGCCGCCAGCATGATTAACAATATCATCCAAAGACACAGCGTCATAACCTCGTTCTAAAAACAAATCGGTAGCACAAAGCAAAAGTGCAAGACGACGTTCTTCACCACGACGAGTTTGAGGTTTGGCACAGCTTGGATAACAAAGTTCAGTCATTATTTACGCTTGAGATATTGGGAGTGATGTTAGTATAGCAAAAACCATATCTTTTGTATGGCTATCACGTTTTTGTATGTTTCAAAACATCTCCATAAGAAAAAAGCGAGTAAATGATTTACTCGCTTTTTATATTTAATGGCTGTAATTATGCAGAGCGAACTTCTTCGTCTTCATCATCCTCTGTTGAGTCCATGCCGAGCTCTTTTAGTTTGCGTGTCAAGGTGTTGCGCCCCCAACCTAAAAGCTCAGCGGCATGACGTTTACGACCACGAGTCTGTTGTAAAGCTGCATTGATTAAAGTACGTTCAAACATCGGAGTGGCAATATCTAAAATTTTCATTTCGCCATTTTTTAATTTTTGAACAGCCCATTGACCAAGTAACTCATCCCAATGATGTACTGCAATTCGATCTACAATTGCTGCACTGTTTGGGGCTGCTGCTGAGGCATCATTATTAGTTTTTTGTAATGAAACTTGTTTCAGTTCAGCAGGTAAGTCTTCTGGATAAACTTCACGACCTGTGATCATGACAGTTAACCAGCGGCAGGTGTTTTCTAATTGGCGAACATTGCCCGGCCAAGGAAGTTGCTGCATGTAATCTGTCGTTTCGGTACGTAAGATTTTAGGGCTAACGCCTAACTCTTTACCCGCACGTGCCAAGAAGTGTTGCGCAAGCATTGGGATATCTTCACTACGATGCGCAAGTTTAGGAATGTGAATGCGAATCACGTTCAGACGATGATATAAGTCTTCACGGAAGCGTCCTTCATTGACTAGCTTTTCTAAATCTTGGTGTGTTGCAGCAACAATACGAACATCAACTTTGACTGGAATGTGCCCGCCAACACGATAAAACTCACCGTCTGCAAGCACACGTAGTAAACGAGTTTGAGTTTCGAATGGCATGTCACCAATTTCATCTAGAAATAAGGTACCGCCATTAGCTTGTTCAAAACGCCCTTGGTGTTGTGTATTTGCTCCAGTAAAAGCACCTTTTTCATGCCCAAACAATTCTGTCTCAATCAGGTCTTTAGGAATTGCCGCCATATTGAGTGCAATAAATGGTTTGGCACGACGAGGTGAGTGTTTGTGTAGAGCATGTGCAACTAATTCTTTACCAGTACCAGATTCACCATTAATTAACACAGTAATATGAGATTGTGATAAACGTCCAATCGCACGGAAAACTTCCTGCATAGCAGGAGATTCACCAATGATCTCGGTTGATTGCAATGGTGATGCTGCTTTAGTTGCTTCTTGTTGTTGTAACTTATTGATATGCAAAATTGCACGATTAACCAGTGCTAATGCTTCATCAATATCAAAAGGTTTTGGTAAATATTCAAAAGCACCTGTTTGATAACTTGATACAGCGGATTCAAGGTCTGAATGCGCTGTCATAATAATGACAGGTAGGTCTGGATGTGTATTTTTAACTTTGGATAGAAAAGTTAAACCATCAATCCCAGGCATGCGGATGTCAGTTAAAATGACATCAGGTGCATCATCATGTAAACGCTCAAGTGCCGTTTGTGCTTCTTCAAAATTGGTAACGTCAAAACCTTCTTCTTTGAAAGTTTTTTCGAGTACCCAGCGCATGGCACGATCGTCATCGATTACCCAAATTTTATTTCGTGACACGGTCTGACTCCCAAGGTAAATATAAGCTAAATACGGTTTTTCCAGGAACGGATTGACACTCGATCATTCCGTTATGTTGATGCATGATGTTTTGAGCGATACTTAGGCCTAGACCTGTTCCTTTAGCTCGCCCAGTGACGAGCGGATAAAATACTGACTCTAAAATACTTTCTGGCACACCAGGGCCATTGTCTTCTATATCAATACGTACTGTTGAGCGATGCAGAGCACCATTAATAGTGACTAAACGTTGAATACGTGTTCTTAATGTTAATTCTGGCTCTGAGTCGGTAAAGTAATCTTTATTCTCAGTCATTGCTTGAACCGCATTGACGCTGATATTGAGCATGACTTGTATGAGTTGATCACGATCAGCCATAACATCTGGTAATGAAAGGTCATAATCTCGAGTAATCTTAATTTTCTTTTTGGTTTGATTAGCAATAAGTGAGCGAACGCGTTCTAGTGGTTCATGCACATTAACATGTTCATAGCTAGGTAATTGCCGCGAACCGAGCATCGTGTCAGCTAAGTTAGTCAAGCGGTCAACTTCATTGATAATGATGTCGGTAAATTCTCGATAACTTTCATCACCCAAGCTACGTGCTAAAAGTTGAGTTGCGCCACGAATACCAGCTAAAGGATTCTTGATTTCATGTGCAACGCCTCTAACCAATTGGCGAGCTACATGGTGTTGTTGAACCAAATTTTCCTCTTTGGAAATTTTCAACATACGATCAATCGGATTGAGTTCAATGAGAAGTAAGGGGTGGTAGCTTTTTCCTGCATTTAATTGCGAGGCGGTATAGTCAACATGAATTGGTTTGAAGTTCACGTTAATTACAGCTTCTCGTCGCGTATAATGTTGTCCACTTTGTAATGTATTGATTAATGCTTCGTGTGTATTAAATGTATCATCATGTGCATGCAGTAAATTGAGTACAGGTTGGCCCGATGCGCGAAGCAAACTGATATCAAATAATGCTTCACAAGCAGAATTTAAATAAAAAATATTAAGATTACTATCGACCAATAAAATGGCAGTCGTCAGATTATCTACAAGTAGTCGATAGTCGATAGTGTTGTGTTGATCCATTTGTGAATCGTCCTGTTTTAAAATGGCGCAATTAATATCAATATAAATGAATAGCCATTAACTTATAGATTGTACTTAATGCAAAATATAAGCCAACTTTGTATTGGCTAAATTTCAATAACTTATTCGTAGAATGTCTAATTTATACGGTATTTTTCACATACATTGGGTTATTTCTATATTTTATTATGATTCAAAATGGTGCAGTGTTGAATTTTATTTAAAATATTGGTTGTATTTTGGTGCATTACACAAAGAGATGTCTTTGCTGCTATGCGTAAGCCAAGAAAAGACATACAATACGCCGATTCTAGTGGAGCGCAGATTCATGAAGACCCCCAAAGTCGGTTTTGTATCTTTAGGTTGTCCTAAGGCATTGGTAGATTCTGAACGAATTTTAACTCAGTTAAAGACTGAAGGTTATCAAGTTGCATCAGATTATGATGGTGCAGATTTGGTTGTTGTTAACACCTGTGGTTTTATTGAATCTGCAGTACAAGAGTCTTTAGACGCGATTGGTGAAGCCATGAGCGAAAATGGCCGTGTTATCGTCACGGGCTGTTTAGGTAAAGATGAAGACAAGATTCGTCAAATGCACCCAAATGTTCTAAAAGTAACAGGTGCGGCAGCCTATCAAGATGTAATGGAAGCTGTACATGAATATGTACCAGCACCACCAAAGCACAACCCATTTATTGATTTAGTTCCTGAGCAAGGTGTCCGTTTGACACCGAAGCATTATGCATATTTAAAGATATCAGAAGGCTGTAATCATCGTTGTACATTCTGCATTATTCCAAGTATGCGCGGAGATCTTGTTTCTCGCCCAGTGGGTAAAGTGTTGGATGAGGCGGCGGCACTCAAACGTGCTGGTGTAAAAGAAATTCTAGTGATTTCTCAAGATACGTCAGCTTATGGTGTAGACACGAAATACAAGTTGGATTTTTGGAATGGACAACCTGTAAAAACTAAATTCTATGACATGTGTGAAGCACTCGGTCAACTTGGAATTTGGGTTCGTTTACATTATGTCTATCCATACCCACATGTTGATGCTGCGATTGATTTAATGGCGCAAGGTAAAATCTTACCGTATTTAGATATTCCTTTTCAGCATGCCAGTCCACGCATCTTAAAATTGATGAAGCGACCAGCGCATAGTGAGAATACATTAGAGCGCCTCAAATTGTGGCGTGAAAAATGCCCTGAATTGGTGATTCGCTCTACTTTTGTTGTTGGTTTTCCTGGTGAAACTGAAGAAGATTTCCAAATCTTATTAGAATGGTTGAAAGAAGCTCAACTGGATCGAGTTGGATGCTTTACTTATTCACCTGTAGAGGGTGCGACAGCGAATGATCTTCCTGATCATGTGCCTGAAGAAATCAAGCAAGAGCGTTATGAACGTTTTATGGAAGTTCAGCAAGCTATTTCCGCAGCAAAACTACAAAAACGTATTGGTCAGAAAATGACGGTGCTTGTTGATAGCTTAGAAGAAGAGTTCCCAGTAGCAGTTGCTCGTTCTTATGCTGACGCACCTGAAATTGATGGTAACGTTTTTGTTGAAGATATTGATAAGAGTGTGATTAAAGCGGGTGATCTGCTTGAGGTCGAAATTACTGACGCGGATGAATACGATTTATTTGCGAAATTAATTCAGATTAAATCTGCTTGATGTTGAATTATTCATTTTATTAGATTAAGAAAATTTTGAGATTGGTCGGTTTGGAGTAAAGGTATGTCAGCTTCTAAAAATCCACGTTATGCAAGAATTTTGCTAAAGCTTTCTGGTGAAGCTTTAGCTGGTAATAAAGATATGGGTATTGATGCCCAAGTATTAGATCAAATGTCACTTTCAATTGCTCATTTAGTTGGTTTAGGTGTGCAAGTTGGTATTGTTGTAGGTGGTGGTAACTTATATCGTGGTAGCCAATTACAAAAAGATGGTTTGGTTGGTCGTGTAACGGGTGACCAGATGGGGATGTTAGCTACAGTGATGAATGGCTTGGCGATGCGTGATGCATTGGTACGTCGTAACATTAAAACTCGTTTAATGTCTGCATTGTCAATTGGTACAGTTGTTGAGTCATACTCAAGTCGTGATGCAATTCGCCATTTAAGCCAAGGTGAGGTGTGCGTATTTGTTGCAGGTACAGGTAATCCATTCTTTACAACAGATACTGCGGCTTGCTTACGTGGTATCGAGATTGAAGCAAACTTAATCTTGAAAGCAACTAAAGTTGATGGTGTTTATAATAAAGACCCAAGCAAATATGATGATGCTGTTAAGTACGATAACTTAACATTCGATCAAGTGCTTGATGAAAAGCTTGGCGTTATGGATCTTACAGCAATTTGCTTGTGTCGTGATCATAATGTGCCATTGCAAGTATTCGATATGAATAAATCAGGCGCATTACTTTCTGTTGTAATGGGTGAAAAAGAAGGGACTCACGTTACGAACTAATGTACGTGAGCCTGAAAGCTCTTTATACTACGCTAAATATTTTGTAATACCTAATGAATAAGTAAGGAAGATCATATGATTAACGATCTCAAAAACGATAGCGAACAGCGTATGCAGAAAACACTTGACTCTTTAGAGCAAGGTTTTGCAAAAGTTCGTACTGGACGCGCGCACCCATCAATTTTAAATGGTGTGATGGTTCCTTACTATGGTTCTGATGTTCCGCTAAACCAAGTTGCAAACGTTGGTGTAGAAGACTCTCGTACGCTTATTGTTCAACCTTTCGAACGTACAATGGTTTCAGCCATTGATAAAGCGATCCGTGAAAGTGATTTGGGTTTGAACCCAATTACTGCTGACTCGATCCGTGTTCCACTTCCAGCATTAACAGAAGAAACACGTCGTGATATGCAGAAAGTGGCGCGTTCTGAAGCTGAAAATGCGAAAGTTGCAATTCGTAACATTCGTCGTGATGTTTTAGGTGATATCAAATCATTGTTGAAAGAAAAAGAAATTTCTGAAGATGATGAGCGTCGTGCTGGTGATGATATCCAAAAAATCACTGATAAATATGTTGCAGAAGTTGATAAGCGTCTTGCAGCGAAAGAAGCGGAATTAATGAAAGTCTAATGATATGACATTATCAGAAGAGCAAAATCTTCCTCAGCATATTGCCATCATCATGGATGGCAATAATCGCTTTGCTAAAAAAAAGCAAATGCAAAAAGGCGATGGGCATCGCGAGGGCAAAAATGTCCTAGATCCTATCGTTGAACATTGTAAAAAAGTCGGTGTTCGTGCTTTAACTGTTTTTGCTTTTTCAAGTGAAAACTGGAACCGACCACAATACGAAGTGGATTTGTTAATGCAATTGTTGGAAGAGACAATTCATGAGCAACTACCTCGGATGGAAAAGTTTAATATTGCGTTGCGTTTCATTGGCGATCGTTCTCGTTTATCGACGAAATTGAGAGCGTTAATGGAATATGCAGAGCAAAAAACAGCAGTATTTGATTCGATGACACTCACGATTGCCGTAAGTTATGGTGGTATGTGGGATATGGCTCAAGCTGCGAAGAGCATTGCAGAAGAGGCTCTCGCTGGCAGGCTTGAAACCAATCAGATAAATGTTGATTTATTTGATAAGTATGTCAGTCTAAACGATCTTCCTGCCGTCGATTTATTAATTCGTACAGGTGGTGATTATCGTTTATCTAACTTTTTGCTCTGGCAAGCTGCATATGCAGAATTGTATTTTACCGATACTTTGTGGCCAGAATTTACAGTGCAAGAGTTGGATTATGCATTTAACGTTTTTTCAGGACGTGAAAGACGTTTCGGTAAAACTTCTGAACAGATTCAACAAGCGAAAATAGAGAATTAATAAATGTTAGAGCGGATTGTTACCGCATTGGTTTTAGTTGCTGTTGTTTTAAGTTGCATGTTTGCAACGCAATCACATTATCCAATGTTTGTGCTTATGATTTTAGCAGCTGGGGTTGCTGGGTATGAGTGGTTTAAGCTTATGCCTAGAACGGCATCAGTTGTTTCAAAGCCAAAAGCTTGGATTTATGGTGGATGTGTCGCAGCAGTTTCGACGCTAGCATTATTTTTTGATGATGTAGCTTTGCTTTTATGGGCTGCATCAATTCTCACTTGGCTTGGAAGCATTTATTGGGTTAAAAATTTCCCTGAATCCGATAATTGGTACAATGTTTCCCTGTATATCATTGGATTTATTTTAATCTCTGCGGCAGTTACAGCCTTATATGCAGTCTGGCATAGCTCCCCGTGGTGGTTGATGTATTTATTCCTATTGGTATGGGGGGCTGATAGTGGCGCTTATTTTGTTGGCCGTAAATTTGGTAAGAAGAAGCTAGCACCAACAGTTAGCCCAAATAAATCAGTTGAAGGCTTGTATGGTGGTATTGCGACAACTGTAATCATTATGATGATTGTTCAATATTCTTATTTGAATTTAACCGCAGTACAGCTTATCTTATTTTTAATTCTTTCAATCATCACTGTTTTTGCTTCAGTGTTAGGTGACTTATTTGAATCAATGATTAAGCGCCGAGCTGGTATCAAAGATTCAGGCCGAGTGCTTCCTGGGCATGGTGGTGTATTAGATCGAATCGACTCATTACTAGCCGCTGCACCTATCTTTGCCGCGGGTATGTACATATTAAAACTTATTGGTGTAGATCTTTAAATGACTCAAGCTGTTTGTATATTGGGTGTTACAGGTTCAATTGGTCAAAGTACATTAAAAGTATTGGAACAACACCCAGACCAGTACACTGTTTTTGCAGTGTCTGCTTATAGTCGTTTAGATGAACTTTTAGAAATCTGCAAAAAATATCATCCTAAAATTGTCGTCGTACCGAATGAAAAAGCTTTTGAAATAAAACAAAAGTTAAATAAAGAAAATCTCAAACAAATTGAAATTTTGACTGATGAAGCTGGATTAATAGCAATTGCAGAACATCCTGATGTTGATGTTGTTATGGCTGCAATCGTTGGTGCGGCTGGTTTGTTGCCAACGCTCGCAGCAGTAAAAGCAGGTAAACGAGTATTGCTTGCAAATAAAGAAGCTTTAGTGATGTCTGGTGACATTATGATGCAGGCGGCAAAACAGCATAAGGCGTTATTGTTACCTGTAGATTCTGAACACAATGCAATTTTTCAATCATTACCGCATAACTATTTAGATGCAAAAAGAACAGGACAACCGCAACTCGGTGTTTCTCAGATATTATTGACTGCATCTGGTGGCCCATTTCTTAATCACTCAATTGAACAATTAAAAGATGTAACACCTCAACAAGCATGTAAGCATCCAAACTGGTCTATGGGGCAAAAAATCTCGGTTGATTCTGCAACTTTAATGAACAAAGGCCTAGAATTAATAGAGGCTTGTCATTTGTTTTCAATATCAGAACATTTTGTTACAGTTGTTGTTCATCCACAAAGTATTATTCATTCAATGGTGCAATATGTGGATGGATCAACTTTGGCTCAAATGGGTAACCCAGATATGTGTACGCCGATTGCGCACGCATTGGCTTGGCCGAAACGTTTAACAACACATGTTCCTGCTTTGGACTTGTTTGAAACAGCGCAATTAAATTTTCAAAAGCCAGATGAAATTAAATTTCCTGCGCTTAATTTAGCTCGTCAAGCAATGCGAGCAGGTGGTTTAGCACCAACAATTTTAAATGCATCTAATGAAATAGCAGTGGCTGCGTTTTTGGATAATAAAATTAGATTTACAGAAATTCCACAAGTTGTCGAAAATACTTTGCAAGTTGTACAAAATGCTAAAGCAGAAAATATAGACATCATTTTACATACTGATATGATCGCAAGACAGGTGGCAGAGCAGTATGTTATGGAAGTGGGAGGTTAAATCGTATGAATGCATTGTTCATGATCGTTGCTGCGATTTTGTTGTTGGGTCCTCTCATCGCCATTCATGAGTTTGGTCATTATTGGGTAGCTCGTAAATTAGGTGTCAAAGTTTTAGTCTATTCGATCGGATTTGGTCCTACTTTACTAAAATGGCAATCTAAAAAATCTGGTATTCAGTATCAGCTTTCAGCTCTACCACTTGGTGGCTATGTCAAGATGCTAGATGAGCGTGAAGGCAATGTCGCTGAACAAGATTTACCATACGCTTTCAATAGGCAATCTCCGTGGAAACGTATTGCGATTGTCGCTGCTGGGCCACTAATTAATTTAATTTTCGCTATTTTTCTCTTTTGGATTTTGTTTCTACCAGCCCAAGATCAGTTGAACACGCGTATTGGTAAAGTTCTACCAAATACACCTGCTGCTCAAGTTGATTTGAAAGTTGGCGATAAGATCTTAGAGGTTGATGGTCAGACGACCCCAACGTGGGAAAAACTTAACTACGCGCTTGTAAACCGTGTGGGGGAAACTGGGCAAGTTTCTGTTTTAGTTGATCGTGCGGGTACTGAAAAACAAGTTAATTTACCGATTAAAGATTTTCTTAAAGATCAGAGTCAATCACCTCTAGATGCATTGGGCTTTTTACCTTATCGTCCTGTTATCCCCGCAGTTGTAAAAGAGTTAAGTGCGGATGGTGCTGCAATTCGTCAAGGGATGAAAGAGGGTGATAAAATCGTAGCAATCAATGGTGTTACGATGAAAGACTGGTTTGATGTAGTTGAAGTTGTACAAGGTTCACCTGAAAAATTGTTGAATATTGATGTAATGCGCAATGATAAGATTGTGCATTTACAAGTTATGCCGCAAGGTCAACGTGACAATATGGGCAATACAACGGGTGTTCTGGGTGTAAAAAGTGATGTTGGTAAAGTTACTATTCCACAAGAATATAAACAAACGATTCAATATTCACCTCTTGAAGCTTTAGGTGTTGCGACTGATAAAACAGTGCAGCTCTCAGGTATGATTGTAAACTCGATCGTAAAAATGGTAAGAGGCTTGATTGGTTTAGATAATCTATCTGGTCCAATAACGATTGCTAAAGTTGCTGGACAAAGTGCTGAAATGGGATGGCAAACGTTTATCTCTTTTATGGCGCTGATGAGTGTGAGCCTAGGGATCTTAAATTTATTGCCGATCCCAATGCTGGATGGCGGTCACTTAGTTTATTACTTTATTGAAGCAATTCGTGGTAAACCTGTTTCTGAACAAATACAGATGTTTGGTTTAAAAGTTGGTATGGTACTGCTCGGTAGCATGATGCTTTTAGCTTTATTCAATGACTTCATGCGTTTATAAGCGCAAATGGAATTTAACTTACTGGAAAATATATGGGCATGCGTCACACACATTTATTAATGCCTTTAGCACTTGTTAGTGCGATGGCAGCGGTACAACAAGTATACGCAGCAGATGAGTTTCTTGCACGAGATATACGAATTGATGGCCTTGTACGTTTAACACCTGCAAGCATCTATTCAATGTTACCAATAAATAGTGGCGATAGAGTAAGCGATCCGATGATCGCTGAAGCAATTCGCACTTTATATGCTTCAGGCCTATTTGATGACATTAAAGCTTTTAAAGAGAATGATGTCTTAGTCTTTAAAGTAGTTGAACGCCCAATCATTTCAAAGCTTGAATTCAAAGGCAATAAACTTATTCCAAAGGAAGCTTTGGAACAAGGCTTAAAGAAAATGGGTATTGCTGAGGGTGAGGTATTCAAAAAATCTGCATTACAGATTATTGAAACTGAACTTGAGCAACAGTATACACAGCAAGGTCGTTACGATGCTGATGTAACAGTAGAAACTATAGCTCGCCCAAATAACCGCGTGGAGTTAAAACTAAACTTCAACGAAGGTACGCCTGCGAAAGTGTTTGATATCAATATCATCGGTAATACTGTATTTAGCGATGCTGATATTAAACAAGCTTTTGCTGTGAAAGAAAGCGGTTGGGCATCGATTGTTACGCGTAATGATCGATATGCTCGCGAAAAGATGGCTGCAAGTTTAGAGGCATTGCGTGCGCTATATTTGAATAAAGGTTATATCAATTTCAATATCATCAATTCACAACTGAATATTAGTGAAGATAAAAAACATATCTTTATTGAAGTTTCTGTTGATGAAGGTAGTCAGTTTAAGTTTGGTGAAACAAAGTTTTTAGGTGATGCACTTTATAAACCAGAAGAGTTACAAGTACTTAAACTTTATAAAGATGGTGAAACCTATTCGCAAGAAAAAGTGAATGCTGTTAAGCAACTTTTACTACGTAAATACGGAAATGCTGGTTATTACTATGCAGAAGTAAATGTAGTTCCTCAGATTAATAATCAAACAGGAATTGTTGATCTTAATTACTACATTAATCCAGGTCAGCAAGTCACAGTTCGTCGTATTAACTTTACAGGTAATAATAAAACTGCTGATGAAGTTTTACGACGTGAAATGCGTCAGATGGAAGGTGCGTTAGCAAGTAACGAGAAGATTGATCTTTCTAAAGTTCGTTTAGAGCGGACAGGCTTCTTTAAAACTGTTGATGTAAAACCAGTTCGAGTGCCGAACTCTCCAGACCAAGTTGATTTAAATGTTAATGTTGAAGAGCAGCACTCTGGTACCACAACGCTTGCAGTAGGTTACTCTCAAAATGGTGGTATCACATTCCAAGCAGGTTTGAGTCAAACAAACTTTATGGGTACTGGTAATCGAGTAGCAGTTGATTTATCTCGTTCTGAAACACAAGATTATTATAACCTGAGTGTAACAGACCCATACTTCACTATTGATGGTGTGAGTCGTGGATATAATGTTTACTATCGTAAGACAAAACTGAATGAAGACTATAACGTTAACAATTATGTGACGGATAGTTTAGGTGGTAGTTTAAGCTTTGGTTATCCAATTGATGAAAATCAAAGTTTAAGTGCTTCTGTTGGTATCGATAAAACTAAAGTTAGAACAGGTCCGAGTGTTTCGACATATATTCGTGACTATCTGTTAGCAAATGGCGGAAAAGCAACAGGAACAAGTACATATTGCCCTGAAGATGAATTGGAAATGATTGATAATAAATATACAGGGAAATGTAATGAAGGGAAGGAGGAAACCTATCCAAGTGCATTTGAAGGTGATTTCTTAACCTATACTTTAAACCTAGGTTGGTCTTACAATACTTTGAATCGTCCAATTTTCCCAACTTCGGGTATGTCTCATCGCGTTGGATTGGAAGTTGGTTTACCTGGAAGTGATGTTGATTATCAAAAACTTACCTATGATGCACAAGCTTTTAAATCATTGCCTAAAGGATTTGTATTACGTGGCTATGGTAAGTTAGGATTTGGTAATGACTTGCCATTCTATAAGAACTTCTATGCGGGTGGATATGGTTCTGTTCGTGGTTATGATAATAGTACTCTCGGACCAAAATATCCAAGTTTAATCTTCCAAGAAACGGGCAAAAATGATCCATCACCAGAGGAAGTTGGTGGTAATGCGCTTGTTCAATTCGGTACGGAACTTGCTCTACCTTTACCATTTAAAGGGGATTGGACTCGTCAGGTTAGACCTGTATTATTTGCTGAAGGTGCACAAGTTTTTGATACACAGTGTGATGTACCACAAGGTGATATTCTAGTTAATGATAATACTGTTGATATCAAACAATATTGTAAAGATAACTATAAATTTGACTTCGGCAACATGCGTTATAGCGTAGGTGTTGGTTTTACATGGATTACGATGATTGGACCTTTATCACTGAGTTATGCATATCCGCTTAACGATAAGAAAGGCGATGATACTAAGTCTATTCAATTCGAAATTGGTCGTACTTTCTAAGTACGACTCTAGGTTTTCAAAATATATAAAAGGATGAAACAATGAAAACATTAACAATGCTTATGATTGGCTTAGGTCTAACGGTTTCAGTAGCTGCGAATGCAGGTGGTATTGCTGTTGTCGATCTCGCTAAAGTTGTAGAAAGTAGTACTTATCTTAAGCAACAAAACGCAAGTTTAGGTCAAACAGTAAAACCAACTTCAACGAAGTTAGAGCAGTTGGGCAAAGAAATTGAAGGTTTGCAACAAAAAGCCCAATCAGCTAATCAAGCTGATTTGCAAAAGCTTTCTGCGCAATACCAAGCTAAAGTTAATGAATTTAATTCTACTCAGCAGGGTTTACAGACTAAAGTTCAGTCTAGTTTACAAGCGATGAACACAACTTTTGAGAATCGTGTAAAGCAAGCAGCAGAACAATTACGTAAAGAAAATAATTTAGATTTTATTTTGAATAAAAATTCTACGATTGCATCTGACGCTCAGTATGATTTAACTGATAAAATGATTCAAAAGGTTAATGCAATGAAATAATCAATGAATAGACGTAGTTATCGTTTAGAAGAAATCGCTCACCTTGTAAAAGGTGAGTATTTCGGTGAAAAAGATTTTCAAATTTTTAATTTAGCAAGTCTAGAAAAAGCTCACAATCATCATATTTGCTTTGTAAATGGTGAAAAATACTTAGCACAAGCTGAAGCAAGTCAAGCTGGTGTTTACATCGTTACTGAATCATTAAAACAATTATTAGGCAGTAAGAAAAACTTTATTGTTGTTAATAATCCTTATTTGGCGTTTGCCACATTAACCCATGTATTCGACAAAAAAATATCTCAACGAGGTATTGAAAGCACTGCAAAGATACATCCTTCTGCGATTATTGCTGACGATGCATATATTGGACATCATGTTGTTATTGGCGAAAATTGTGTTGTTGGTAATAATACAATTATTCAAGCGAACGTCTTTCTTGATGACAACGTCGAAGTGGGCAAAGATGGTTTTATTGATGCAAATGTGTCGATTACAGGTGAAGCCAAGTTAAAGGATCGTGTTCGTATACATACAAATACTTCAATTGGTTCAGAAGGTTTTGGATTTGCTCCGTATCAAGGTAAATGGCATCGAATAGCACAACTTGGCTCAGTTTTAATCGGTAATGATGTCAGAATTGGTTCAAATTGTTGTATTGATCGTGGTGCATTGGACGATACTATTCTTGAAGATGGCGTAATTATTGATAACCTTGTGCAAATCGCGCATAACGTTCAAATTGGTCAAAATACTGCGATTGCCGCTAACTGTGCTATCGCTGGAAGTGTTCGTATTGGCAAAAACTGTATTATCGGAGGCGGTAGTGCAGTTGCAGGGCATTTAAATATCGCGGATAATGTCACGCTTACTGGAATGTCAATGGTCACAAAAAATATTTCTGAGGCTGGAACTTATTCTTCAGGAATTGGACTCTTTGAAAATAGTCATTGGAAAAGGACGGTTGTACGCTTGAGACAATTAGCAGATGTGCCATTGACCCAACTCACGAAAAGGCTTGATCATATGCAAGCTCAATTAGAGTCCCTTGAATCAACCCTTAAGTTACGTAAATAATTTATTATGACTGAGTCAACATTTCCAGCATTCACGATGCCTGAATTACCAATGGATATCCAAACTATCCGTGAATATTTACCTCATCGCTATCCTTTCTTGTTAGTTGATAGAGTGACAGAAGTAACTGAAAATAGCATTGTCGGTTATAAAAACGTATCTATTAATGAAGAGTTTCTACAGGGGCATTTTCCAACTTATCCGATTATGCCTGGTGTATTGATTATTGAAGCTTTGGCTCAGGTTTCTGGTATTTTAGGTTTTGTATTAACAAATCAGAAGCCAAAAGCTGGTTCATTGTTCTTGTTTGCTGGCGCAGAAAAAATAAGATTTAAGAAACAGGTTGTTGCTGGTGACCAGCTTATCTTAAAATCTGAGCTTGTTATGCAAAAACGTGGCATTTACAAGTACAATTGTACTGCTAGTGTTGACGGCAAAATTGCAGCGGCAGCTGAGATTATTATTTCCCATCAGAAAATTGAGCAGACATGAGTAGTCAAAATTTAGTTCATCCTACAGCAATTATTGACGCATCTGCAGAAATCGCATCTGATGTACAAATTGGGCCGTATTGTATTATTGGGCCAAATGTAAGTATTGATGCAGGAACAAAATTACGTTCGCATGTTGTAGTTGGTGGCTTTACGAAAATTGGAAAAAATAATGATATTTTCCAATTTTCGAGTATTGGGGAAATTTGCCAAGATTTAAAATATCAAGGTGAAGAGACGTGGTTAGAAATAGGGGATAATAACTCTATTCGTGAACATTGTACTTTGCATAGAGGTACAGTTCAGGATCATGGCATTACAAAGATTGGTAGCCATAATTTATTAATGGTGAATACCCATATTGCACATGATTGTAACATTGGTGACCACAATATTTTTGCAAACAATGTTGGTGTAGCTGGACATGTAAATGTTGGTGATCACGTGATTGTTGGCGGTAATGCTGGTATTCACCAATTTTGTCGTATTGACTCTTACAGTATGATTGGTGGCGCGGCTTTAATCCTTAAAGATGTTCCTGCCTATGTGATGGCATCAGGTAATCCAGCACGTGCTTTTGGCATGAATATAGAGGGCATGCGTCGCAAAGGATGGTCTCGAAATACTATTCAAGGTCTTAGAGAAGCTTATAAGTTGATCTATAAATCTGGCCTAACAACCGAGCAGGCAATCGAGCAAATTCGTAATGAAATTTTAGAAAGCACGCCTGAAGCTCAGCTGTTTATCGATTCTCTAGAAAAGTCTACACGCGGCATCGTACGCTAAGATTTTCTAAAAT